>SXPC01000029.1 GCA_005778225.1 Planctomyces sp. | reverse complement strand
GCGGTGTGCCGGTGCGGATCCGCAGCGATGTGACCTACGTGGATGACGCGGCGGACGCGAAGCCGTCGCTCAGCGTCGCGTTCAGCAGCGAGATCCACAAGACGATCGAGCTGCCAGCTTCCATGGGGATAATGGCACTGATCATGCCGACGAGCCCCGTCAGACAGATGACGGTAATGACCAGACCGTTGAGCGTGGAATAGCCGGCGCGTGCACCGAGCGCTTTCCAGCCTGGGTGACCGATATAAATCGTCGTCGGGAAACAGGAGCCAAACAGGGAAGCGGCGATCGTTCCGATGCCATTGGCTGCCAGCGAGGGACCCGTCGGGTACAGATCGCCCGCGGCTTCGGCGGATTCAATATTCTGTAGTGAGCCGATGACGTTGAAGATCCCCATGGGAATGATGACCGTCACAAAGCCGATCCAGTTGGCAGGCTGCGAAAGCACGGCCCAGAGTTCTGCTCCATAGAAGTGTGGGAGTCGTATCGAGGTCGACGCTGCGGCCTGCTGGACGGCATCAACGGACATGGCATTCTCGAGAAGCCACGGGGGGAGAGTGAGCTGTGCGCTGGTGAGGCCGACTTGAACGCCCGTCAGCATCCAGGCAACGATTGTCCCCAGCGAAACGGCGATGAGGCCACCTGGCAGGCCACCCAAGAAACGGACTCGACCAAACAGGGATGCGAGGATGACGCCCATGGGAAGCATCGCGAGGACAGGTCGCTGATAGATTTGGATGGCGAACGCCATCGCGATAAACCCGATCGCGATTCCCGCGAGTGTCGAAAGCAGCGCAGCACGTGGCGTATTTTTGCGGATCGATTCGGCGACGAACGCACCAAAGAATTCAATCAGCCCGCTTCCCAGACAGGCCACCAGTCCCATCAGCCAAGCCTGTTCGACGGAACCGGTCCGGTCAAAGACGGGCTTCATGACGAAGAAGAAGTAGATGAGTAGCGAAGGGGTATTGATGCCATAGGGGAGAGCCGTGATGTCACTGCGTCCCAGCTTCTTCGCGAGTCGGTGAGCCTGCCAGGCGTAGAAGATGTTGCCGAGGAGAATACTGATCGCAGCGCCGGGAAGAATGCGTCCATAAACGAGACTGGTTGTCGCTTCGTTGTTGCCGAAGAAAGTGATACACAGTGAGATGATCAGCAGCAGTTGAACGAGGTTATCGATGAACAGACCAAAGAAGCCATCGAGATCGCGTTTGACAAACAGCGGGAGATGAGTTGTCATGAAGGTTCGTCTTCCGTCGTGAAAGCAAACGGGCTGTTGCGCTAAGACCCGGGTCCATGGGTTGTAGGCGTCCAGTCACCCGCCCGTCAACCGAAATCAAACCGTTCAGGGAAATCACCATTCAGGAGTAACAGCGTGATCGATACCGGCCAGGACATCTTGCAGCCTCACGAACGCTGGATGCGTTACGCCCTCAACGAAGCGCGTCAGGCGTTTGACGAGGGGGAAGTCCCGGTCGGCGCGGTCATCGTTCACAACGATCAGGTCATCGCGTCCGCTCATAATTTGCGAGAGACCCTCAAAGACCCGACGGCTCATGCCGAGATGATCGCGATGACTCAGGCTGCGGAGGCGCTTTCGTCGTGGCGTTTGCTTGACTGCACGCTGTATGTGACGCTGGAACCATGCCCGATGTGCGCGGGGGCGATCATTCAGGCGCGACTCCCGCGAGTGTTTTATGGCACGGCTGACCCCAAAGGGGGGGCATGTCATACGCTTTACCAACTCACCAACGATCCGCGGCTGAATCACCAGTCGATTGTGATTGGCGGGTTGATGATGGAAGAGTGTCGAGGAATCCTGCAGGAGTTTTTTGCCCTGCAGCGGAGTCAGGGGAAGAAGTAGCAGGGACTGTAGAAGAATGTGCTGATGTGAGAATATTTCGGGGAAATGTGGGTAAGTTACCGAAAAGATCGGATGCTCGGGAAAGTCAGCGAGGTTAGATCATTTGGCGTGACGAAGAGACTACTGGTCAGACCGGTTGGCGGATTGACAAGCATCAATCAAAATTGATTTAAATGCACTTCTGCTTTCCAGGTGTGACCGAAGTGACGTGTCAGGTAAAAATGATCGCTAATTTGTCGCGTTGAGGACAAGAAAGAGAACTTTTCAAGCCCTCTGAGCGTACTTTACTGATGAGGTTTGACATTCGAAATTGGCGGAAAACCAGATTCACCAGTGTCGATCGGGGGATTTCGCAACTAGAATAGACCAACCTTTCTGAGTTCACGTCCCCGTCACTTGTGAACAAATTGCGAGTGAATTTGTCTTACTGTAGAAGCGTTCCGTTTCCGGAATGCTCTGCAAGATCCTGTCTACAAAACGAACTGACCCAGACCGCGACCTTTGAATTGTTGCGAGAATGAGTGTGACCAGCTTTGAGCGTTTGGCTGGTTGATCACTCCGGAAACGTCAGACGATCCCATGAACCAACCTGAAGATCCAGCGGCACAAGGCTCCAGCCATGGTGGAACGGCCTATCATCCGTTCCCCGGCGGTGGCGGTATGCCGTTTGGTTCGGAAACGGTGGTCATCCCGGGACGACGCCCGAATTCAGAAGCCGATGCTGAGGCGGCAGGCTCCGGCAATGCTCCCAGTTCGCTCCCGGAAATGACGCCCACAGAGCGAAGCAAGCTCTGGAATCGCCTGTTCCCTGCCCCTGACCCCGATCAATCTGCAGCGGCTCTGGACCTGCTGGCTCAGGGGATGCTGATCAAGAATTACGTCATCGAGAAGCGGATCGGTGTCGGTGGAATGGGGGCGGTCTTTCGCGCCTGGGATGAAGACCTCGAACGGATTGTGGCGCTGAAGGTTCTTTCGCCGTCGTACTGTCGAGATCCGCTGGCGGTGAAGCGGTTCCGCAATGAGTCCCGCTCGGCAGCTCGACTGGACCACGACAACATCGCCCGGGTTCACGGGATTGGCGAGTCGCATGGGTTGCATTTCATCGCGTTTGAATATGTTGAGGGAACCAACATCCGCGATCTGATCCGCCAGCAGACCAAGCTCAACATCGCAGAAGCGTTGAGTTACATTCTCCAGATCGTCGCGGCGTTGAAGCATACTGCCGCATCTCACGTCTTCCACCGCGATATCAAGCCATCGAACATCATCGTCAAGCCCAACGGTCGAGCCAAGCTGGTCGACTGGGGACTCGCCCGTCTGAACAACAGAGGCGAAGATTCGGTTGATCTGACGTCTGCCGGGACGACGCTGGGGACATTCGATTACATTTCGCCCGAACAGGCACGCGATCCGCGATCTGTCGACCTTCGAAGCGATATCTATTCTCTGGGCTGCACCTTCTATCACATGGTGACAGGTGACGCGCCTTACAGCACAGGGACAATGCTGCAGAAACTGCTTGATCACCAGAACAAGACGGTTCCCAATCCGTCGGTGAAAAATCCTGCGGTCTCGCCGGAACTGGCTTCGATCATCATGCGAATGATGGCCAGCGATCCTTCGCGACGTTACCAGGATGCAGAGTCGCTGCTGGAAGACCTTTACGTGGAGGCGGAGCATTACCACCTGACAGCGATTCCGGCTGAGAGCGTGATTTTCGCCCGGCCTATGGAAAGCATTCAGGAACCTGTCTGGCGTCGTCACATTGGGTTGATCTCCATCGTGACGCTGCTGCTGCTGACGGTGGTCGGGGTCGAACGGTTCAACGCGATGACGTACTCGCAGGAAGCAACTCCTTTTCTTTCCAGCACGCAGCCCGTCAGCCCCAGCCCGGCACCATCGAACATCAGCAAGGGGATCTTTCCCCAATTCGGGATCAGCAACAGTTACTTTGATGGCATCGCGACGAAGTTTTTCTCGAACAGTAATTCCGTTTATCGCCCTTCGGACGATTTCCGGTCATTCATTGAAGAGATGAAACTCCCAGGTCAACTAACGACTCCCGCAGAAGTGAGTCAGCCTGAGGACATCATTCCTGAAGAGATGACTGTCGCGTCTGAAAAGACCACGCTGACGAGTCCTGAGAAGGTCATCAAGGATCCGGGAATCGCGTCGACGGCGACGACGAAAGCCAATCCATTTTCTGGCCTTGGTGCGGATGCAGTTCCCACGGAACTGGGGAGTGGATCGCTGAGTGGAACAGAATTTTTAACAGGCGCGTCAGGACTTCTGCCCAAAACCTCACCGGCAGCTTCTCCGACGCTGGAAGCAACGAGTCTGCCGGGACCTTTGATCGCCAAGGTCGAAGAAAGCAAGTCAGTCCTGAAGTCAAATGAATCGGTCCTTCCGCTGGCACCTGTCGCGATTCCAGCGGCTGAGACATCGCCGATCAGCCGAGTGATTTTCGAGGTCACACGTCCTTCAGGCCCTTCGACCCGTTACAACACGCTCAAAGCAGCCATTGAAGGAGCCCAGCAGGATCAGTTCATTCGCGTAACACCAGTCGAAGGTCCTGGCGAGATCGTCATCACCGAATCGATCATCATCGACAATAAGAATGTCAACATCCGCGGTGATCTGTCCAATCCAGTCCACCTGATCTTCCGTCCGAGTTCGATGAACTCTTCGGAAGAGCTGTTTCTGCTTTCGAACTCCTCGACGTTGATGCTGCAGGGTCTCAATATCACCATTGACCTGACAGAGAAACAGACCGGACCTGAAATCGCACTGAGTACGGTCATGGACGAATCGCAGTTTCAACTGCGGAACACCACGGTCACGCTCAATAGCGGTATGTATCGTCGCGCAGTTCTGGCGAATCTGACGTCTGACTTCCGGATGATGCAGGCTGACTCGTTCAGCCATCGTGTGCGTCCCTCGATTTCCATAGAAGCATCGATGGTGCGTGGCGTTGGCTCGGTGATCCTGACTCAGCGAACTCATGCCGCCCAGATTTCGGTCAGTCGATCGGGAATCGCCGTTCAAGGCGCGATGATCTACAGCCAGATCCAGGGAATGAGTCCTCCGGGAGGCGGGAAAATCGATGTCGAACTCGAGCGATCGACGATTGCAACGACCCGTGGTCTGTTCGAAGCCGAGCAGGATCCGATGGCAATGGATCTCCTCTCTTCGTCGATTGAGGCTCACGAGTGCATCTTCCTGAACCTGGGCGACTATCCTCTGATCTCGCTGTCTGGAAACGACACGAAAGAGGGTCTGCTCGGACGTTTTGAATGGACAGGCGATTTCAACTTTTTTGACCGCTACAGCATCATGATGCTGATCTCGGAAGTCTCGACCGATGAGGAAGATTACAAGGAACTGGGCCAGTCTGACTGGATGAATCACTGGCGTTACACGCGCTCAACGTACTTCGATCGCATCGGTTGGAAGAATCCTGATCTCATTCACGCGAACATGCTGACCTGGAAGCGGGCCGACTTTGCCCTGGATGACTTCAACAACGAAGAGAACCCTGCCCTGAATCTGGGAGTCGGTGTCGAAGCCAATGAGCTGCCGGGCTTTTTTGAAGAGACTGCGCCTGGTCGAGGGAAGACGGGACGCCTGGGGATTGGACGAGAGCTCTTCAACGGATTGAACTGAGTGACGGTCATGGGGTTTACCGCAGCATCTGTCGCTGCTGGTCAAAGATAATTCGCGTCAGACGGAAACCATCGCTGCTCAAGCCTCAGATGTCGTCTTCTCACTCATCGTAGTGTATTCGAACGCGGAATGGTGATTGATGATGCATCTGGTGCGGTTCGTAGACTCACTAGCACCCTACCAGGTGCGCAAACGATGAATTGAAAGAAGATTCAGTGACTGACTGCATTTTAAGTGCCTATTGCTATTATCGCCATCTACACTTCTGCATTTAAAAACTGGCGGAGTAAATGCCCTGCATGACGAACTGATTGACCTCGGACCAGACTCTGCTTTCCTGAGTCAATGTGCGGGCTCGCGTCAGCCAGAAGGGGGATCGCTTGTCATGGTTGATGCAGGCCAGTGGTTTGGGTGCAGGGCCCATGTAGGGAGGCATCCAGAACAACCGCATGGCGTCGAGCTTACGCTGGGCGACGGCATCTGAGTTGTCTTCCGAAAGAATACGCGTCAGAAAGCCGACGGGGAGATGACACAGCAGGGAGATGGCTCCCGAGACGAGGTAATGTGACTGTGCCATGATCTGATACGCAGCGTAGCCATGATCACCCACGCCTGCCAGATAGATGCGACGTCGGTGGACAGGGAGCGTCTGCAGCAACTCAAGGAGGCTGTGGGTCCAGAACGCTCGTGTTGAGTCAAAGAGCATTTCGTCAGGGTATTCGACGAACAGCCCGATGTAGTTTCGATTGCTGATGCGGGGGAACTGTCGGACGCGGAGGCGTCGCTCGCGTTCATCCCGGCAGAGCCAGATCACGAGTGGATAACGATAGTCGTGTGAAAACCCATCCGGGATGAGAATGGATCGCTGCATGGAATTCACCGTAAGAGAACATGATTCCTGCGACTGCTGAAATTAAATGCGTCTTGGAGCGTCCAAGATTGTGCAACAGCAGGAACCAAATGCATCAGGATGACACAATTGTGCCCTATGATGGCTCAGCTTGATACACTGATTTGATTTGATGCGCTCATAATTGGAGCAGTGCAGACTTACCCGTTCCGGTTTGTCCCATCAGGCCAAAAGTGACACAGAAGACTGCACGCAAAAACTCAAACTCTGTCGACCATTTGGGAATACTTTAACCAATGGCAGAGTAGATTCCCTGCATAATAAACCGGTCGATGTCCCGCCAGAGAGTGCTCTGGACATTTAGGTCACCATTCTCAATCACCCACAAGAGAGGCGAGGAGACGGGAGGCGTTGCATGAGCCTGTTCTTGGGCCTTGGTCGAGGGGATCCAGAAGTGTCGTTTCTTTTGTTCAATGGACGCTGCATTGATCGTGTCAGACAGCAGACTGATCGCGCCAGCGATGGGGAGATTCAGCTGGCCGGACATGCGGGAGGCAATTTCCCCCAAGAACCCCGTTCCTGCCAAATAGATGCGTTGACGGTGAACAGGCAGGAGGTCGATCTGGGACTTCAGCCAGGCTTGGAAATGGTCGTCGAGACGATCGATCAGCCATTCGTCGGGGTACTCGATAACGAGGCCGATGTAGTTGCGGTCACTGATCGAGGGGAAACGCTGCAGCATTTCGAAGCGTTCACGTCGATCACTGCATAACCAGACGATGAGCGGATAGCGGTAGGAGGGTTCGAACCCATCAGGGAGGATAACCGAGACTTCGCCCAGCTGTTCCATCGGAGAAGACGTTTTCTCTGGACGCGAACTTTGTGGACGCGGTGGTGTGTTCTGGTTTTCAACGGGAAATTGATGGCGTCGCGGATGAGTCACTCTACGTCCTTCCTTGAACGATCCCTCTGACGAGCCTGTAGAACAGGGCCTCCTTCGCCAGCATCGCTTCGGCGCAAGCTGTCTTTCATTTTGCCGGGAACGTTGATTGACGTCAACTCGAATCCGCAGGAGGATCGGGCTGTGGACGCCCGAAGCGTTGGTCGAAAGAATGTTTCAGCGAGTGATAAAAGGGGACAACCTGTCCCAGCGCGAAGAAAAATCGGTGCACAACGACGGGTCGAGGATAAAAGTTCGCGACAAAGTCGAAGCAGAATTCCGTGTTCGTATGACGGATGAGGACGGCGTTGGCGTAGCAGCCGGGCTGATGACGCTCGGGGAATTTCAGGCCGTCGTAGATTTCATCGATCTGAATCGGTTGGGAACGTGAAGAGGCAACCCGAGGAACGGGCGTGACGCTGGCTGAGGGGACTCCCGCTGTGTTGTCGACGATTCCGGGTTCGATTGGGCCGGTGTCGGTTGTCGGCGTATTGCGTTTGATCGGCAGAGGGGCTGGTGGAACGGGGCCGAACATCTGCTCGTATTGCTCGATGTTCGATTCGAGGGCGCGGATGAACTGACGGGTGACTTCGTGAGGAAGAATGACCCGTCCGACGACGGAATTGGGCTGGTGGAGGCGCAAGACGAAATCGATCAGAAATTCGTGTGGCCCTGTCATCACGATGGCGCCGTTGGCGAATTGGCCGGGAGAGACTGGCTCGGGAACGCGAGCGGCAATCGGCTGGAAGTGAAACTGCGCATGCAACGGAGGACTGCTGTGTGGACGATCGTCAGATGGCTCGGCGGATTCATCGGGCACGGCGAAAAGGCTCCACGTCATCTGGTGCAAGGCTCAAAGACAGAGGTTCCTATCATCCACGAAGAAGAATGTGAACGCAATGCACGAGGTCAAGCGAGTCAACAGGCGATCATCGAAACGTCTGGCCGAGCATGTCGAAGGTGGGACGTAAAGCGACGTTGATGATGAGGCCGATGGAGGCCAGGGTCACCAGAAGACTCGAGCCGCCGTAACTGACCAGGGGCAATGTGATCCCGGTGATCGGCATCAGGCCGACGGTCATGCTGACGTTGATCGTCAGCTGGGTGGCGAGAAGCGTCGCGATACCGACGACGAGGAGGCGGCCGAAAGGTTCTTCGGTCGAGGCAGCAATCCGGTAGGCATTTCCCAGGAGCGCCAGGTAGAGGCCGAACATGATGAGGCAGCCGACCAGGCCGTAGCGCTGGCCGATGCGGCAGAAGATAAAGTCGGTTCGCGAGGCAGGCATGTGGACTTCGAGTTTGTCTTCATGCTCGGGATTGTTGAGATCGACGCCCCAGACGCCGCCGACGGCGAGCATGCGTTTGGACTGGTGCAGGTGGTAGCCATCGCCCGAAGGGGCAGTCCCGGAGTCCTTTTGGGTGAAGACTGCTGTCACGCGAGACTTCTGCTCAGCGTTCATTCCGATCCACAGGACGGGAACCATCATCACGCCCAGCACAATCAGCAGCAGCAAGTGATACCACCGTGCACCGGCTGCAAAGAGCATCGCAAACAGGACGGGGATAAACAGCAGCGATGTCCCCAGGTCGGGCTCTTTGAGAATGAGGGCGACAGGGATGCCAGTCAGGACGAACGGGACAATGAGTCCCGAGAGTTTGCGGTAGCTGCGGTCGTAGATCAGATAATGCGCGAGTGCCATGACGTAAGTGATCTTGGCGAATTCGGAAGGCTGCAAAGTCATCGGGCCGAGGGGAATCCAGCGCTGGGAGCCGTATTTGGATGGCAGGAAGAAAACCAGAACCAGCAGGACCAGTGTCATGAAGAACAGCAGATAACTGAACGGCATCCAGCGTTTGTAATGGATGGTTGCCATGGTGATCATTGCGGCTGTCCCCACCACGGCCCAGAAGAGCTGGCGCGTGTAGAAATCACTTTCGCCGACCACCTGGTCAGCGAAGGCAATGGCAGACATGCCCAAGGCAATGAGCGCATACACGGACAGGAGCATCCAGACCGGCACGCGGGAAATCAGATCGTACGTCATGCTGCGTGTTGTATGTCGGAACCCGATTTCAGGGCTAGAGGAAATGCTCCACACTTGTATCTGACCGAGTGAAGAGAAAAAGAACCACGGATGAACACGGATGGACACCGATGGAAAGTCATGAGGTTTGAGTCGTGAGTCATGAGGCGGAACATGGGGGCAACTATTCAGGAGCTGATGGACTTTCTAAAATATCCCGTCTATTGGTCACGAACTCCCTCTGAAAACTCCGCGTGCTCTGCGTTTCAGTCTTTCTCCCGTTTCTACGTTTCGCTCAACGATCAGGTAACTGACCATGCAATCGCTTTTTACCGCTGTCGATCAATACTATTCAGAGATTCTGTCGATCACTGACCCGATTCTCGATGAGACCCTCGCGCTCTCGCAGGAAGCTGGACTGCCGGAGATTGCGGTGTCGCCGCAGTTGGGGAAATTCCTGCATATCCTGGCGAGAATCTCGGGAGCGAAGTCGATCCTCGAGGTCGGAACACTGGGCGGGTACAGTTCGATCCATTTGGCTCGCGCTCTCCCCACTGGCGGGAAGATGATCACGCTGGAATTCGAGCCCAGGCACGTCGAGATCGCTCGTCAGAATATCGACGTGGCGGGGTTGTCAGACAAAGTCGAAGTCCGCCAAGGAGATGCATTCGGCCTCCTCGAAGACATTATCAAGGAGGGGCACCAGCCGTTTGATCTGATCTTCGTGGACGCAGATAAACACAACTATTACCGCTACTTCCCGCTGTGTTTGAAGCTGTCTCGTCCAGGTACACTTATAGTTCTGGATAACGTCGTTCGCGAAGGGGAAGTCATTAAGCCCGAGACCCAGGACCCCAATGCCCTCGGGATTCGGAAGCTCAATGAGCTGGTGTCGCGCACCGAAGGTTTGACGACGACGGTCGTGCAGACAGCGGGGGTGAAGGGGCACGACGGGATGATGCTGGTGGTGGTGGATTGATGTAGGGTCCGCTGTGCGGACCAATATGGACACTCAACAAGGTAAATGAGACCCAAACCACTTAGAGATTGGCCGGCTTTTTAGCTGTGCTCATGCGAATTGACGGTCCGCACAGCGGACCCTACGGGAAGAAAGTGATGACGCAGACGACTTCGAAGATTGATGCTGTTCGCGTTTCCGTGTTACAGGCGCGGCGTGAGGGGAAACGGATTGCGTGCGTGCCGACGATGGGGGCGCTGCATGAAGGGCATTTGAGTCTCATCGACGAGGCGAAGAAACTGGCGGACTATGTCGTGGTGACGGTCTTCGTCAATCCGACGCAGTTCGGGCCGCAGGAAGACTTTCATAAGTACCCGCGGCCCATCGAAAAAGATATCGCGATGTGTTCCTCGCGCGACGCGGATCTCATTTTCAACCCGGATGTCGAGACGATGTACCCGAGCACGCCGGGGGCGAAGACTTTTATCGAAGTGCCCGGTCTTTCGGAAATCCTGGAAGGGGCGATTCGGCCGGGGCATTTTCGTGGGGTCGCGACTGTTGTCATGAAGCTGTTTCAGATCGTCATGCCGGACGTCGCTTGTTTTGGGTCGAAGGATTTCCAGCAGCTGGCAGTTATCAAGCAAATGGTGCGTGACCTGAATTCGCCGATCCAGATCGTCGGGTGTCCGACGATCCGCGAGACAGATGGTCTTGCCATGAGCAGTCGCAACGCCTACCTTTCGCCCGAACAGCGAGCCGTCGCGATTCGACTTTACGAAGCAATGGTTTTCGCGAAGAATCAGGTCACGGCAGGTCACAGCGATCTGGCGTCAATCATGAGCAAGATGGCCGAGATCATCACCCGTGATGGCGCGATGACTCTCGATTATGCCATCCTCGCCAACCCGACCACTCTTGAAACACTGACTCAGCCGCAGCCCGAAATGGTGGCCCTCGTTGCCGCCCGTAATGGGACGACGCGGTTGATTGATAACATGATGATGACCCCAAAATAGCCACAGAACTTCTCACCACAGAGAGCACGGAGTCACACAGAGGCTCACAGAGAAGATAAACTCCTTTCTTCCCTGTGTGACTCTGCGCTCCTCCGTGCTCTCTGTGGTGAAAGTCTCCTTTGGAAGCGTTTCATGCGACAGATTTTGTTTCGTATTAATATGCATCAACCCTGGTTACCCTACGTCGAAGAACCGACGTCTGGGTTGCCGGTGATTGGTTCGATCTGGCTGCTGGTTGCTTTATTCGTCGGCTGGCTAGGGTGGACGTTTTATCGCAAGCGGGGAACGAAATGGGGACCAGATGAGCATAGTGCGCTGTCGACTTTTGGGACTGTGACGGTCGTTGCGCTGCTGGCCCCCTTCTTTCTGCCGATGGCAACGGTGCCGGTCTTCGGATATGGCGCGATGCTGCTGCTTTCGTTCTGGTCAGCGGGGACTTATGGGGCGTGGCGGGCCCGTCAGCAGGGAATTCCGGAGAAGCTGATCTGGGATCTGGCGATCACGATTCTGATGTCGGGGATCGTCGGGGCGCGGATTTTTTATCTGGTGCAGAAGCGTGAGACGGTTTTTGCGGACGTGCATACAGTCGGGCAGTTTCTTTTCACGCTCGTCAATCTGCCGGACGGCGGGATTGTTTTGTATGGAGGGGTCATCGGCGGCGCGATTGCGTTTCTGGCGTTCTGTCGTCATCACAAACTTAGCGTCTTGAATATCGCAGACATCGTCACGCCATCGGTCTTTCTGGGCGTGGGATTTGGGCGGATTGGCTGTTTCCTCAATGGGTGCTGCTACGGCGACTTTTGTGATCTTCCCTGGTCGGTGCAGTATCCTCACGGGACGAACACGTTTGATGCACTCGTCATGCGTGGCTTCATTAGCGCCGCGGATGCTGCCACTCCGCCGATGCATCCCTCTCAGATTTATAGTTCGATCAACGGGTTTCTCATCGCGATTCTAACAGCGAACTTTTTTGCAGTCCGGCCCCAAGTCGGTTCGGTGCTGGCACTCGGATGGATTCTGTATCCGATCCTGCGGTTCCTGGAAGAACGGGTTCGTGCGGACGAACTGGGGCAGTTCGATACCGGGCTGACGATCTCCCAGTTGATCAGTCTGGGGCTGGGAGCGATGGGTATCATCTTCGCGATTTATCTGGCGTTCTACGGCCAGAAAGTCACGGCGCGCTCGAAGATCCAGTCCACGACCTGACGCTGACTCCTCTCAATCTGTCGCGAATTCTCATTGATAAGGAGCATCCCCGATGCGTGGTCTGGATTTCAGTTCCTGGGGCGGGATGATCTCGACGCTGCTGGGGTTCGTCCTGATCACGTTTGTCATGGTGGCGATCCGCTTGCTGGTGACTCAGATCGTGCAGCAGCGTCGCGAACGCGAGAACCGGCAGATCAATGAACGACTGCGAACGCTGATCGCTGCCTATAAAGTCCTGGGTGGCTCCTTCACCGGGATCTTGACTGTTGATCCCACACACCTGCGCGATCTCCATCGCCTGCAGACGGCTCCAGTCCCCACAACCGATGTCGCCCTGGAAACCAGTGTTCCTCTCTCGTCCACATCAGAGCGATCGCGCCGGATTCGTGACGCCGTCGAGGGAGCCTTGTCCGATTTGATTCTGCTGGGCACCGAAGAGCAGGTGAAACTGGCGGCGACTGCTGCGAGCGAACTCGTAGCCGGGAAGACGGTTCACACCGATGAACTGGTGTCGTCACTGCGAGACTTTATTCGCAAGGTGCTCGACCTGGAACCGATCCCCGCTGAGCTGAAAATCCCCAAGCAGGGACCCTCCCGCACCCTGGGTGGATCGAACAGTGGAAAAGGGAAAGGAGAGGGAGATGGTGGCAACAAGGGAGGCAAGGGGGATGGTGGCGGCGGAATGGCTTTGGGCGGTGGTATGGGAATGGGGCTTGGACTGGCAGCAGACCCTCACCTGGAAGATGAGCAACTAAACAGGTAAAATGTCGATTTTCGCTTTTCTTATCCGCGTTTCTTCGTGTTCATCCGTAGTTGAGTGTTGGGTCCGTGATTCGGTGGCTTGAAGGCACAAGGCGCCCGGCGACTCACAGGGGGCTAAATATTGGTGGGTAAATCTGTTAGAACAGATTTCTGAAATTGCATGGAACTTCGCGATTCCTGACAACGTCTGTTTGGTAACGAGCCGTGACGACTACCGACCGAGATCTGATTGACGCCGCCCTGGCTGGCCGAACCTCCGCGTTCGGGCAGCTGGTGGAGCGGTATCAGCAGCGCCTGGTCTTCTCACTGACGAAACTGACCGGATCACACGAAGAAGCTCTCGATCAGGCCCAGGAGGCGTTCCTGCTGGCTTATCAGAAGCTCGACTCCTTCCGCGGCGACGCTCACTTTTATTCCTGGCTGTTCCGAATTGCGTATCACTGTGCGATGAATCATCACCGTCGACGCAAATCGACGGTCTCCTTGGAAGCAGTGCGCGAGACTGCGGGATTTGATCCTGTCGATGGGGCTCAACTCCAGGACCAGGGACAGACGATGATGGACCAGGAAGATCTTGCTTTGCTCTCGGTCGCGATGGATGACCTGACTGACGAGCATCGCGAGGTCATTACGCTCAAAGACCTCAGCGACCTCTCCTATGAGCAGATCGCTGACGTTCTGCGCTGTCCGATCGGGACGGTCCGCAGTCGGTTGCATCGAGCGCGTCTGGAGCTCAAGAACGCCTTTTTGAAACGCTCGAAGGTCGCCTCGACGTTCTCACGTCAAGGGGCACCGGGAGCAACCTCCTGACGGAAAATACGACTCTTCACAAAAACGACTAACAAAGGATTGGACTTCGACATTCTCCGGAAATAATAGAAACGAATGAAACTCACACCCGACGATGACCGAATCTCTGCTTACCTTGATGGCGAACTTTCGCCCGAGGAGCGAGCCGCTTTTGAAGCGGAGCTGGCGACTTCGCCCGAGGTGCGCCGTCTCGTCGACGAACTGGGCGGGCTCAAGCGTCGCGTCAACGAACTGCCGACGGTCGGGGTGAAAGTCAATCTGGCTCCCGAGATCCTCAAACGGATTGAAGCTCAACGATCGGGGAATCCTGTTGCAGTCTCTGCGTCGGAAAGTACGACTAACCAGACTGCCTCTGAGAAGATCCGCTCTGGAAATGTGAACCAGTCCAAGACGACTTCCGTCTGGTATGGCAAAAGCCGTCGCGCGATGGCGATGATGATTGGTTCGCTGGCCGTTGTCGTTGTCGCGGTGGGAACAACGATGTGGTGGCAGGTCCAGCATGAGCAGAATGTCGGTGATGCCCAAGAGTCTTATTTTGGCGTGGCGTTGAAGAGCGAACAAAGTCCGGACGTCTCAACGCATCTGGAAATGGCGTCAGCTCCGATGGCGGATGTCATGATGAGTCGGACGGATCTTCAAAAACAGCTGGATGTCGATCCGGCTGCCTTATTGGCGCAAGTTCCTCTACTGAATTCGCGAAACAAATGGGCCACGATTATGCCCGCGCCGGAAGGTCCGGTTGTCGAGTCACAGATGCAAAGCGATCAGGTCGTCAACAATTTCTATATCCAGAATACCAATCCGACGAGCGAGCTGATTCCTATAGAAGTCTATTGTGACTCGGTTTCTGCAACAGTACGCGGTCTGGAAACAGCCCTTGCCAGCAACGGCATTGCCCTGCAGAACAATTTCAGTGAACCGATGCTGGCAGCGTCGGAGCAGGACTCCGTATCGGGTCAGGACAATTCGGGACAGTATAAAAAGAGTCTTCCAGAAGAGCCGAAAAAGGCTGCCGGCGCGAATGTCGATGGCGTTTCCACGATGATGTCGGGCTCACCAGCAATGGCACCTGCCCCAGAGATGACTTCGCCCGCCAGAATGAATGAACTGGTAAGGATCGAGCCTGAACGACTCTCCGATGTCTCGGTCGCGCAGCGTGAGAACGGAGATGTCGCGGTCTACGTCGACGCTCCGGCCAGCCAGGTTCTGCGATTCCTCGCGGATGCCGAGCAGCAGCAGGATGTTTCCAAGCTGATGTTCAATAACATCGAGCCAGTCCAGGTGACGACATTCGCGGCTTCGACCGCGCCTGCCGCCGCCACGGATTTTGCCAACCCGGACGCTGCGAATACGAATTTCTACATGGCTGGAACACAACCGGTGGATACTCCCGCTGGTCCGCCGCAAAATTCGCGCATGATGAAGTCGAATGTTCTTCCCAAACAGGCATTTGAAGCAGAGTCCACGACGTCTGCCGCGGGTCAGGTTCTGGAAAACAAAACCGAGTCGTTTGCAGGCATCGCTGGTAGTTCTCCTGCTGGCGTGATGACTTACAGCCAGACTGATAATAATCAAATGCAGGTCGGACAAGCGACATGGATGGAACTGCCACGACCCTCGGCTGCTGTCCGTGACAATCGGTCGATGGGACTGGAGCGTCGTCAGGTTCAGGCTCCGCTGCAGATTGCAATGCCGATAACGGCAACTCCGGAAAACCAACCCGCGTCGACTCCCTGGTTTGATCGTGAAAACCTGACCCGCGGGGTTCCTTCCCTCCCAGACAATTTGAGCCTTTCCGAATCCGTGACGTCCCATAGCCGCGATGTTTCAGGTGCGCAAGCCCGCGGCGGCTATTCACCAAAGATGCAGGAAGATGTTCGCTATGGAACAGTTCTCTCAGAAGCAGCTGGTAGTTCGACTCCAGTTAATGCGGCCGAGCCACGCTGGCGAGTCCTGCTGATCTTAAAGCCGCAGTCAACCAGCAATGCCAATGTCCCCCCTCCCCCGGCCATGCCAGAACAGGCGAATTGAATCTCGGCCAAACACTTCGAACGTGCCGAATTCTATAGATCCGAAGTGCGACGGAACGTAGTAAACCACCACGCTTCATTTGTCGCGTTCAGAATAGGAAAAATTGAACCACAGAGTCACGGAGGACACAGAGACTGGAGAGAAAACACAACATCGATCCCTTCTTCTCTGTGCCTCTGTGGTCAATTCTCTTCGTTCAGATCAAACAGGAATAACGCACCATTTTCGAAGTTGCGATCCAAGTAGGGTGCTGGTGAGTCTTTGAACCGCACCAAATGCAGACTCAACGACGGTTCTTCATTTGAACTCACATTTAATGTAGTTCATTCTGTTTATCCTGCAGAGTGCCGCAGCAGCATCCTATGGGCTGAAGTAGGCTTTGAAGATTTTGGCCTGTTTACCTGGCGTAACGATCCTTCTCTCAAATCAACAAAAAAAAGGGGTGCGGCGAACTTCGCCGCACCCCTTCCGGAAAGTGATCGCGTTGTTGGAATCAGTTCTTATGGAAATGGGTCAGGATCACGTCGAGTTCGTCGGCGAGTTGATCATCCAGACTGGCTTTCTTGCCTTCGGGTGATTTGTCTTTCCGATCGCTGTCGTGAGGCTTCTTGTCGCCGTGGTCTTTGTCGCCGTGCTGCTCTTTATCGACTTTGGGCTTATCGCCATGGCCTTTTTCGGCGTCATGTGGTTTCTTCCCAAAGGCAGGGCCGTGTCCACGGTCGAATCCACCTTCTCGAAAGTCTGGCCCGCCAAAGCCCCCGCGTCCCATGGCATGTTCTCCCGGACGACCAGGCCCTTGTGGGCCGCGATGACTGGCTGGGCCTTT
This sequence comes from Planctomyces sp., assembly GCA_005778225.1. Lineage (GTDB taxonomy): Bacteria > Planctomycetota > Planctomycetia > Planctomycetales > Planctomycetaceae > SXPC01. The sequence continues at coordinate 3,122 of SXPC01000029.1, read as the reverse complement.
GTGACCAGCTGGTGATCCGCCGTAATAGTTGTTGATGATCACGATATGAGGAGCACTTCCGCCGCGGCTGAAGCTGTGTTGTCCGAAGCCACGGCCAAAGCTATGTCCGCCAAAGCCGTGTCCGCCGAAGCCACCGCGATGAGCACGACCTTGTGGGCCGTGACCGCCATGGTGGGCGTAGAATGGACGAGGACGAGACTGGTGCTCACGCTTGGCGTGTTCCTTCTTGGGTTCTTTCTTGTCGCCGTCTTTCTTGTCTGCATCGTGATGCTCGTGATCTTTCTTCTCAGCATGATCACGGTCGGCGTGTTCTTTATCACCATGGTCTTTGTCTCCATGTTCTTTATCACCACCGCGACCTTCTGGACCACGACGTTCCTCATCGCCGCCACGCATCCAGGGGGCTCCGCCGAATCCGCCGCGACCACCACCAAAGCCCGGCCCGCCAAAGCCAGGCCCACGACCGGGACCGCGTCCACCTTCAGGACGATCACCCTCTGGGCGGTCTGCTCCTGGACGGTCACCTGGTGGTCGGCCACCCTCAGGACGTCGTCCTTCGGGTCGGTCGCCGCGAGGACGATCCCCTTCGGGACGATCTACTTGTGGACGGTCACCTTGAGGCCCTTCGCCACGGAAGCCGGCGGTACGCTCCTGGAGGGGGGCTGGCATCATGAGTTCGCGTGCTTCAAGGCCATTACCGTCTTGATCGAGCTGTGACAGCAGTTCGCCAGCTTTTTCAAGCTCGTCTTTGGAGAGCTTGCCATCGCCGTCGACGTCCAGCTTCGAGAAGAAGGCAGGCATGGGTCGTCTTTGCATCAGCTCGCGGACGGGAGTTCGTTCGCTTTCTGCGGGCGGCTTTTCGTCTCCAGCGAAGCTGCTGGAAGCAGTGACACACAGGACGCTGCTCGAGAGCACCATGGTGCTCATCAATCGCGTAAGGAATGGGTTCAGTGAGCGCATACGTTTCTCCAGTAAATCAGATCAAGGGGTGGCGGCTGCTCAGCGTGAGCGAAGCCGGTCATCGTTCGACAGGACGTGTGAATTGAGCGGACTTGTCTATGAGTACCGCTGGCTGACAAGGATAAAACACAGGGAGGCGTGCAAAGTTTCGCGACACGGAAAAAGTTTTGTCAGAAATCGGCGGAGTTGATGATTGTTTGAACGAGCATGAAACCAGCGTATTTGCCGCACTTTTCTACGAGCGCGAATCGTAAGCAGGCTATTCAAACGAGTCTTAGAAGCTGTTCGAAAATCTAAGAACCTCCCCCGGGAGGGCGAGGCTCCGTCCGAGCCGCTGTCCCGCGTTGCACACGATGACGACGACAAGATGCCAATTTTCACATCTCCTTCTCAGGCCTGAAGGGCCGTCATCAGTCAGCCCAGGATGAAATCCTGGGGTAACGTAGTTGAGAAATATCTCCCGTCCTGTAGGGACGGCTCACCACGAGCCCAACGATGAACCCACCCCTTCAGGGTGGTGATCGTTCAATGGTCTCACTCACCCAGGATTTCATCCTGGGCTGGTAGAAATCGTCCCTTCAGGACGAAGAACACGAGGCCTCATTGCTCTGATTACCGCTTAGGTTCGCTACGCACGCCGTTGCGCTCCCCGCGGGAGAAGAACCAGATTTATTCAACGACCGGCTTTTTCACGATCTGATTGTATTCGCGCTCAGACTGGGTTGTTGAATTGGGCACACCGAATTTGGTGTTGAGCAGATCGTCATTGAGGCGGCGCGGTTCATCGCGCGGGATCGCCATGTCTCGCTGACGTGTGTAAGTTTCCGGGCCGAGGTCTGGCAGAGGGTAAGCGTCGAAGCGTTCCTGACGTTTTTTGGCGGTGCGCGGGTCGTCCCAGCCAAGCTTGGGCAGGCTCGTGTTCCAGGGCGTAATACACCCCGACGAAGCCAGCGTCGCCAGCAGAACTGTCCAGCAGATAGCAGAAGAACGCTTCATAACAGGTGTGGAAGTTAGCAGAAAACCGCGCTGCAGGCCTAGAGGAGTTTCAAGACAGCTCATTGGCTGGTATTTCTGCGAATTCCTTCTCGTTTGGCCCGGTGGTTTGTCCAGCGATGCGGGAGTGATTACGATAGGAGTTCACAACCATTCCCAGGGAACCTGAACATCTATGTCGACTGCTTCTCCTCGTGTGTGTGTCCTGCGTGCTCCTGGCACGAACTGCGATGCGGAAACGGCGTTTGCGTTTGAAAAAGCGGGCGGCAAACCTGACAGCCTGCACCTGAACGAGTTCCTCGCCAAACGCAAGCAGCTGAAGGACTATCAGATCCTTGCAGTCTCCGGCGGATTCAGCTTCGGCGATGACATCGGCTCGGGTGTCGTTCTGGCCAGCAAGCTGCGCCGCTCACTCAAAGATGCGCTGACAGAATTTCTGGCAGCCGACAAACTGGCTTTGGGGATCTGCAACGGCTTTCAGACACTGCTTAAGGCGGGTGTCCTGCCGAACGGCACCTCATCATTCCCTCCGTCTCCAGAAGCTCGTTCGCAGGCGACGCTGACCTGGAACGAAAACGGCCGCTATACCGCCGTCTGGGTGAAGCTCAAGACTGCTGGCAGCAACAGCGTCTTCCTGCGTGGTATTGATGAAATCGAACTCCCATGTGCTCATGCGGAAGGGCGGATCGCTGTTCGCGACGAAGCAACTCTGAAAGCCTGGCAGGACGCCGGCCAGATTGCCCTGCAGTACACAGACGATGCCGGGGCAACAGGGACGAACAAACTCCCTTTCCCGATGAATCCCAATGGTTCCGCCTGGAACATCGCCGGATTAAGCGATCCGACAGGACGCGTGCTGGGCCTTATGCCGCACCCCGAGCGTTTCCTGTCCGCCACGAATCACCCTCAGTGGACACGCCGCAAACTGACAGGTGATGGGGCGGGGTTAAAGCTGTTTCAAAATGCGGTCGGGTATTTTGCTTGAGTGAGCTGTAAGACGCTGACCTTCTGCGGGAGGGCGAGGCTCCGTCCGAGCCGCTGTCCCGCGTTGCAACCACTCAACGGCTGATCGACGTCGAGTGTTGTGCAGGAAGCTCAGAATGCGAGGCCATCAGGGTCGATGCACGGCCTATGTGTCGCAACGCAAAGAAGCGGCTCGGACGGAGCCT
>SXPC01000305.1 GCA_005778225.1 Planctomyces sp. | reverse complement strand
TGATGCTCGGCGTCGCCTACAAAAAAGACGTCGACGACCCGCGCGAAAGTCCGAGCTTCGTCCTGATGGAAGAACTCCTCAAACGTGGCGCGGTCCTCACCTACAACGACCCTCACGTCCCGCATCTCCCCAAGATGCGCCACCATCCAACCCTCCCCGAAATGAGTAGTACGGATCTTTCCCCCGAAACCCTCGCCGCCCAGGACTGCGTCCTCATCGCGACGGACCACTCGGCGTATGACTACGCGTTCATTTGCGAGCACGCGAGGATGGTGCTGGATACCAGAAACGCGGCGAAGGGGGTTGTGGAGCGAGGGAATATCAGGAAGGCGTAGTTCACATTCATTTATCGTTGGAAGTTTAAATGCCTATTGAAGTTGGAATTTGGCGAGTTGGATCGCAGCTTTCGAGAGTTGAAACACAAGCTTTACAATATGAATCCACTCTAGAGAATAGCCTTGCGTCCGATCTGTCATTGATCGAACCCGGGCTGATGCTGATTGGCAGGCAAGTGCCTACTTCTTATGGGAAGTATATTGACTTGCTTGCAATTGATCAGAGTGGAGACCTGTTGATCATTGAATTGAAGCGAGATAAAACTCCCAGAGAGGTTGTGGCTCAAACATTAGATTATGCCTCTTGGGTCGAAGCTTTGTCCTATGATGAGGTTGCTGAGATTTATTCTGAAAACCATGAAGGCCAAACACTTGAGCAGGGTTTTGTCGATAATTTCGGAGTCAGTTTATCGGAAAAAATCAATCAGAAGCATCGCTTAATTGTAGTTGCAGCGGATCTTGATTCGAGTTCTGAGCGGATTATCAACTACCTGAACGAGAATTACGGAGTACCGATTAATACGGTTTTCTTTCGGTATTTCAAAGATGATGACCGAGAGTATTTAACGCGAACTTGGCTGATTGAACCTCGGATCGCAGAAATCAAAGCGAGTAAAGGCAAAAAGTCTGTCCAAGAAGCTTGGAATCAGAAAGACTTTTACGTCTCTCAAGGTGAAGGTCCCGACATGAACTGGGACGATTGTCGCAAATACGGCTTCGTTTGTGGTGGAGGCGGTCGATGGTACTCACAGACCCTTGAGCATCTTTTTGTCGGGGCAAGGATCTTTGTGAATATTCCTAAAAGGGGATATGTGGGAGTTGGCGAAGTGCTTGAGGAATCGTGTCCCGTTAAGAACTTTAAAGTCAAATACAATGGTAAGGTGTTGCCAATTCTTCAGCTTCCATTAACAGGTTCCCAACTTGGAATCAACGCTGAGGATCCAGAGCTCACGAACTACGCGGTACGCGTTAAGTGGGTCAGAGCTGTCTCTAGAGAAGAGGCTTACTGGATTAAAGGCCTCTTTGCCATTCAACACACAGCATGCAAAATGCGAAGTCAATTTACGATTCAAAAGCTGTGTGAGCATTTCAAGCTTGATGATTAGAGTTACCTTAAAACAGATTGAATTGTTATTGGTTGACCAACTACTTTCTTTTTCTCAACTCGCCTGCGCAAAATCCTGCCAGAGGGTCACTAACTTGTTCTTATCCTCGACTAGCTTCTTCAGTCGCAGAACAAGATTGATTGCTTCTACGTCTTCACTCTTCTCGCCATCGAATAGCTTCACTTCGACGACTTTCAAACCACAGCTTTCAACCTGAGCGATGCGAGTCTTAATGGCATCGCGTATGGTTGGGAAATCGCCTGAGCAGATAACGCTTGGAATTCCCGTAGTCACGCCAGGATCACCTTCGGTTTCCGTTGCCCCCATGACTGCATCAACGAGCTCTTCAGTCCACACATCGACATCTCCATCAACGATCAAATCAAAAAAGTATTTGCTCATGCTGATCTTTCCTGGCAGGTGCAATCTTTGACACGCTTATAAATACGGTCGGCGTGATCTTCCGGAACTCTTGGTGTGCCATGAACATTGTGACGACATCCAGAACGATTTGCTAAAGCACAGTACAGGACGCCGTAAACATGCGCCCGTGGCCCCGCTTTTTCAAACCGCCATCCATTACTGATCGCGTGCTCGATCGCAGCATTGATCTCTTTGTTGGGATGATACTTAGCCATTGTGGGTTAGTCATTGTCGTCGGTCAATCGAGTGTTATCTCAGTGTAACCTTGTTGCTGAAAGCCTGCGAGATGAAGTCATGATTTTTCCGCGCCCTCGGCATTCCGCTCTCTCCGCGTCTTCACCGCTTTCTCACTGAACCGAAATTGACGGTTTTGTGTCTGGTCCCCTATAACAACGGTTGGCGAGCGCCTTTTGTAGTGGCGTTTGGTCCCTGTTGTTGCCATTAACCAGAAACTGGTCTCATGAACGCGCTGAAGGTCATTCTTCCCGACGGTACTGAAAAAGAATATCCCGCACATTACTCTGCTCTCGACGTCGCCAAGGAAATTGGGGCTCGACTGGCGAACGCGGTGGTCGCCGCTGAAGTGAATGGTGTCATTGTTGATGCCTTTCGCCCGCTGGCGGAGGTTTCTGACAACCCCGAGCGGATCAATCTCAAACTGCTGACTGACAAAGATCCTCTCGCGCTGGGCGTGATGCGACACTCGGCGGCTCACGTGATGGCTCGGGCGATCATGCGGCTTTATCCGGGGGTAGGGCTGGCATTCGGGCCGACGACCGGGCATGGCTTTTATTATGACTTCGATCTCGATCAGAAAATCTCGGAAGATGATTTCCCTCGCATCGAGCAGGAGATGGCCAACATCGTCAAGGAAGATGAGCCGTTTGAGCGGTTCTATCTGGAGCGCGATGAAGCAGTCAAATTCACCGAAGGTCTCAAACAGGAACTCAAAACCGAGCACATTCGGACTGGCCTCAAAGAGCACGGCAAGTTGAGCTTCTACCGACAGGGGGAATTCGTTGACCTGTGCCGCGGTCCTCACGTTCCGGCTGCGGGGAAGATCAAGGCGTTCAAAATCCTTTCGGTTGCAGGGACTCACTGGAAAGGGGATCAGACCGCCAAGCCTCTGCAGCGGGTCTACGGCACCGCCTGGTTCTCGCAGAAGGATCAGGATCAGTACCTCGAGCAGATCGAAGAAGCCAAGCGTCGCGACCACCGTGTGATCGGTAAGAAGCTCGGGTTGTTCCAGATTAATCCCGACGTTGGACAAGGCCTGTGTCTGTGGCTGCCGAAGGGTGCGACCATTCGAGCGACTCTCGAAGAGTTCATCAAGCAGGAACTCGTGGCTCGTGGTTATCTGCCGGTTTACTCGCCGCATATTGGGCGTGTCGAACTGTATGAGACTTCTGGGCACTTCCCGTATTACCGTGATTCGCAGTTTGCGCCGATCTTCGGGCATGATGCAGGTCGTATTATCGATTACTGCATCAACCGACTCAGTGGTGATGAAGCAGGCGGACTGGAAGCACACGAAGAGGAAGCACTTCTCGAAGCGGCCAAGATCATGGGCTTCGATGCGACGGGTTATAAGCCGACGCTGAGTAAGGATGAGAAGATCGCGGTTCTTCGTAAGTGGGAGAAGTCGCAGGAGCGTTATCTGCTCAAGCCGATGAACTGTCCTCACCACGTGCAGATGTATAAAGCAGAGCCTCGCAGCTATCGGGATCTGCCAGTGCGTCTGGCGGAGTTCGGTACTGTGTATCGACACGAGCAGACTGGTGAGCTCAACGGGATGCTGCGGGTGCGGGGTCTGACCCAGGACGACGCGCACCTGTTCTGTACTCCAGAACAAGTGGAAGCTGAGTTCGCAGATACGCTGGGACTGGTGAAGTTTGTTCTTCAGTCGGTCGGGCTGGATGACTATCGAGTCCAACTGTCGATCCGTGATCCGAAGAGCGATAAGTATGTCGGCTCGGAAGAGAACTGGAACAAGGCAGAAGGGTCGCTGCGAAAGGTGTTGACCGAGTCGGGATTGTCGTTTGAATCCTGTGAAGGGGAAGCGGCGTTCTACGGGCCGAAGGCGGACTTCATGGTGAAGGATGCGATTGGTCGTGAGTGGCAGCTGGGAACCGTGCAGCTCGACTACAACCTGCCTGAGCGATTCCAGCTGGAGTACACCGGTTCGGACAACAAGCAGCACCGCCCCGTCATGATTCACCGGGCGCCATTTGGCTCGATGGAGCGATTCGTCGGGATGTTGATCGAACACTTTGCTGGTGCCTTCCCGCTGTGGCTGGCTCCGGAGCAGCTTCGCATCTGCACCGTGACCGATAAGGCGATTGAGTACGGACAGGAACTGGCACAGATCTTCCGCCGCAACGGGTTCCGCGTTTCCGTGGACAACCGTTCGACCAAGATCAACGCGAAGATTCGCGACGCGCAGCTGGAACTGATTCCGTACATGCTCGTGGTGGGCATGAAGGAAGCAGAAGATCGCACCGTCGCGATTCGTGACCGTGTCGAGTCGAAAGACATCGGAACGGTCTCGATCGAAGAGGCGCTCGCCAAGTTCAAGGAAGAAGTCGCCAACAAGACGATCCGGCAGCTGACCAAGTCGAAGTTTGCTCAGGTAGCCGAGACCGCTGTGACAGCGGATAATGAGTACTAGGAAAGTTATGAGGTTCGAGTCGTGAGTCATGAGGGAGAAATCTCTCATGGCTTTTCTTCATGACTCGAAACTCACGACTCATGACTTTTTAAGGATGTTTGATGTCGTTGCCTCCGGATGATGTTTGTATCAAGGCGGTTGTGTTTGACCTTGATGGGACGATGTTCAATACCGAGATGGTCTTCCATGTGGCTGGCGATGATTTCGTCCGGTCCAAGGGGGGGCTCATGACGGAGGCCCTTCGTCAGCAGATGATGGGACGTCGGGCGGCTGAGTCGATGGCGATTCTGAAGGCTGCTTTGAGTCTGTCGGAATCGATCGAACAGCTGCGTCATGAGTCTCATACTCTGTTCATGGGAATGCTGGAAAGTCGTCTGGCTCCGATGCCGGGGCTGTTTGAGATTCTCCAGCGGATTGATGAACTCGGGTTGCCTCGGGCGGTTGCGACCTCGTCTCACCGGGAGTACCTGGAAGACATTCTTGGACGCTACAGTCTGCTCGAAGGGTTTGCCTTCACGCTCGCTGCCGAAGACGTTGTCCACGGAAAACCTCACCCCGAAATTTACCTGGCGGCTGCTGAGAGGATGTCTTTGCATCCGTCCGAAGTCCTTGTCATTGAAGACTCGGGGATCGGTACGCAGGCGGGTGTCGCGGCTGGGGTTCACATTGTCTCCATTCCTCACATTCACTCGGCCAATCAGAACTTCACGGGAACGAAACACACGGCGAGTTCGCTGATGGATCCGTATCTGTGGAAGCTGCTGGAGCGGGCTCAACTTGGAATCGTTTCGGCCCAGAGTTAACGCGAAGACGCTGTGACGCAAAGAGGACGCTAAGGTGGGTGAGGCATGTTCTTGCTCGCTTTTCGTGAATGGAATTTGTTTCAGACCGCTGGCCTCGACCGTGCACGTCGAGGTTGTTGTATGGTGCCTGTCTGAAAATTAGAGGGCAAGAGGAAGTTGGGTGTTTGAGAAGAAAAGGTCAGTCTGATAAGTCGGTGTGAGGGTGACGGATGATTCATGCGGTTACTGCCCTCGGAACGTTGATTGAAATTGAGCTTTCTGGCGCGTTGCCCTCATCCGCCTTCGGCACCTTCTCCCGGCGGGAGAAGGCGTGGAATCGAAGTCCTCTTTGCGGCTTCGCGGCTTTGCGTTAAATAATCTTCATGCGGATTATTTATGGGTGTAACACGCAGGGGCAGGGGCATCTTTCGAAGGCGGCGGCGCTGGTGCCTATTCTTCGGGGGTGGGGGCATGATGTGTATGTGGTTTCGTCGGGGCCGGAGTCTTTGCAGGGGTATGTGTTTGAGAAGCATCTGCATGTGCCGGGGTTGGAGTATGTGATTCAGGATGGGCAGACGGATTATCAGGCGACGGCGGCGAAGTGGGCGCGGTCGATTCCGAAGATGGTGGGGAGTCTGCTGAAAGTGAAGGCGCTGGTGCGGTCGTTTCGGCCGGAAGCGATTGTGAGTGACTTTGAGCCGTTTACGGCGTCGCCGATGCTGGGGGCGGATTGTCTGGTGACGTCGGTTTCCAGGCAGGTGACGTTGTGTGATCCGGAGATCCCGTCGCCGGAGGGGATGGACTTTGATCGTCGATTGGCGCGGACGACGATTCGGCTGTTTCTGCTCGGATCGGACCGTCAGTATGGGTATCACTATGAGCCGTCGACGTGGCGATCGCTGCCGCCGATTATTCGGCCGGAGCTGGCGAGTGTGACGCCGAGTGTGGGGGAGCATCTATTTGTTTATAACTTCCATCATTGCCATCTTCAGCGAGCTGATGAGCTGGTGGCCTGGGCGAATTCGCGGAAGCAGCTGGTGAAGTGTTATGGGTTCATGAACGAGAAGCCACGCGGGCGGGAGGGGATGGTTGAGTTCTGCCAGCCGGGGCGGGATGAGTTGCTGTTTGATCTGGCGAGTGCGCGGGCGGTCATTACGACGGCGGGGTTCACGCTGCCGATTGAGTCGTATTTGTTTGCCAAGCCGACGTCGGTGGTGCCGATTCCGAATCAGTGGGAGCAGCTGACGAATGCGTTTCACCTGGAGAACGCGGGGATGTCGAAGCATTTGATTGATTGGGATTACGACGCAGCGATGCGGGTGCCAGTGCCAGTGGAGAATGAGGGGTTACGGGTGTGGTTGAGGACGCCGGCGGAGGTGGTGCTGCGGCAGATTTTGAGGTGAAGAGGGAGTTGACACGAGTTGTTGTGGAAAATGAACTAGTCATCAAAGAGGAAAGTATTATGCAGACCGTCAAGATTATCGTTTGGGAAGTGGATGGTGGATGGCTGGGTTATCTGCAGCAGTATCCTGATTATCAGACTCAGGGAGAAACGCTGAGCGATCTGAAGGAGCATTTGAAGGATCTTTACAAGGACCTGACATCGGGTGAGATTCCCGGTGTTCGGCATGTTGAAGATCTGGTGGTTTCATGAAGCCAGTAGCCCTGATCAAGGCGATCGAAGCCATGGGATGTGAGTTTATTCGTCATGACGGCAAGCATGACTGGTATCTGAAACCTGAAACAGGCATTTCTCAGCCAGTTCCGCGACACCGGGAGATTAAAGAACATCTCGCGAAGCATATTGTCAGGATGTTGAGTCCATCGAAGGAGTCCGAGTAGGAAAGTGGCCAGATGATCTGAGATCAATGATGATCCGTGCGGGCGAGTTCTTGTTCGATGGTGTCGGCGATCTCGGCCATTTCTAAGACGCAGCGGCGGATTTCTTCGGCGTCGACGGTGCCCAGGGGGTAGGCGTCCTGCATGACGTAATGTTCGACGCCGTCGATGTGTTGCAGGCAGATGCGGCCGTGGGCGAGGCGGGTGTTGATGCGGAGGGCGTTTTCAGCGAACTTGTCGGCGTAAGGGCGCTCGCAGCAGATCGTGGAGATCTCGACGAGACGCTGGCTGATCGTGCCTGACGAGGTGTTGATGAAGATGCGTTGTTTGCGGTTGTACGGAAGTTCGACGTAGACGTCGTAGCGGTCGCCGTTGCGTTGCCAGCGGATGTGTTTTTCGAACTCGAAGGCCTGATGGATCAGGGTATCGAGGTCTTCGAGTTCACCCAGAGCTGCGGAGAGCATCTGCATGACCTGGTAGGCTGACTGCGGACGGTTCTCGGGGGATGGGTGGAGCATCTTGTCGAGGCAGTGGAGGATCTCGAGAGGAAGATGGTCGACGTCCTCACGGATGCGGGTCATCAGCGAGGCCATGTGAGCGGGGAGATCGTAGATTGTCAGGCTGGTGTGTTTCGCGGAATCGGAAGGTGTTTTGCCCGTCAGGAGCCCGTAATAACAAATGCCGAGGGCGTAGATATCTGTGATCGGCGAGGCGGATTCGCCGGTGAAGAGCTCAGGGGCGAGATAGCCGGGAGTGCCGACGAGTGTTGTGCGGTCGAGCTGGCAGGCCTGTTTAAAGCGGAAGGCGAAGCCGAAGTCGACGAGCTTGGCGCGTTGATCGGAGGTCAGCAGGATGTTGCCGAGTTTGAGGTCGCGGTGGAGGAGGCCTTGGCGGTGTGCTTCGGCGAGGCCGTGGGCGGCTTGCATGACGAGACGGGTGGCGCGGATGGGGTCGATCTTTTTGTGGATCGAGACGTAATCGGCGAGTGAACCGCCGGAGAGGTATTCCATTTCGATGAAATGGAGTTCTCCTTCGCTGCCGACGTCGTGGGTGATGATGATGTGCGGGTGGTTGAACAGCGAAGTGAGGCGGGCTTCTTCACGGAAGAGGGCGAGGTAATCGTCGTGGACGATGCGGTGTTGCTTGGGGTTGAGGATCTTGAGGGCACAGTGTCGGTTGAGGTCTTTGTGTCGGGCGAGGAAGACGGCGCCCATGCTCCCCTGGCCGAGTTTGAGTTCGAGGCGATACTTTTCCAGCATGGTCCCAGCCGGGAGATTGAGGGCCAACGAAGTGTCGCCTGGGTTCATGCCCTTGCCGGTGAACGTCGAATCCTTCTCCGAATCAAGCGGAGCGTAGACGGTCGCGGAGTCAGAGATGGCTGGTTTGTCGGACATGAGTGTTAGTGTATCACGGGTTTTGGTTCGCTGCACGGGTTTTTGGGAGAAGACTGGGACGCAGAGCACGCGGAGGGGAGCAGAGGTCGCGGAGAAGAAGTTGTATAAGGTGAGGAGAGAACTAACCACGGATGGACACGGAGATGCACGGATAGGGAAGAGAAAGAACGGGAGAGTTTTGGCTGATGTGTGGTGGCGCAATGGGAGGCGGTCGTTGCCTAGCGCTCACCCTCATCCGCCCTTCGGGCACCTTTTCCTGAGAAGACTACCGCATTGCCCTTCCTCTCGCCTTCTCGGCGAGCGGGCAATTTGGTTCCACCTCAAGGGA
>SXPC01000304.1 GCA_005778225.1 Planctomyces sp. | reverse complement strand
TCTTCGACAGAAGTTGAGTCCCTTTGCGGATGGGCTTCTCTTTGTCCAATTGTTCAGATTCTGGCCTATGGGCCTATTCCATCTCGCGATTTCCCGGCGAGAATTGGAATAGATTCTTTCGTATATTATGCCCAAACGAATAGTTTGGTGTCCGCAAGAAATTTCTCAAACTATGCGGCAAAAGGACTCTTTTTGCAGGTAATACACCGCTGAGCGACTAATGATTCTGTGAAAACATCAATAAATCGAAATGTTTTGCGAATTCACTGTCAAAACTGGTTCGTCTGTCGGATAGATAGATGTAGAAGTCGCGATGCCAGCGTTCGTTTCCCCGATACCCGTCATTCGAGCTGCACCGGCGTCTTGTGATCCCTTTCTTTGCCTCCTAATCATATCTGAACAGTAATGAGGATCTAGCATGTCTGCTCGAATTCACCGAAGTGGCTTTACGCTCATTGAGCTGCTCGTTGTCATCGCTATTATCGCGACTCTTGTTGCCATTCTGCTTCCAGCCGTCCAGCAGGCTCGTGAAGCGGCCCGCCGTTCTACCTGCAAGAATAACCTTAAGCAGCTGGGGATCGCCTTTCACAACTATCACGACACCTACGGCGTCCTCCCTGGCGCCAGCTATGAGAGCGAGCCAATTCCTGCTGTTCCAGGCCGCGGCGGTGACGAAGGCATTGATGCCTCCTACAGCTGGTCGGTCTTTCTATTCCCCATGCTCGAACAGTCTGCCCTCTACGATACTCTTCAGCCCGGTGCTCCCCAGCGACTCTCTCAAGCTGTGACAGTCCCTGCCAAACTTGCAGCCATGCAACAGCCGCTGGGAATCTTTCGCTGCCCGTCTGATGCCGGTCCTCAACTCAACGGTTTATGGACGATCAACAACGGCAGCGGAAACAACGCACAAGACGTTCAGTTAGCTACTTCCAATTATGTTGCCGCTATGGACGAAGGAAGTATCAACCGAGCCAATCCAGAAGGCATCATGGTGCCCGGTAATATTGTTCAAGGGAATAAGTTTCCGAAGATCGGTTTTCGTGACATTGTCGATGGTTTGTCCAACACAATCTTCGTTGGCGAACGTGCTTACATCTTGAAAAACAACACGTTAGGAGCAGGTGTCGTTTTCGGACACAATGGCAACGCAGACGTCCTCAACAACGGTGACTACGCGAACGGCTTTATCAGCGTCGTCGCCGGCGGTGGCCCGCTGATCAACACCTCAGCCCTCTGCGGAACGGGTTGTGGCAATGCCGACGGTCGCCAAGGCTTTTCCAGTCTTCACAAGGGTGGTGCTCAGTTCCTGATGGGGGATGGTGCCGTCCGTTTTATCTCGGAAAATATCGATGACGATCTCGGCGGTGGGACGAATACCACCTTTGAACGTCTTATTAATCGGAACGACGGACAGGTCGTTGGCGAATTTTAGAAGTCGAGTCTGATATCGAATTCCTAATGAGGAGCGACATGCAACATGTCGTTCCTCATTCCTATTGATGCCCCTCACCATTCAAGATCGCACCAGCGGATTAGGTAAAACCATGGCTAATCGAGCATCTCGTTACCGTTCTTTCGCGCTCTTGGGAATTCTGGCATTGTCTCTCGTCGGATGCAGTCGGGGTGATGTCCCCGAAACCGGCACGGTGACTGGAGTTCTCACCCTCGACGGCGAGCCTGTGGAAGGCGCTTTTATCACCTTCTCACCCAAAGAAGGAGGCCGTGCCTCTCGCGCCAGTTCCAATGCCAATGGGGAGTACACGCTCGAATACACTGACGATATCGATGGTGCAAAAATCGGCATGCATGTCGTCGAAATCTTCACAGGCCGCACTGCCATCGTTGACGACAAAGGCAAAGTCACCCAGCCCGCCGTGAAGGAAAAACTCCCCAAGGAGTACACCGATCGAAGTCTTGAACGCGAAGTCAAAGCCGGCAAGAACGTCATCAACTTTGAAGCCAAGTCGTCCTGAATCGTTTCCAACTGATTCCATGAGAAGACAAGCCGTGCCGGGTTAAGTCGGGATTGGTGTTATTCCGTTCTCCCCTCACAATCCCAACTTCCTCAAAACTCTTGTGAGGTGTTCGCCTGCAAACTCATTTCCAGTGTGTGCGTCTGCACGCACTGCGTGACGATACCACACATGTCTCTCCCTAACGATTAGGCCAACCACGACATGTGAGGCTCACCTGCCATGACGCGTTCCACTCTCGATGCCGACCTGAACTTCGACCTGACCTCGGCTCGCATGGATGCGTTTCTCCAGGCTTACGCCTACATTGAGTTCGCTCCCGATGGTCATATCATCACGGCGAATGAGCCGTTTCTTGCCACGACTGGCTACACGCTGTCCGAGATCGCCGGTCAGCATCATGCGATCTTCTGCTCCGATGAGATTCGTCGCTCGAAAGCATACGGAGACTTCTGGAAACGACTCGCTTCCGGCCAACGCTTTGTCGATGAGTTCCAGCGGGTCCGTAAAGATGGTCAGGCGATCTGGTTGAAGGCAACCTATCTGCCTGTCTTCGATGACCAGCGAAACGTCGTCCGAGTCGTTAAGCTTGCCTTGGACATCACCCAACAAAAAATCGACAGTGCCTATTACCAGGGGCAGATCTCCGCGATCAATAAATCCCAGGCTGTCATCGAGTTCGACTTGACCGGCCATATTCTGAACGCCAACGAAAACTTTCTCGGCGCCGTCGGTTACTCATTCGAAGAGATCAAAGGCCAGCATCACCGCATCTTCTGCGAGCCTGACTATGCCCGCTCTGCTGCCTACGCCACTTTCTGGGCCAAGCTCAATCGCGGCGAATTCGATGCCGGGGAATACAAACGCCTCGGCAAAGGCGGGCGAGAAATCTGGATACAGGCCACCTATAACCCGATCTTCGATGCCACGGGCCGACCAGTCCGAGTCATCAAGTAT
>SXPC01000303.1 GCA_005778225.1 Planctomyces sp. | reverse complement strand
CGTACTGTTCGAGGTATCGGTCGCCCTGCGTCTCAGCGAGCAGGATCCCGTCCGTCATCACCTTGACCATCGTCAGCGGGCCGGTCGAATCGCTGAAACGAACCTTGAACCCGACGTGCTTGCCCAGCGGCGTGCCCAGTTCCTGCGCAACCCGCGCGGATACCGATCGAGCCGCGATCCGACGTGGCTGCGGATGCCCGATCAACCCTCGACGGCCACGTCCCATCTCCAGCAGAAACAACGGCAGCTGTGTCGACTTTCCGCTTCCCGTCTCTCCGCAGATGACGACGACTTGATGGTCCCGAATCGCCGCCTGGATTTCTTCGCGACGCGCATAGATCGGCAGGTTCTTGTCGATCCCGATCTTGAACGTCTCGGCCAGACGATCCTTCAACTGCTTCTCGCTGGCCTCCAGCTGGGACGCAAACTTGCTCCAGTTGCGATCAAACGGCTGCCCGGATTTACTCGCTGAACGAATCTTTTTCAGAAACGTCGTCAGGCGATGTCGATCCGCCTGCATCACGTCCTGCAAACGTCGGTCGTAGCTGCGATCAAAAATATTCAACGTCGAACTGGCATCTGTCATAGTCAGCTATTATTACACCCGCTCCTTAACCCGACAATCCTCCCAAGGCGAGCGGGGGGTGTGAACCCCCTGTCCCTTGTGGTAACTGATGCCAGGACTCTCAGAGTACGAGAGAAGCTCTGAAGAATGTCCTCTGGGCTGTTAACCGTATTCATCCGCGTTTCGCCTCCCTGCGAGTCGATAACACAGGGGGGTTGACACCCCCCGCTCGCCTTCAGAGTTTCTTCTTAAAATTAAAGCACGCCACCGTGTACCCCTGGCGAAAGTAAAACTTGTGCGCCTGATCCCGCTGCACGCCGGAGTCGAGTGTCACCCAGTCGATTCCCTGGCGCTTTGCTTCTGCTTCAATCCACTCCAGTAAGGCCTTCCCGACACCCTGACTCCGCGTGTTTTCATCGGTGATCAGGTCGTCTACATAGATGCTCGTCCCCAGATACAGCTTTCGGAGGACACGGAACACGCCACAGCCGACCACGCGCGTCCCGTCAAAACAGGCCGTTAAACGAGCCCCGCCATCCAGCACGACGCGCAGCTCGGTCAGATAATTCTCAGCTGTCAAATGAGGACGCAACTGACGAACCACCTCGAAGGTTGATCGCAATTCGTCTTCACTCACCAGTTCACGGACTTCAAACATGTATCCTCCTGTAAGAATCGTGCACCGCGTCTCGACGCCCGAAATTGGGAGGGCGAACCTCCGTGTGAGCTGCTTCTTTGCGTTGCGAACAGTCAACGTGGAAAGGACGACGATGGCCACGCCTTCTTTTCTCTGCACACGATTCTAAGTCGATTCGCTGGACAGACTTTGCAACGCGGGACAGCGGCTCGGACGGAGCCTCGCCCTCCCGGTTGTGCCTCCGGTGGCTGGGGTGAGGATCGATCGCTCACCCTAGTTCATCCGCAACTGGACGCACATTCTGGGGTCAGCTAGAAATCCTGACCTAGCCACCCTCCGATCGTCAGGGCCTCTCGACACTCATTCTGACAGGAAGGTTCGCAATCGAAAGCAAAGACTTCACTCGGCTGCCAGTTCCTTCACAAAAATATTCCGCCAGCGAATCTCGCCGCCGTGGGTTTGCAGCATGATCGGGCCTTTGGCGGGAAGCGTTTGAGATCGATCCCAGTAGTTCTCCATGACCGCCCCATCGACGACGAGTTTGTCATTCAGCCACACCCAGGTCTTGTCGCCGACTTGTTTGATCTTCATCGTGTTCCATTCACCGAACGGCTTGTCGGCATGCACGAGCGGATGCTGGCCAGGTTTGCCGGGCGAGTTGTTGAACAAGCCGCCTGATCCCTTATCAGCCCCAATGTTCCATTTCCCCCCGGCCTCGGTCGTGTCCCAGATCTGGACCTGAGGCGTACCGCGGAGATAGATCCCGCTGTCCGCTGCGGCGACTGTCTTGTATTCGATCAGCATCTCGATATCGCCGTAGTCTTTGTCCGTCGTTGCATAGGCTCCGTGGCCATCATTGACGAGTTCCCCATTCTCGACGGTCCAATGTTTGGCGAACTCATCGCGCATCGCTTTGAGGGCCGCTTCTTTTTTTTCGCCTTCGAGTTTGGTGACATTGTGAGGATTCAAGCCATACCAGCCATTGAGCGTTTTCCCATCAAAGATCGCCGTGTATCCCTCAGGAACCTTCAACTCTCCCGCGTCTGAACGATCCACACAGGCGACAGCCAGAACAGCCAATACAAGAGCGCGCACACAAGATTTCCAAAGCGTCGTCATCAAAACTCTCCTCGTGGGAAATGAATGTTTCGCTTCGAGTATATCAAAACCCACCAATGAGACCGACACATTCTGTGCCCCTATCAATCAACTCTGTGCCCGATTCTGTTCTGTCATGAGGTTTGAGTTGTGAGTCATGAGGAAAACACCAAGGTTGAGCATCTTGATTCTCTCTTATTGGTCCTCTTCACCCTCGACGACTCTCTCCCTACTATTTCGTTATGTCCAAGCTTCTCCTCAAACAGATCCATGCCTGTACGGTCTGCTCCGAGTATCTCCCCAACCCGCCACGCCCCACGATCAATTTTCACCCCGATGCAGAGATCATGATCATCGGCCAGGCACCTGGTCGGTTAGCGCATGTCAATCACAAGCCCTGGTCCGATCCCAGTGGCAACCGCCTTCGTAGTTGGCTCAATGTCACTCCAGAGGAGTTCTACGACGCGAGGCGTTTCGCCCTCATCCCGATGGGCTTCTGTTACCCGGGCACCGACATCAAAGGTGGCGACTTCCCCCCACGTTCGGAATGCGCCCCGCTCTGGCATGCGAAGATCCGCAAACAACTCAAAAACCTGCGATTGACGCTCCTCGTCGGCCAATACTCTCAAAAGTTCTACCTCGGCAACAAGCGCAAAGCCTCCATGACCGAAACTGTCAACTCGTACCGCGACTACCTCCCGAACTTCCTCCCGCTGCCACACCCCAGTTGGCGCAACACGGTCTGGCTCAAGAAACATCCCTGGTTTGAATCGGAGGTACTGCCAGTCCTCCGACAATTAATCAGATCAAATTAGGTCTCTGTTTCGAAGGTGACCCGATGTTCAAACGTGGCGATTTTATCGAACTCAATAATCAGCTTGGTGTTGTTGTCGGAACGGACTCCGATGGAGTGGCTCCCGAAGATCACATAGCGGTGTGGTTCGGCATTTCAATTGACTCCGAGAAGCGACAGCCTGAAGTCTGGACGATTCCAACCCAATATTGCATTCCTGCAGCTGCTCCTATTTTTAAACACTAAATGAGCAATCTCAAGGAACGAAAATTACCTTTCGAATGTCAGGGGGATTCACCCCATCCGCCCGCCTTTGTCATTTCGACACCCCCTCCCGAAGCCCTCTTCGCGCCCATCGACTTTCCCGCTATCTTCCCGCCCCGACTTCAAATCTCTTCCCAGTCAGACGCGGCGGGCCACTGCGTCTTGCGGAACTGCTTACCTATGCCCATCAATTCCCTCTCTCGACGTCAAACCCTGCGACTACTCGCGGTGGCAGCTGTTTCGTCGTCTTTAACGGGTTGCGGCACCATTCTCTACCCCGAACGCCGCGGCCAGCCTCATGGTCGACTCGACTGGGGAGTGGTCGCACTCGATGGAATCGGCCTGCTCCTGTTTTTCATCCCCGGTGTGATTGCATTCGCTGTCGACTTCGCAACCGGCGCCATTTACTTGCCGCCAGAACCCTGCCAGCCGGTGGGCAGTATGACCATCGAAGAAATCGACACGGAAAAATTCACCATCGTTCATACCAAACCGAGCCGTGAAAACATCGAAAAAGCGGTCGAAGAAAAGACCGGCACCAAGATCTCATTGGTCGACAACCGCCTTACGACCAAACCAATGAACAAACTCCGCGACTTCTGGTCCACGCTAAAAAGCCTGTCGTGATTCGAAATGTCACCCCAATTGCTGTCGTTTTCGATCCAGCTTAGTAATTCTTTTAATCCTTTGCGTCGTCGCGCCTTGGCGTTGAATCTGGATCACCCTTCTTCGCATTCCCTTTCGCCAGAATTTTCCAAAAATCCCCGTGACATCCCGAAATCGCTCTCGCCTGTCTGGTAGCTCCACTTTTATGCTTAATGCGGAGAACCATACATGCCCTCGATTGCTCACCGGTTGCTGGTCCCTCTTGGCCGATTTTTCGTCTCACTTCGTTACGACATCGACGTCCAGCACGACCAGAATCTCGATACTGAGTCCCTCAACAACGGCCCGGTCCTGATCCTGCCGAACCATCCCAGCTACCTTGACCCTGTCCTTGTGATGGCGTCGCTGCCGCTGAAGGAACTGCCACGCCCACTGGTTTTCTCAGGGACGTACCGTCACGTGGCGATGTACCCGTTTCTGAAAGCTGTCAACGCGTTTGAAGTTCCCTGGTCGGAGAAACCCAACCGCGAAGTCTACAAAGCCTCCCAGGAAGTCCTCGACCGGTCCGCTGATGCGCTCAACAACGGCCAGCACATCCTGCTCTATCCCTCCGGCAAGCTTCAAAGACAAGGTCACGAAATCGTGGGAGCCGCCCGCGGTGCTTACGATCTCGTCCAGCGCTGCCCCGAGGCTAAAATCCTTCTCGTCCGCACCCGTGGCATCTGGGGCTCCCGGTTTTGTTGTCAACGCACGGGCGGCGTCCCGAATCTGACACGGACACTCTGGTTTGCGTTCTTCACGATGTTCGCCTCGCTGTTCTTCTTTCTCCCAAAGCGACGCGTGACGATGTTCATGCAGGAGATCAAACGAGACGATCTCCCGCTTCACGACAAGCGCGCCTTCAACGCCTTCCTCGATTCTTTCTACAACGCTGAGGGCCCCGAACCCGCCTCTCACATCCCGTATCATCCTCTCCGTAGGGTCCGCTGTGCGGACCAGCAATTCGCATCCCTGCTCCCCATCACTCCCCCCTCCGCGGATCTCTCAAGTCTTTCCAGCATGAGCCTCCAGCCCGCGGAGGCCACCCATGCTTGAACTCCAAGACATCTCCAAGACCTACGGCTCCCACACCGTCCTCCATCCCCTCTCTCTGGGGGTCACACCGGGCGAGACGCTCGTCCTCATCG
>SXPC01000302.1 GCA_005778225.1 Planctomyces sp. | reverse complement strand
GCGCGTCGCCAGCTACAACCCCTGGGTCTGCTTGTACTGGCTGTCGACCGGAAGAACTGTCGGCGGCTTGAAGCTGTATCACGAGGACAACCTGCTCAGCCGCGAGCAGGCGCTGCGTCTCTACACGCAGACGGCAGGCTGGTTCTCGAATGAGAACAAAGTTCGCGGTACGATCAAGGTCGGGCAGCTCGCAGATGTCGTCGCACTCTCGGACGATTACTTCACCGTTCCCGAAGAGCAGATCAAGAGCATCACGTCTGTCCTGACAGTCGTCGGCGGAAAGGTTGTCTATGCGGATCAGCCGTTCGGCAAAAACTCGCCGCCCGCGTTACCCGTCAGTCCGGACTGGTCGCCCGTGGGCGAATATGGCGGGTACTATCACGCGGCTGCATCGAGAGGGCATGCTTCTCAGATCGTCCAGCCGAATCATGGGCATTCGATGCTGCACAAGCTTCTCGGCGGAGGCCAGTCACAACAGCAATCCCTCTGGGGAACAACCGGCTGTGGCTGCTGGGCGTATTGATCTTTTCTTCCCTCATCATCGGAACCACTTATGAAGCCTCGTCATGTTTTTTTTGCTACGTTAGCGACGTTCTGCCTGATGACAGTCTCTGTTGCCCTGCAAGCAGAGGACACAAAAGCTCCAGCTGAGAAGTCTTTGGCTGGGCTTCATGGCGTAAAATTGACCGTCAAAGCACAGGGGCCTTATGACGCCGATGTCCCGTTGCAGGTCGTCTGCTTTTTCAAGCACAAGACAGCGGGCGACGTGACGAAAGGGGCACCCGTCGAACTCGACAAGCGACTGGGAGGCGTCATCACCTCCTTGCGAAATCGGGGGGAATTCGTCGGCGATGAACTGGAGACATTACTGCTGACGTCCCCCGCGGGAACAATCAAGCCGACACAGTTGCTGCTGATCGGACTTGGAGAGGAAACTTCGTTGGACCTCGCAACGATGGAGCGCATCGGACGGATGGCACTGCGACAGGCAGCAGCTGTTGGCGCGAAGAAAGTTGCATTTGCTCCGTTACTCAGAGACCAGGGAAATGACACGCTGAGCATCGGGGACGTCGAGACCGCCGTCGTCCGAGGCATGTTGCTGGCATATGATACGGACAAGCGGCTTCAGTCCGAAGGACTCGCTGCGAAGTATCAGTTGGAAGAATGGATCGTCGAAGCAGGCCCAGCGTTTTTCGATGAGACGATTACGGGAGTGCAGAAAGCGGTTAACGAAACGACCGCAGAGGTGGCAAAGAGACCCGTGACGAAGTATGCCACGAGTGGGAAATGAAGCGGGTAACGTGTGACGACGTTTACCCGATGATCACCCGTGGTCGGATCGACGGATCGATCTTTGCTTCCTGCAGCAGTTCATAGACCAGCCACGGCACGTTCCCTTCTCCAAAGAGCAGGAAGCGCAGATTCATCTGCAGGGGGTTCTCGTCGGACCAGCCGAAGTGGACTTCCAGTGGCGGGCTTTCCTGCGACAGGAAGATCGCGATCTCCGCGATCACCGGTGCGATCGCTGAGACTCGGCTGAGCTGGATGAGGAAGCGTCCGCCTTCGGACGTGATCTTCATCAGCGGTTCCTGGTAGAAGTCGCTGGGATCACCGACGTTGGCTTCCAGGAAGACAATCGGAATGTCATCAGTGATGTGGTGGCGGGCTCGGATTTCTTTTTCCTTTTCGTCGATCGAGCGTCCAAACGGACGGTGAGGGACGAGGACCGGAATGTCGAGGTACTTCAGAGTCTCCCAGAGAAACTGAGTCTGCTGGTCAGCATACTGGAAGCGAACCGTTCGTAGTTCACCGGCACGCATGAACCGAGATAGCAGTGACAAGAAAACGATCGCAACAATAAAGAAGATCGAGATGATCAGACCATCCGGTTTCTCGATGATGATCGTAATCGTCGTGTAAATGAAAAGCAGCGTGATCACCATGGAGCCGATCAACGGCAAGACATTCTTGCGGTGATGTCTCCAGCGATCGATCGTGACTGCCAGACACGCAGAAACCATCAAGACCATGACCCCGGTCGCATACGCGCCCCCCTGGGATTCGACATCGGCCTGGAAAATAATCGTGACTAGAACACAGGTGCCCAGAATCACAAGAACCATCGGCTTCATACGATTGATCCACGTCGGCGCCATGCCGTAGCGAGGCAGGTAACGCGGGATCAAATTGAGCAGTCCCGAGAAGGCGGAGGCCCCTGCGAACCAGAGAATCACAATCGTACTCAGGTCGTAAATCGTTCCGAAGATTTCACCAGCGAACGGCAGGAACTGATGCGGACTGTCGCCGTGAGCCAGATAAGCCAGGGCTCGGTTGGTGGCAGGCCCGCCGTGGTGCAGGTCGGCATGGGGAATGAGCAGCGTCGTCAATAACGACGAGCCAATCAGCATGACCGACATGATCAAAGCCGCGGTTAGCAGCATCGTTCGGGCGGCACTGATCCGGCCTTTCGGATTGGCTGGATCATCGTCGGGAGCCCCTTTCACCAGTGGCATGATTGCGACGCCGGTTTCAAATCCGCTCAAACCCAGGGCAAGTTTCGGGAAGTACAAGACACTGACCAGTATCGCTGTCAGCAACCCTTTCCCCTGAAAGACGGCATGCTCGACTTCCCATTCTCCGGCGTTGATTTCCTTCATCCAGTTCGACAACAGTTCCGGATGACCGAAAATATACGTGACCCCAAAACAGATGAGGATCAGGTTAATCGCCAGGTAGAAAATAACGACCGCGACCGCCACGCCGATGACCTCGCGAAAGCCGATCAGAAAGATCCCGCTCAGCGCCAGAAGAAAACACAGCGTGATGAGAACCGGGCTGTTGAATGGAAAAGGCAGGCCGTGGAATAGCGGATTGTGCAGTAAGTGCTCTGTTGCATCCGCGGCTGAGAGAGTGATCGTGATGACGAAATCCGTCGCGGCGAACCCGAGCAGCGAGAGAATCATCAGCTTGCCCAGCCAGCCCGAAAGCAGGTGCTCGAGCATCTTCAGCGAGCCTTGACCTTCATGCGATTGTCCTGCGACATACCGATAAATCGGGACCGCTCCGAACAACGTGATCAACACCAGGAACATCGTCGCCAGAGGCGCAAGAATGCCCGCTGCCGAGAACGCGATCGAGGGTTGATACGCCAGCGTACTGAAGTAATCCACGCCGGTCAGGCAGAGGACGAAGTACCAGGGAGACTGATGATGCTCGACATGCGTATGAGGTGCCGCAGCGGTCGCCGGAAGAGCAGCCGCATCTTTCGGCTCGGAAGATGCGGGAGTAATGTTATCCATTCGATCGTCGCTATTCAGGTACAAAGTAGATGAGCATGTTGGCTCTGAACTCTACTTTAACGATAAGCGCAAGGGGAATGCCAGTCAGGGGAGAGAAGAGACTGGGAACGAACATCTGATTGAATAGGACTCTTTCATTGACAAGAGTGTGCCACTGCTGGCGTGCCCAGCAGTGCAGTTTTCAAAGTTGATCACCGAAGGCTCCATTCGGAGTTCAATAATCATGAGCTGTCATTCATTTGATAACTTCATTTCGTAGATCTTGTTTGACAGCAGGCCGAATGAGTAGGATCAGCGAATGGAGAAAGCCCATCGAAAGACAGTCAAGCATGCCCATGATCCAGGACATTCCACGAACTGACGTTCTCGTGTGAATCCGATGGCCTGCCTCCAGAGTGCAGCCTTCGATAATCTCATTTGAATTTGCACTGCTGGGCAAGCCAGCAGTGGCACACACTTTTAATTGTCATCAACAACCAGAGGTTTCCCGAATGAATCAGCTCAGCGCATTGCAGTCTTGCCTGGATATGAACATGAACCGCGTCATCGCGCAGGTCGAAGCGGTTGCAGGGAATCCCGAGCTGCATGATTTCCTCAGCTGGCGGATTGCACCCGGACGTGCTCATGCGGCGTGGCAATGGACCCACATTGCGGTGACGGAAGAACTCTTTGCCTGTGATCGACTCGTCACAGCTCACGAGCGAGCCAAATACAAAGACTACTGGGACCGTTTCCGCGGCGGCAGCTCGCCGTCCGATACCGACGTCCCATCGTTTGAGACCATTCTCAAGATGCTCAAAGACGCTCACGAAACGCTGCGGGAAACGCTCAAGACCTTCACCGACGAGGATCTCGATACGAAGACGATGTCAGTCCGCGATAACAATCAGTCCCTGCGCATGTGGATCCAGATCATGATCTATCACTCAGCCCACCACCACGGCCAGGTGCATGCGTTGTTGAATGTTTTCAAAGGGCAGAAGTCGTAGTCACGACAGCAATGTCGAGATCGACTACCGAATCACCGTCACTTCCGGCCCTGTTGCACGGTTCATGCCCTGCATGGGGCTGATGCGGACGTCTTCGGTCGCGACGCGTTCGAACTTTTCAGGGAAGCGGATGCGGTAGACCGTGAGGCGATCATCGGTCGAATCACTGCCGCCGGCGCCGGTGCTGTTTTGTCGGACGACTTCAACAGCGCCGTATTGTTCGAGTTGCTGCTGCTTGCCGGAAATGGACAACACATACGCCTCGTCAGCATGGATGTCGCTGGAACGCAGGAACGACAGGTTATGCAGTGGCTTGACTGTTTCCGGCAGATAGAACTGGCAGAGGAAGGCGCGGTGGGTCTGGAAGCCGAGGTCCATCAGCAAGGGCGTGGACTGGGCTTCATGGACAGCTCCAAAGTCTTTGGCGACTTGCTGGCAGAAGTGGGCGTCGAGGCGATTCTTGTCGATGTAGTGTCCTGAGTAGACGTGGCCGAACAGGTAAGCCGCTGCGGTCACGCCAAACATCGCGGAAACGGCATAGCGTCGATCGGTTCGCGTAATTCCCCAAGCCAGCATCAAGGCAGCGACCGGGATGGTGGCAATGAGTCCCCAGGTGGTGCTTTCCGGGCCGGGCAATTTGGAGCGTAGAAGTACGAGTGCAACGCAGGCAGGGGTCGCGATGCTCAGCAGGCTCCAGGCGGGGTGTTTCAACCACGTCGGCCACGCGTGCATCCAGGCCCAGGCCCGGACCAGTCCAATACTCCCGAGCATCGCCCAGGGGACAAGGCCATGCAGCAAGTAATGGTGATGCTTCCCGGCAGGAATTGAGAGGACAGCAGGAACCAGCAGAGCCCAGCACCAGACGAAGCGCTCAGCAGAGGTTGGATCTTTCCAGGCCTTCTTCCAGGTCATCACCATGCCCACCGGAACGAAGAAGGTCCACGGGGCGAGCATCCACAACATGTTGACCGGGTAATACCAGAGCGGCTGGTTGATCGCCGCGTACTTGCCATCGACACGTCCGCCGAGGTCAAACATCCAGACATCGACGACGTCGGGATAACGGAAGTAACAGGCGACTGGCCACACAGCAGCGACAGCCAGTGTCAGCAGAACACCCCACACCGACAAGTACGGCTTGAGTCGTGCGTAATTCAGCTGTAGGACGATAAAGCTGACACAGGGAATCAAAGCCAGCACCATGCCAAAAATGATCCCCTTGCAAAGGTTCGTCAGGCCCAGCAGGAGGAAGAAGGTCAACATCGCGGAAGAACGCGTCGTGAATGGCGCGAGATACCAGGGAGACTTCGTAATTGGCTTGGCGTCTTCACCGTTGAACTCCATGTGCACGAACCAGGCAATCACTGCCGTGATGACTGCACACAGATAAATCTCGTCTTCCGCCAGCCAGGCATACTTCGTGAATTCGCACATCGTTGCTAAGCACAGGCCGGTGAGCAGACCCATATTGCGACCGAAGAGTTTCGCGGTCGTCCAGGCAGCCATCAGGACAATGAGGATCGCGACCAGGACATTCCCCAGGCGAGCGACGAAGTGTGTTTCCAGTTCGCCAAAGGGAACCGCCAGCGCGGTGCTGATCCACTGTGGCAGCGGCGGGCTTTCCAGCCAGGGAGCTTCGCCCGTCTTGGGGACAATGAGATCGCCATCAGCCAGCATCAATCTGGACGTCTGGGGCAGGACCGCTTCGTGAATGCTCAGCGGTCGTTCGCTGACCAGACAAATGCCGAACAGAACTGCGCAAAATGCGACGAGTCCGATGAGATCCCAGCGATGCAAACTTCGATCGTCCATGATCAATCCAAAAGGAAAATGCTGATCCGTCAGCGTGTGTTGGAAGGAGAGTCGATTACTTCAAGACGCCCGGCTCTTCGCTGGCGACTTTGTCAGGTCTATTGACGACCGCCAGTTCAGCCCACAGCAGGCCGTGATCCGAGCCGCCGTGGTCAATGATGCCCGATTCGCGAACCCTCAGGCCGTCGATGATCATCCAGTCGCGTCCATGACCTTCACTGGCGAAGACGTTCCGACACCCGGTCCTGGCAAGAAATGCGATCATCGCCGTCTGGTCAGGAGTCGTATTGAGATCACCGATGAGTACCTTGGGAGAGGCAAGACTCTCGAAGACAGAAAGAACCATGTCAAGCTGGCGGTCATGATCGACTCTCAGGTCGATGTGAGCCCCCATCAGGTTGATGGGCATGTTGTCGACGACAAATCGAGTCAGCATTGCTCCGCGGTATTTCTTGCCTTGGGTACATGGCAGAGGCAGCGTCGCGATGACGTCATGATGTCGTCGAGACAGCAAGGCATTGCCGAAGTGGGGTTGAAACCATTGGGCTTCGACAGGCAGGAAAACGCTTCGCATGTAAAGTTGCTGTGCCAGGCTGGCCGCCTGATCCGGGCTATACCCCCACAGGCCGCTGCGAACTTCCTGCAGGAAGACGATATCGAGGTGTCGGGGAATCGTGTTCGCTGTTCGCTTCAGGTCGAAGACTTCGTCACGACCTTTCCCGCTGTGGATATTGAAGGTCCCGATACGAATCGAAGAATTGGACAGATCGCGTGATTGAGAAGCGAGCATCAGCTTGCCGGAGAGGTCAGCTTCGCTACTTTGGGAATCGTCGCCAATGGGTGGCAGTTCGGAGAGTTCATAGACCCCTCCCCCTTCGACACCCCGACGACTTCCTCCCCATCCGATCACCAGCCCCAGCAGGAGGACCCAGGCGATCACGCCCGATCCCAGGATGCGGCGCAAACGAACGGCTGGCGTCATCCGTGATGTCGGTGAAACGGGAGTCATGGCGGCGCATCCTTGCGACACTGCAAATTAGACATTGCGAATTAGTGGTCCGAAATCCCGGGATTCCAGAATCGAGGCGGGATCGTACTCGTTAAGGGAAGTTGGCGTCAACATGGCTCCTGAGCAGAACCTCGACGCATGGACATCTCACCCGATCCCCAGAAAATCCCATTCCATTCAACGGCGTGGCTATTATACTGAACTCATACGACTTCCGAATGAACAAGACTCTGGAGTGCTTTCGTGTCTTCGACTTATGTCCAACGCCTCATCTGGGCGTTCACTTTGATCGTGTCTGGGGTGACGGTCTGTGTGCTCGATGTCTCAACTGCCTCGGCTCAGAATCCGTTCAAAGACCTGATCAAAGACATCTTCGGTCGTCCTGGTGCAGGGAAGAACGATGCCCCCAATCCTGACTTCATCCCGCAGGAAGAAGATCCGAATCGTTGGATCGCGCGAGATTATGTCGATCAGCGGGCTCCCTTTGCCCGGGATGCCCATCAGCAGATTCGCAGTCTCAAAAGATTGATGGAGTCCGACAAGTGGAAAGATGCCCTCGACGGTCTGCAGCGCATCCTCGATGACGATTCTCACCAGATCGTTTCCAACAAGAAGGGGGATGTCATCTCTGTCAAAACAGAAGCCATGGCGATGCTTCTATCTGCCCCCGATGACGTCAAGGAGCTTTATCAGTCTCAGTATCAGGGACTGGCTGCTCAGATGCTCGCAGACGCAAAGTCCAACAGCGACTTCGAGCAGATCCTCTCCGTCTCGCGTCGCTACATCGCGACCCCCGCCGGACGAGAAGCCGCACTGCTGGCAGCCGACTACAACATCGATCGTGGAGAAATCCCGTCGGCAGTTCGCATCTATGAGCAGTTGATCGATTTCAATCTGGTTGACCTCAACGATGACGAGCGACGTTTAAAGATCGCCTATGCCTATAAGCTCCTCGGCGATGCCAAGCGTTACGATGCTTTTCTGGAAAAAGCCGGGCTGTCGAGCGACACCCTCCTCAAGCGAGGGCAGCAGCAGAAGTCCCTTTCGGACTGGCTGACCTGGCTCGATCGAGGTGATTCTCCCACGATGAAAATGGTTTCCGAGCTTCATTATCCTGGAGGCACGCCCGATCGACTGTCTCGACCTGTTACTGGAGAGCCGATTCTCGTCCCACGCTGGTCAAACGAGATTCCCCAGCAACAGGAGATCCGTGACGAGACCGAGATCATTTTCGATCAACTGACAACCGAAGGAGAAGCATTCCCGCCGACTCATCAGTTCGTGACGTCAGGAGACATCGGGGTCATTCGCAACCTGCAGGGAATCGTGGCGTACAACCTGAAGACCGGAAAGCAGATCTGGGAATCACAGGATCTGATCAGCGTCGAGCATCAGCTGTGTGGCAAGCCGACGAAGACCTGGATGCGTTCGCGCGGGTCACAGAAATCGGACTACAGTTACTTCATCGTCGACCAGGAGCATACCGTTCAGGCTAACCCGATGACGAGTTACTTGTTCCGCGACCATGTTTCTCAGTCCCTGTCGACGGATGGACAGAACGTCTTTGCCCTCTCGGAAGGAGTCGTACTGACGGCTGATGTGGAGAACAATTTCTGGCGCGAGGTCTCGCCTGCGTCCAATGACCAGTTTCACCGCGACTGGTCGTCCAATCGCATCTCTGCTTACAACATCAAGGATGGTTCCGTCCGCTGGATGATCGGCGGCTCGAAGAGAAACGAATCCTTTGACCTGCCGCTGGCTGGAACGTTCTTCCTGGGAACTCCGACGCCGGTCGCCAATACACTGCTCGTCATTGGTGAGAATGAAGGCGAAATCAACCTGTACTGCCTGGACCCGTCGACTGGCAAGCCGATCTGGTCGACTCTGCTGGCGTATGCGGACATCAAGATCGAATCCGATGTCGGGCGTCGCTGGTGGACCGCCATGCCAGCCGTTTCTGAGGGATTGGTCATCTGCCCGACGACCGTCGGCTGGCTGGTCGCGGTTGATCTCTACACACACGAAATCGTCTGGATGCACCGCTATCTCGGTATCCAACCACAGGAACGCGAGTACCAGCAGCTTCATTATGCGATGACGGATTTGATCAAGCTGTCAGATCGCTGGGCACCTGGTCCACCGATGATCGTCGATAAGAAGGTCATCATGGCGGCTCCTGAATTTGATCGCCTCATCTGTCTGAATCTTCATGATGGTTCGAGAGTCTTCTCGGACATGCCGCGCAAGAACTACACACGAGTCCTCGGCGTCGTCAATAATCAGATCCTCCTGAGCGGTGCCAATACCATCACCGCCGTCGCAATGGATGTTCGCAAGCGGATCGTCAAAGAGTTCGCGTTTGATCAACGTGTGGGCTACCTGACGAGCGTCCCCGTGGTCACAGGCGATTCGATCTGTTTTACGACGACTCAGAATCAGCTGTATCGATTGCCGATCGATTCCAGCTGGACGTTCGATGATCTGACCAGCCAGCCATTCCGTGAGACGTACCGGGCGATCGGGAATCTCTTTTTCCACCAGGGGAATCTGTTCCATGTCGGGCCGTTTGCATTCACTTCCTACGAAGACCGCAAGGAACTCGAGACCCAGATCGCAGAAAAGCTCGACCGCAATCCGTCCGACGCCTGGGCCATGCTCAAGCAGGCTCAACTCGCCTTCAGCCAGGGAGATTCCGTCAAGGCGGTCGCTTGTCTGGAGCAGCTTCATATGCCCGACCTGCCTGCGGAATTCGCGCTCCTGTACCGCCAGCAGATGATGGCGGCGCTGATTGATATCATCGACTTGGACCTCAAAGAATACGATGAGGAATTCAACCAGCTCGCCGCCTATATCGGCAGTGAAGAAGAAAAGCACCAGTATGCCCGCTTAAAGATCCAGCGTCATCTGGCACGCGGGGAAAGTGGCGACGCGTTTCATGATCTGGTCAAGCTCGCCGCCTCGCCACTCGAGACTCCGATCAAGCTCGATACTCGCCATGAAATCCGCATCAGCGAATTGCAGTGGGTCGCAGCCCGTCTGCACGAACTCGCCTCGTCGGCAGATGCACCAACCAAGTCATTAATCGACGCCTACATCACCGCTCATATCAGCACACCCGAAGACCAGTCACGGCTGATTCGCATTCTCTCAACACATCCTTTGCTCGAGCCCATCCTGCTGCAAGTCGCGAAGCGTCAGTTCGCGCAAGCCGATCAGAATGACGAGAACAGCGAGATCGGCCACTGGAGCAACGCCGAGATCATCTGCTTAAAGCTTATCAATTCTGCCAATACAACGATTCGCTCGCAGACGCTTGTCCTCTACGCCCGGAAGCTGATCGACCGAGGCTTCCTCGCTCAGGCAGAACGCATCTACAAGCGGCTGACTGATGATGTTCTGGTCGACAATAAGCTTCTGAAGTCTCCCGAGGTCCAGGCGCTCAGAACCGAGCTGACGAAAGCCCCGAGCATCAAGCCGATCAATCAGCTGTGGGGTGGCAAGTCATTCTCGATGAATCGACTGGGCGGGCATTCCTATCAGTCCGGGACAGGTGAAGTCGTCATTCGGAACATCGCGGAGGCACCTGCGAATCGTTTCGCGATGCATTATCTTGTCGGTTCGTCGCGACTGGTGATCGCCTCGGCAGATGGCACAACCTATGCCTCGATCCCCCTCACGACACGCGGCGATGATTACTATCACGAAGGCGATGTTTCCGCCTGGTATCTCGGCCATAATCTGATTCTGGCGTATGGCGGGTATCTGCATTGCGTCTCGCTGTCGGAAAAATCGCTGCTGTGGTCGCATCCGGTTGATGTTCGAGTGAGCGCGTACGAAATCAGCATTGAACGCGATCCCAATTTGTACCTGATGCGTCAGACTCGCGGCGTCTCCTACCTGCTGGATTCAATGACTTCCCAGGCGATCCCTGGCATGATTGCCTATCTCTCGCCTGACCTGCTCTGTTACTACGGCACACGCTCGATCATCGCGATCGATCCGTCGACGGGCGAATTCCTCTGGGAGCACGATAAAATCCCTTTGGGCACGACCGTCATCGGCACCCCCTCCTTGCTCTATCTGTTCGCCGATGATCCAGGCGAGAGCCGTCTTCTCAATCCCAGAGATGGTTCGATCGTCACTCAGCCCGAACTCGCATCAAAGCTGTTCCCTGCTCTGTTCGAACAGATCATTGCCGTCGTCGATGGTCGGTTCATCACGATGAAAGTCGTCAACCAGACCTTCCTTGGTTTCTACAAGCCGTCCGTCGTGACCTGCTGGGAACCAACCATCAATCCGGAAACAGGTAGCTATTCGCTTCAGGCGATCTGGCAGCAGGAGATCGAATACAAAGACTATGTCGGCAAGCTCGATCAGAACGCCCTGCTTTTGCTCTCCGGAGTTCCCGAGGGAACATCGCGTGCAAACGCAACCACGGAACGCGAACTCCTCAGGCTCGATCTAGCCACCGGCACCCTGCTCGATCTTGGCACGGTTCCGACAGCCGAAGTGAGCGGCGTTCGTCAGATGTTCCTTCTTCCCGACGGCGACCAGGCCTACCTCGTCGTCAGCAAGTCCAACACGTACAGCAACAGCTACCAGAACAATTACTACGATCTCAACGGCATCACATTCTCGGGCAAGGTCTATGGCCTCGATGTCGCCAATCGCAAAGTGATGTGGTCGCAGAATGTCCGCCAACAGACGATGGTCCTCGACCAGTATCGCAATAGCCCTCTGCTCGTCATGATCAATCGTCGCGGGTTGAACAAAGAAGACATCTTCATCAACGAACTGCGAATCCAGGCGATCTCCAAACCGACCGGCCAGCATGTTCTCGACTACAAGACAACGACCTACGAGAACTTCCAGTCCGTCAACGTCGACCTTCACTCGCAGTCCATCGAACTGGCCACCTACGACACCCGCTACCGCATCCAGCTCGACGAAAACGCCAAACCCGTCCCCCAACCCGGCCCAGCAACAGAAACCCCCGATGACGATTCCCGCAACCCCAACGACGCCCTCGATTAAAAAAACCAGAGGGATGATCGGGGTGGTCCAGCCGTTCATGGCTGGATCGGCGCAGCCGACAAGAAGCGTCGCCATACGCCCTCATGTGCCCTCACCACATCATCTCGAAACGAAACCGCCTGACCCACGGGTGCCACTGGCTATGCCAGTGTCTTCAATCCACGTAAGACCAGAGAAAAGCAGCGGAGCCTTTCTCAGGACAGAATGTCGATCCCCGTTCGGCACTGGCACAGCCAGTGGCACCCAAGGCGGGAATGCGAATGACGCAGTCAATTCAATTGGTCCCGCATGGCGCTGGCATCTTGTTCGCGTTGCTCACCCAGCCATGAACGGCTCGGCCACCCGGACTGTAGTGACGACGCCCTCTCACTCACTCACCCATCCGTCCCGTATGAGGGTGGCAGTCAGGACGGGTGACCTGCTCAGGGTGGTCCAGCCGTTCATGGCTGGATCGGCGCAGCCGACAAGACACGTCACCATTCGCGAATAAACCAACTTGCCGCGTTGAAACCCGTTTGATTCGATGTCTTCGCTCCTCCTGAAGTCGCTTTGAATGCAACCCCGCTGGAACCAATGGCGAATCCTCTCCCTGCTCACGGGGCTGTTGATTCTCAAGGTCAACGCCAGCGTCGTTCTGAACTACCGCAATTACTTCCCGCCCAACTTCCAGACCGACTTCCTCCTCGGCCGCGAAGCTTACTTCTTCGGCAGTTACCAGTGGGCCTTCTGGGTTCACCTCTTCTCAGGGCCGGTGTCACTCGTCTTGGGCCTGCTGCTGATCAATGAAAAGTTTCTCAAAAACTACCGCCCCTGGCACCGCTTCCTCGGACGCCTCCAGGCCATCAACGTCCTGGCGTTACTTGTCCCCAGCGGGTTCTGGATGTCCTTCTACGCCGCCTCGGGAACCCAGGCAGCCGTCAGCTTCGCCATCCTCTCCCTGCTGACAGGCACGACGATCGCGATGGGCTGGCGAACCGCCGTCCAAAGGCGCTTCGCCGACCACCGCCGCTGGATGCTACGAAACTTCACCCTGCTCTGCTCCGCTGTCATCCTGCGAGTCTGCTTCGGAGCCGCAACGGTGCTGGAATACGACCCCATCTGGCTGGACCCGACCGTGACGTGGGGATGTTGGATCATGCCGCTAGTGATTCTGGAAGTTGCTTTTCGTAGGCGAAAGCAACCGTCATCAAAATTCGCCGACCTCCTCATTCCCACCAACCGTCATCAGAGCCCGACGCTTCTCTGAGGGAAGAGTCAATGTCACTGCTCGCACGGCTCCATCCCCTAAAAGAATTTGCACGACGCCAGCGTGCGACATCTTCGACTCCGGCTGGAACGACTGGTACATCTGCTCGTCCGCATCATTCGGACTCATCCATTCCACCATATTTTGTTCCGGAACGTCGACCACGAAAATGGTTTCGCCCAATCCATCCGTGAATTCCTGCTTCGTGCGGGACTTCGCATGAGGGAATGCCAGATCATCGCCGACGATCGCCAGATAGTTCGTGTGATTGGGAAGACCGCTGCTCGACGGGCAGTGATAAACCGGAAGGCTCGTCTGTCGAACCACGTTATTAGCAGGATCGTCCCAGGGCTTTGTCAGGTCGATCGTGTTATAGAGCGCCACTTGCTCCATGTACGGCAGGATCAACGTCCGCCAGCTGTGCAGCTTATTTCCCTCTGCATCGACCGTGTACGCCGGTGGGAACATCCCATACTCGTCATGATAATTGTGCAGCGCGATCCCGATCTGCTTCAGATTGTTCTTGCAGTTTGAACGTCGAGAAGGTTCACGACTTCTACGGGCCGACGGTAAAAGAAGAGCAACGAGAAGTGCCCCCATCAATATCGATCCCCCAGCCCATAAAAAGACCTTTTTCATAAAGTTTCTCCGCAGCCGAGATCCATGACTCTAAAACTCACCAACATCATCCTTCGCCGAAACCGTCAGCAGTGCACGCCGTTTCTCAGCCGGTAACGAGTCCGATAGAAACATCGGCGTACCATTCCCCAAAATAACCTGAATCCCGCTTCGATGTGATTTCTTCGATTCGGGCGAGAATGCCATGAAGGTTGCTTCATCCCCGTCGCGGGGTTCCATCCATTCAAATGCGTCTTGCGCCGGGATTTCCATCACCAGCACGGTCTCGTTTAAGCCGTCGACGAACTCATTCATTCGCCGAGGACCTTTTGGTGGGAATGCAAAATCATCACCAACCATCGCGACGTAGCTCGTCAGGTTCGGCGACGCCGTGCTGGATGGACAGGCATAACACGTCAATGGTGTTTTTCTTGCTGCTGCATTGACCGGATCGTTCCAAGGTTTTGACAAATCGATTTTGTCGTAAAGAGCTTTCTGGTCCATGTACGGCAGAATCAACGTCCGCCAGCTATGTAGCTTCTTCCCCTCTGCATCGACCGTGTATGCCGGCGGAAAGGTCCAGTGGTCAACACGGTAGTTGTCTAGGGCGATCCCGATCTGATTGAGATTATTCTTGCACATGACACGAAGTGCTGCTGCACGAGATCTCCGTTGCCCAGGAAATAAAAATGCCACCAGCATCAGCCCAATCAGCAATATTCCCCCCACCCAGGCGAGCGTCTTGAGCATGGAATTCCTTCGTAGCGAGATCGAGTAGAAAGGATGTCAGGAGAAACATCGCCTCCTGTATATCAATTTACGCGATCAAACTGCAATCCGTTGGAGGCCGTTCCTTCGATTCCCCATTTTCTCTGCGTCCGTCCGCGTTCAACTGCCGTTCAATCTTCTTCCCTCACATCACCCGAGGCCGTCAATCTGCCTTCATCAGCCTGCTTGGGGTGGTCCAGCCGTTCATGGCTGGATCGGCACAGCCGACAAGACACGTCGCCATACGCCCCCAAGTGCCCTCACCACCTCATCACACAGTGAATCCGTATGGCGCTGGTATCTTGTTCGCGTTGCTCACCCAGCCATGAACGGCTGGGCCACCCCGTCTGTGGTCACAACGATCTCACTCGACCACCCAACCTCCCCCTTTTATCTGCGTCCATCCGCGTCCATCTGCGGTTCTTCTTCTCCCCTCGCATCGCAGTTCGCTTCCGTTACGCCAAAAATTCACCTATCATAGCTCCTTTGCCTCCACATTGGCTGCGCGGAAACTCCGTGTTCTCTGTGACCATTGTGGCAATCTCTTCTGTCTTCAAGGGTTACATCGTGTCCGTTACTGCAGTCATCGGCCTTCAATGGGGCGACGAAGCCAAAGGGAAAATCGTCGACCTTCTCACCGACCAGCACCAGATCGTTGTCCGCTACCAGGGTGGCAACAACGCCGGACACACCGTCAAATTTGAAGGCAAGACCTACAAGCTGTCCCTGCTGCCGACCGGGATTCTCCGCCCCGGCGTGACCTCGGTCATCGCGACTGGCGTCGTGATCAACCCGCAGGCCCTGCTCAAGGAAATGGACGGCGTCCGCGCTCAAGGAGTCGAGATCGGCAAGCAGCTGCTCATCTCCGACCGGGCTCACGTCATCATGCCGTATCACATGGCAGAAGAAGCAGTCCTCGAGAAACATCAGAAAGGGGACGCGATCGGCACGACCATGCGCGGCATCGGCACCTGCTACCGGGAAAAAGCCGGCCGGTCTCACGCCATCCGCATGGGGGATCTGCTTCGTCCTGCAACCTTCAAGAAGCGTCTCACCGAGATCCTCGAGTTCAAAAACCAGATGCTCTCGGCGCTTGATCCTGACTTCGTCCCGTTCAAGCTCGACGAAATCTACAACAACTACATGAGCTACACCGACCAGCTCAGAAACAACATCATCGACACGACCAGCTACCTGCACAACGCCGTCGGCGAAGGGAAGTCGCTGCTGTTCGAAGGGGCCCAGGGCTCGCTGCTCGACCTCGACCACGGCACCTTCCCTTACGTCACCAGCTCCAACAGCTCAGGAGCCGGGATTCACAACGGCTCTGGCCTGCCAGAACGCCTCATCACCCGCATGATCGGCGTCGTCAAAGCCTACACGACCCGCGTTGGCGGCGGCCCCTGCCCCACCGAACTGCTCGATGAAACCGGCGAGCACATCCGCAAGGAAGGCAACGAGTTCGGCACCGTCACGGGACGCCCACGACGCTGCGGCTGGTTCGACGCCGTCGCGACCCGCTACGGAGCCATGGTCTCCGGCGTCGACTGCATCGCCCTGATGCTCCTCGACGTCCTGAGCAAACTCCCGGAAGTCAAAATCTGCGAAGCCTACGAAATCCACGGCCAGCGCACCCAGAACTTCCCCAGCCACGTCGAAGACCTCGCCGCCGCAAAACCGATCTACCGCACCGTCCAAGGCTGGCAAACCGACATCACCAGCGTCACCAAACTCAAAGACCTCCCCGCCGGAGCCCGAGCCTACGTCGACACGGTGGCGGAGATCATGCAGAAACCAGTGCACATCGTCAGCGTGGGGCCGGACCGGGCGCAGACGATTCTGGATTGAACGGTCGATCAAATGAATCTTCTCTGAGAGTGTCCTCAAAGCAGATTGCAAAAATAACGCATTATTACATGAAAACAGTATGCACGAACGTGGCTTAACTCATGTGTTACATTGCCTCCTAAATCGTGGGACGGCTTCCCACGCCGACACTATGTTCTTCGCGAATGTCAAGCACGACGAGCTGATTGACCGTCTCAGGGCATACCTGAACGCACACCGTCATTTTCTCGGCAACTGCCAAATTGAGCAGACCCAAGCATTGAACGACAAAGGAGTAGATCTTCTGCTCGAATCGGGCGGCAAGAAGTTTGGGTTCCAAGTGAAGAGTCACTTCGACGTTTCTGAAAATAAATTTAGCCAAAAAGTAAAGGCACAGTTTACAGAAGCTCTTTCTTTCGGTCTCACTCATTTTTACGTGTTATTCTGTTGCGCTATGACAAAGGTTGGTAAAGACGACTTAAGTATGAAGGTTACCCATTTACGCAATGACCTGGGCCTTTGTCGTAATGTGAAATTCACACTGTATACGCCACAAATCACGGCTCACATTTTCAACAACCCGCCACAGCTAACCCGTCCTGACCTCTTGCTGACCGAGGCTTTATCTGATGATGCACTCGATAGCCATGAGCTTGGCTACGAGCATCTCCCGGATTTCAAAGACGAAGAAATAGAAGCCGCGGAGAAAGAACTGGATCGATTCGGCGATGAGTGGTTCGACAGTAAAGACGGCCAAACGGCATTTGATGCATACACCGAAACGGTTCACCGTAAGCTAGGCCAGCAGTTCACTAGTCAATACTTGCCAACGATACCCGTCGAAATGAAAGAACGGCGAGAGTATCTAGTAAAACACATTTCAAGTCTCCTCGTAGCCTGTCGCGCATGTAAATCATGGGACGATCGAAGCGAACTCAAACTCACGACTTGGATCGAACATGTGCCGGAAGAAATGATACCGTTTACGTCGTTGCCTAATCTTTTACTTATTCGCGACAGCATGCTTGACTATCTCGCAGTTCATCAGTCAATGGCCAATGAAGTTGCTGAGGCGTGATAATAATACAGTAGCCGGGATGTTGTTTTTGAACTTAATCTCTCCGTGCCATGCTCACAGCCTCGGGGTGAGCATGTCGGAGTAAGCCCAAGACTCCTTTCGCTCCAGTCGGCCTCCAACCGTCCAGACATGCTTGCTCAAAGCCGCAAGCATGGCACACATTCTTCTCACCCCTTTCGACCCACCCATCCGTCCCAACCAAGTGCCGGGGTCAGGACGGATGCTTTAGTCCGGGTGGCCCAGCCGTTCATGGCTGGGTGAGCGCAGCTCACAAGAAGCCAGCGCCATGCGGTTCCATTTTCTACTGACGCCGTGAGTGCACTTGGATGCGGATGGCAACGTATCTTGTCGGCTGCGCCGATCCAGCCATGAACGGCTGGACCACCCATTCTGAACCAACCGTCCCCAGGCACCCGTCCCGATCCCCACCCTCACCCGGGACGGATGGGTGGAGGGTCTCGGCGTGCTCCGCGGAATTTTCTGCATGACCAACTCGCTCTCCTTCAGTAGAATGTTCATTGGAACATATTAACGCCAACACACGTCTCCCAGAGGCCAGGACATGCCCACTCACTCCCCCACGCATCGCCGCGGTTCGACCATCGAGAACATCGTTTACACCCTGACCGGCTTGGCGATCCTCGTCTTTCTGGTCATGATGCTCATGCCATCGGTCGGGCAGTCGCGCGGATCAGCTCGCCGGTCATCCTGTAGGAATAATCTGAAAGCGATCATGATGGCTGTTCACAACTATCACGATACTTACGGCGCGATGCCCCCGGCGTTCACGGTCGATGCGGATGGCAAGAAACTCCATAGCTGGCGCGTCCTCCTTCTCCCCTTTCTCGATCAGAAGGTTCTCTACAGTAAAATCGACCTCACCAAGCCCTGGGACGATCCCGTGAACGACTTTGCCCGTCAGCAGTCTCTCTCCGTCTACCGCTGCCCTGCCAACCCTGCTCCCTCGAACCACACCACCTACCTGGCGATCGTCGGCGACAATTATGCCTTTTCCCCCGATGGCGTTCCTCGCAAGTTCAGCGACATTCGAGACGGCCTCAGCAACACCGTCATTATGATGGAAGTCAATGACAAACAGACCGTCGAATGGATGAGCCCCGTCGATACGGATGACACACTGTTCCTCTCTTTCGGCCCAAAGACTCCCAAATCACATCGAGGGGTGATCATGACCGGCTTTGGTGACGGTGGAATTCAAGCGCTTTCGGAAAACCTTCCCACAGTGACTCGTCAGGCTCTCATGACGATCAACGGCGGCGAGACTGTGAAAGACTTTTAAACGCGTCAAATGAAACGACATTTCCACCAGCACCAGCGGCAACAGCCAGCTTCCCCACGTCAGCACCGGGTCCAGCCAGTCAGGATCGAATCGAAGTACCGACGCCGCCCCAATTGAGACTCTCAGAATCACGGCTGAAAACAACAGCGCCACATTCCGCAGCATCCAGCGTCGATGCTCCGCGTAGTGACGTTGCACCGCAGACCGCCACCCCATCGCGATCGTCCCACCCGTCAACACAGACAGCACCAGGAAACTGACCACCGCCTGCGTTCCCGCGACCGCATAGAACGCAATCGCAAACCCACTCGGCACCATCAACGCCAACTGATTCACCACCTGCACCCGTCCCAGCCAGCGATGCCATTTCGTGAACGACAAACGAAACCACTCATTCAACAGCACAACACCAAACACCAGCGCAGCCGGCCCGGACACAATATGTGTCCAGAACGCCCACCGATACCACCCCCAGAAATAGTCTTCCCGCCCCGCCAGATACTGCGACCGAAAATCCGGCGGAAAGTAATCCGGGTACCGCAACAACACATCAAAGCTGATCTTGAGAGCCAGCAACCCGGCTAACCATGGCAATATCCAAACCCCGGGTGGCACTGCTGGCTTTCCCAGCAGTGTTCTCTGATCGCTACTGGTCGCATCCTCTTTCAGAACTGTCTCTCTGTTACAGAATTGATCGGCGTGTC
>SXPC01000301.1 GCA_005778225.1 Planctomyces sp. | reverse complement strand
GGAAGATGAAGACCTCGTCAAATTGACTTCGCAACGGATCCTCGAGAGTGCCCAGCGGAACAACCTGCAGGTCATCTACAAAGCCAGCTTCGATAAAGCCAACCGCACGAGCATCAGCAGCTTCCGAGGTCCTGGTCTCGACCTTGGCATGAAGTGGCTGCAGGCGGTCAAAGACCAGACTGGCTTGCCTGCCACGACCGATGTCCATGAGACCGATCAGGCAGAAACTGTCGCCCAGGTCTGCGATGTCTTGCAGATCCCGGCATTTCTGGCACGTCAGACGGATCTTGTGATCGCCTGTGCGGAAGCCGCGGTGAAACGCAACCGCGTCGTGAATATCAAGAAGCCTCAGTTCGTCGCACCGGAAGACATGAAGCACGCTGTCTCGAAATGCGAAGAAGCAGGACTGCATAATGTCACGCTGACCGAGCGTGGCACCACCTTCGGCTACGGTCGCCTCATTAACGACTTTCGCTCCATTCCGGTCATGCAGAAGCTCGGTGTCCCCGTCATTATGGACGCAACCCACAGCGTCCAGATGCCCGGCGGTGCCACCACGGGGGGAAATCGCGAGATGGTCCCCTTCCTCGCCCGAGCAGCCGTTGCCTGTGGCTGCGAAGGTGTGTTCCTAGAAACACACCCCAATCCCGATCAGGCCAAAAGCGATGGCCCGAATCAGGTCTATCTCGACCAGCTCGAACCCCTGCTGCTGCAACTCGTCGAACTTCGCCAACTCGCGATGAAGTGGGCGTAGGAAATTCTTCCAGTGGCACAGACTTTAGTCTGTGCAATTACTCGATAATATCAACCCGCGGCGCCTGCCCGCCTCTTAACACGCTGTTCCCCTGATAGAGCTGGCGCTGGTCGATCGGCTTTGTTGTCGACCAGTCTGCTTCGTTGAACTGCCCGCTTTGGCCATAGACGTCGAGGGCGTTTTTGTAGCAGGTCAGGATGATGTCCTGCTCGCTGATGCCACGTTCACGCATGAGGTTGGCAGTTTTCGGGACTGCCAGGGGATCCGAGACCCCCCAGTCAGCTGCCGAGTCGACAATCACCCGCTCCGAGCCATATTCTTTGACGATCTCAACCATCCGCTCGTTGCCCATTTTGGTCTTCGGGTAGATGGTGAAGGCGGCCCAAAAGCCACGCTTGAGAACTTCGTTGACGGTCTCTTCGTTGTTGTGATCGATGACGACTTTGGACGGGGCGATGCCGAGGTCTTGGATGATGTCCATCGTGCGATACGTCCCCTTCTTCTTATTGCGATGGGGCGTATGGATCATCACAGGAAGATCGAATTCGACAGACAACTTCAGCTGTTCAATCAGAAAGCGTTCCTCGGCTTCGGACATGTCGTCGTAGCCAATCTCGCCGATCGCGACGACTCCTTCCTTCGAGAGGAACAGCGGCAGAATGTCCATGACCTCTTCGGCGAGTCGGACGTTGTTGGCTTCCTTCGAATTCAACCCGATCGTGCAGTAATGTTTGATCCCGAACTGACTGGCACGAAACCGCTCGAAACCGACCAGCGAGGAGAAATAATCGAGAAACGAACCCGCGGTGGTGCGCGCCTGCCCCAGCCAGAAGGCCGGTTCGATGATTGCAACGACCCCGGCTTTGGCCATGGCTTCGTAGTCGTCGGTCGTGCGGGCGGAGACGTGAATGTGGGGGTCGATGAATTTCATTTTAGGGCTTCGTGTAGGGTCCGCTGTGCGGACCAACAATCGACTTTCAAATTCAATGTCAGCTACAAATTCTCAAAACGCTGGCGTGTCACCTCGGGGCATCGCGAATTGACGGTCCGCACAGCGAACCCTACATGGACTTCCAGTAGTCATCGGACAGGGATTGCCAGTCTTCTAGGGTTGTACCGGGGTTCAACGCGAGTCTGGCCGCTCGTTGTGTCATGGGATCGTGGGTTTGGGCGAAGGTGTGCAGCAGGTCACGGGACTGGTTGGTCATTGACAGGCTGACGGGGTACCAGAGTTCGACGGGGATCATGCGGTGGGCGGCGGTTCGTTCGCGGGCGAAGTCGCAGAGCATGGCTGTCAACGCGGGGTTGGCCCGTTCGCCGAGGTGGTAGATCGACAGGATCGAGAGCCCCATGAAGATCGACTTGAGAACCAGCTGGTTGAAGAAGTTCTCTTCGAGTTGATCGGCGGGGTACGTGTTGTGATGGGCAAGTGCCGTGAAGACGGGTTGCATGTTGGTGCGAATCCCTTCCTCAGCATGATGCAGATAAGCCACCGGGTGAGGTAGAAACGGCAGCGTTTGATACAGACAGACCAGTTCGCGGATTTCGCCCGTCTGAAAAAGCAGCGCGAGGTCACTCTCGAATTCTTCTGGCGAGACGTTCTGGGCATGCCACAACAGCATCAGGGTTCGTGACGCCTGATCGAGAGACCAGGTTTCGGGCTGCCAGGCCGGATTGAGCTGACTGGCAGCAGTGAGGGTCTTCACATCGAGAGACCACGGGGTGCGGGCGATCCTGCGAGGTGCCAGACTGAACGCGGTTTTGAACTTCGCAGACGTCGCGGACTTCTGGCTCGACAGCCAGTCCCAGGCAGCTGGCGCGGACGCTTGGAGGTGAGACTCGAGCTGAGTCTCAAGAAAATTCATAACGGGCGACGTGGAAGTCACAGCCGGGATCCAGGGGGATTCAAGGTGGGCAGGTTGCTTGCGGAAATGATGCAAAAAGAGCATCAACCGAGTCGCAAGCATCAATAGTTGTTGAAACTAGTTTAACACCACCCCGCAGAGGATCAAGCCGACAGCTGCACGATCTGGCCAGTCAGCGTGACCAGACCTGAGACAGAATTCACCACAAAGGCTCAAAAGTCACAAAGAAAAATGTGGAGCAGAGATCCGACTGACTTTTCCAATACAGTGTCGATTCTCCTTTGTGAAGCTTCGTGTTCTTCGAGCCTTTGTGGTGACGTTTCAGGCTGCTTTGGAGGACAGGTATTTAACACATCCCCCGCTCGCCTAATTCTTCCAGTATCCCGGGCGTTCTGGATTGAACTGGACTTCCTTGCCTCGCACTGTTTCATCGAACTTGCCATCCTCGAAGACGAGGTGGCCGTTGACGAAGGTTTTCACGGCCCAGCCTTTGATGGTGTCGCCGTGCCAAGGGGACCAGTTGCACTTGGTAACCTGCTCGGCGTTGAGAATCTTCTGGGATTTGTTCAGATCGACCAGAACGACGTCCGCATCGTAGCCTTCTTTCAGCGAGCCTTTGCCGATGATGTTCCAGACCTTAGCCGGGCCCGCGCACATGGCTTCAACGACCCGCTCCAAGGTGATCTTGCCATGGTTGACAGCATCGAGCATCAGGGCTAGTGAGTTCTCGACGCTGGGCATTCCTGATGGGCTGAGAGGATAAGGACGCAGTTTTTCTTCGAGAGTATGTGGCGCGTGGTCCGTTGCGATGACCTGAATCGTTCCGTCGATGAGGGCGTTCCACAAGGCCTGGTTGTCGGAGGCGTCCTTGATGGAAGGGTTCATCTGCACCAGCGAGCCGAGGCGGCGATAGTCATCAACATTGAAGAACAGGTGGTGAGGACAGACCTCAGCCGTGACGAGTCCTTTGGCGGCTTTGATGAGGGGGATTTCTTCGGCTGTGGAGACGTGAAGGACGTGGAAGGCGTGTTTGTGCCGCGTTGCCAGATCGATCGAACGACGGGTCGCGACAATGGCTGCCTGATGGTCGCGGATACTGGAGTGATCTTCGACTTCACGGCCGCCGTTGCGCTTGGTTTTGTTCTTTTGGACGGTCTCTTCGTCTTCGCAGTGAGCGCAGATCGGCAGCTTCGTTTCGGCGAAGATCTGCTCGAGGGCTTCCTGATCATCGACCAGCAGGTTCCCAGTACTCGACCCGATGAAGATTTTGATCCCCGGTGTTCGTTCTGCATCCTGGAGTTCGTAGATGTTGTCGAGAGTTGCGCCGATGAAGAAGCCGAAGTTGACCATCGACTTGCCCGCGGCGAGGTCGAGTTTTTTCTCGAGACGGTCGCAGGTTGTTGTTGTCGGCTCGGTATTGGGCATGTCGAAGAAGGTTGTTACGCCACCTTTGGCGCAGGCCTTCGAACCGGTGTGGAGATCTTCTTTGTGAGTCAGACCCGGATCTCGGAAGTGGACCTGATCGTCGATCACACCGGGGATCAGGTGCAGCCCGGTCGCATCAATGACCCGGTCAGCAGCGGATGTCGACGGCGGAGCAATGTGGATTTTGCCGTCTTTCAGTAGGATTGTGTCCTGGCGAATTCCGTCAGGAAACACACAGAGGGCATTCTTGATCAGCGTCGTAGGAGTGGTCATGACCTTCCAAAGTGTACGGTGTCTCGTGTAAGTCGTTCGAGTGAACACCGTTTCTTACCGGATACTGGCCAGTCTGACAACTGAATTCTGGGGAAACTGGACATGATGGCGCCAAGATTTACAACTGCATTCAGCTGAATTCCTGCATGAGGAGTTGCCCTTTTCACAATCGTTTGAATTGACGATGATTTCCCCGCGAACGCCGGGGGGCTCTCTGCCCCGACCACATCATCGACTAGAAACGCTCAGGACACGGAAATGACGATCCGCTTTTACAACTCGCTGACTCACCAGGAAGAAACATTCACGCCGCAGGAACCGGGCGTCGTGCGGATGTATTCCTGTGGGCCGACTGTCTATGACTATGCCCACATCGGCAACTTCCGCTCGTTCCTGTTCTCGGATCTGATTCGTCGCTTTCTCGAACTGACGGGGCATGAAGTCATCCATGCCATGAACATCACCGACGTCGGCCACATGACCGATGACAGCCAGGCGGATGGCGGCGGCGAAGACAAGATGCAGGT
The DNA here is from genome assembly GCA_005778225.1 of Planctomyces sp. Taxonomy (GTDB): domain Bacteria; phylum Planctomycetota; class Planctomycetia; order Planctomycetales; family Planctomycetaceae; genus SXPC01. The sequence goes on along the minus strand of SXPC01000301.1, from coordinate 2,998 downwards.
CGCAGCGAAACGGATCAAGGAAGATAAGAAGTCGGGCAAGGTCCCCGTTGGCTCGGTGGAAAACCCGGATGATCCGTTCCAGGTCGCCAAGTTCTATACGAACGCCTTCATCGAAGATTCAAAGAAGCTCGGCTTCAAGATCGCGGGCGAGTACGAAACCCGCATCATGCATGCGACGACACATATTCCTGAGATGCTCGAGATGATCAGCCAGCTGATCGAGAATAAGCACGCCTATGTCGGGCCGGATGGAGTCGTGTATTACAGCGTCGAAAGCTTTGCAGATTATGGCAAGCTGTCTGGTAATACGCTCGATCAACTGCGCGAAGGCTCGGGTGGTCGTGTGCAGGAAGAACACCAGGCCAACAAGCGTCACCCAGCTGACTTTATGCTGTGGAAGCCCGATTCAAGTCACATCATGAAATGGGATTCGCCATATGGCGCTGGCTACCCCGGCTGGCACATCGAATGTTCAGCGATGGCTCGCAAGAAACTTGAGCGTGAGATCATCGATATCCACACCGGCGGCGAAGACCTCATCTTCCCGCACCACGAATGCGAAATCGCTCAAAGCTGCGGCGCGACGGGTAAGCCTTACTTCGCCCGCTTCTGGATGCATGCCCGCTTCCTCATGGTCGAGGGGGAGAAGATGTCCAAGAGCAAGGGGAATTTCTATACGGTCCGTGATGTCCTTGGCGGGAAAGTGACCGGTCGAGAAGTTCACCCGGCTGTCCTGCGGTTCGAACTCCTCAAGTCTCACTACCGCAGCAATATGAACTTCACCGAGAAGGGACTGAAAGACTCGGCCAACTCCGTGCGTCGACTAGTTGAATTCCGCCAGCAGCAATTGCAGAAGAGTGGCGGGGAAGTGGCAAATGTGGGCAATGATCATCCGATCGTTGCGCAGTTCATCGAAGCACTGTCGAACGACTTGAACATTTCCGGCGCTCTGGCGGTCGTGCTTCCATGGCTGAGCCAGGAACACAAAGACGCTGCGGAGGCGCTCGGCGTGCTCGCGAAAATCAATCACGTCCTCAACGTCGCCCCGCTGGATACTGCTGGTGATCTGGCGTTTGGTGATGACCCAGAAGAAGGCGGCATCGAATCACAAGTCAAAACCTGGTGCAAAGAAATCGACGAAGCCCGGGCCTCGAAGAACTGGCCGATTGCCGATGAGCTTCGCAAGAAGATTCAGGCGGCAGGGTATGAAGTGCGGAACTCGCCGGAGGGAACGGTGGCGCAGAAACAGCTGGCCTGACGGTTTGATTATGTCGACCCTCAACGGAACCTGGAAAGGCCGCTGGCAGAGTGCCCGTTCGAAACGGGGCGGGAAGATGTCTGCGGTTTTTGTGTTTGAACAGCCAGCGCATTACCGGGTGACGTTCCGCGGCTGGTTTTTGACGATCTTCCCGTTCTGGTACACCGCAAAGATGGATATCGTTGACGCGACGGATGAGTGTATTCATCTGAGTTGCACCCGCCATCTGGGGCTCTGGTTTGGCGTATTCACCGCGACTGCTCAAGTGACTTCCGATCATTTTGTTGCGGACTATTCGGCGCTCAAAGACGTTGGCCAATTTACTCTGGACCGAGTTGGCGATTAAGATAGGCACGTTGACAAATCCCTTTACCCAAGGAGTCGATCGATGCTGCGTTCGCTGTTGATCTCATGTGTGCTGGCGGTTGTCTGTCTGGAGCAGCAAATCAGCTTTGGACAGGAAACGTATAACCTCGTTCTGAAAATCGGCGATGTTGCACCGGCGTGGGTTGACCTTCCCGGTACGGATGACAAGAAACATTCGTCGACACGCCTCAAAGACAAAGACGTCGTTGTTGTTGTCTTCACCTGCCTGTCGTGCCCTACAGCCAGTGACTATGAGGGGCGAATCAACGATCTCGCGAAAAAGTATGCCGGCGAAGACTCCAAAGTTGCGATTGTCCCGATTGTGGTCAATCCACAGAAAGCTGATCAGCTCCCGGCGTTGAAACAGCGTGTCGAAGACAAGGGGTATGTTTTCCACTACCTCTATGACGAAACCCAGAAGATCGCCAAGGAGTTCGGCGCGGTCTACACGCCCGAGTTTTACGTTCTCGATAAAGACCGCAAGGTGGTCTATTTCGGCGCTCTTGATGACGCGACGGATGCCAGTAAAGCAACTCGCAATTACGTTCAGGAAGCCATCGACGCGGCCCTCGCTGGCAAAGAGCCCGAGATGAAAATCGTCATCGCGCGTGGCTGTTTAGTCAAATACGCCCGCGAACGACGACGGCCTGAATAGCCGGTGAGTGAAGTCTTCTTTTCGGTCGTTACTTTCGTGCCTGGGGAAAGATTCTCTTCATGAAGCCTTTGCTCTTCGCTCTGTTTTGTTTCCTCTTTACCTTTCCGCTTCTCGCTGCTGATCGCCCTCCGAATGTCGTCATTATCTTCAACGATGACATGGCATACGGTGACATCGGCTGCTTCGGGGCGGAGGGCTATGAAACGCCACGCATCGATCAACTCGCGAAAAAAGGGCGACGTTTCACAAATTTCTATGTCTCGCAAGCCGTCTACAGTGCGTCTCGCTCGTCCCTGCTGACGGGGTGTTACAATGTCCGCCTCGGCATTCTCGGCGCTTTGGGCCCTGGAGCGAAAATCGGCATTAGTGACGAAGAAATGACGCTCGGGGAACTTGTCAAACAGCAAGGCTATGCAACCGCTGCGATCGGAAAATGGCATCTGGGCCATCATGAGAAGTTCCTGCCACTGCAGCATGGCTTCGATGAATACTATGGCCTGCCGTATTCCAACGATATGTGGCCGTCGCATCCGACGACGAAGTCATTCCCTGCGCTGCCGTTGATCGAAGGGAACCAGATCATTGATGCGGATGTTACGGGAGACGATCAGACGCAATTGACGACCAATTACACCAACAAAGCGACTGATTTCATTGAACGAAATTATGAGAAGCCTTTTCTGCTGTACCTGGCTCACAGCATGCCACACGTGCCGCTT
>SXPC01000300.1 GCA_005778225.1 Planctomyces sp. | reverse complement strand
TCTGCTGCAGGTCGCCCTCGTGCAGAAGCAAGGCAAAAGCCCAGACGAGGCAGGTGAATCGAACTACATCCAGATCGTACGCGATTTCAAATCACTGCGATTCCGCGGTGAAGTGACAACCGGAAACGTCTCGGTGAAAATTCCCAATGGCGTGGAAGCAGCGAATCTGCAGATTATTGCCTTCAGCCAGAACCAGATCAGCGGACAAATCGTCGCTGCGGCAGTGACCGATATTGATGGTTAGCGTGACGACAGATCGCCAGCGGCAATGGTGAGTACGTTCGAGAGCTTAACCAGGCTGGAATAGTCGTCCAGAACAGGCTGATTGCTGAGGATGACTGCGGCGTTTCCACGTTGTCGGTCAATCCATAACAGGGTGCCCGTTGCCCCCCAGTGACCAGCGACGTCGGCATCGAGCAAGTCGCTGAAGGTCGTGCGATGGTTCACCCAGTTGAGACGCCAGCCTAGTCCCCAGCCGCGGTGTTTGACTTCTTTCGGATCGATCTCCGAGTAGTCAGACAGACGGTTGCCGAGCATGCGTTCGACCGTTTGTTTCGAGACGATCTGCTGTCCACGGAAAACGCCATCGCCAAGGATCATCTCGCAGTAGTTGAGCAGGTCACTGGTGCAGGAGATGAGGCCGCCCCAGGGAGCGCCGAGGGTGTACCAGTAAGCGCTGTTCCAGTCACCTGTCGGTTCGACTTGTTGAAGAGTCGTATCAACACGGATGACATTGCTGGTTCGTTCGAGACTGCGACTGTCAAACCCCAGCCAGGTCGACGTCATGCGCAACGGCCCGAGGAGTTCGCGGTGCAGCCATTCTCGCATGGAACAACCGGTGATTCGTCGGACAACTTCCTCGAGCAGAACAAAACTCATGCTGGCGTAACGAGCCGTCGAACCGGGGGTGAAGATGAGTTCGCAGCGACAGGTCTTCTCGAAGAAAGTCGAAATCGGTGCATTGTCAGCCCGGAGTTGTTTGTCGTCCGGCAGGGTGTCTGGCAAGCCCGATGTATGCGACAACAAGTGATGGATCGTGATGACGTGCTTGTTATGAGGCTTGAACTCGGGGACGTAGCGAATGACGCGGTCCGTCAGCGAGAGTTCACCCCGTTCGACGAGCAGCATGACAGCAGTCGAGACCAGAAGTTTGGTGATCGATGCACACAGAAAGAGCGGGGTCTGCGTTTCGTCCAGCCCGGACGAGGATGCGAGGCGCTTCCCATTCGCCTCGACAACCCCCATCGACAGCCGGACATCATGAGATGACTGCACGAGCCGTGAAGCAACTACACACGCTTGTTCCCACGCCCGCGACATCACGTCCTTTCGAGACTGCAATCAAGCAGGTGAGACATCGACATCGTGAAGTTTCAAAACCTGATCGAGCTTTGTGATCGTCAGAACCTCGCGGATATCTTCAGACACATTGAACACGTGAACTTCCAAATGGAGACGCTTCAAACTTGCCAGCAGCCCGAGCATTCCGCTGGGCAAAACTTGCACACCAGTCAGGTCAAAACCGATGACTTTGCAATGAGACGACTTGATAATTTCGAGAATTTCATCGCGGATCTCTGTCACCGTGGCGAATTCGAGCGAAGTCACTTTATGAAACCCGACGACCGTCAGTTCACCGGACTCGTAGACTTCGAGAATCTTGTTCGACATGTTCGCATCCCGCGTTGAAGTGAAGTGACCAGCAGGACTCCAGTCTAGCCTCTCCACTCTGACACAACAACTGCCTTATCGGACAACGGCCTTGAACGTGATCTTGCCTTGTGCACCGCCAGGCAGTGGCTCAGCGAGGATCCAGGTCAGGACCGAGCTGCCTTCGCCATTGTCTTCCGCAGCGAAGTCGGCAGCGATGTTGCTCGTCTGGCTGCCATCGATATAGCCCAGGCGTGGTGTCAGGTTGTCTGCGATCGTCACTTCACTGACAGGCTCGGTTCCAGTATTGCGGAACTGAATCGTGAAGGTGATCTCTTCACCAACTTGAGCTTCCTGCAGATCAGCCTGCTTGATGATGACAAGGTCGCCCTGTTTTCCATTGATCTCCACACCATCCATACCGGCTGCTTTGAAGATGCTGTTGAGTTCGTTTCCACCAGCCTTCGATGCGGTGATTTGTGGATACAGGTCGCGAGTCCAGTAAGCAGCGGACTGAATGGAATTCAGGAACAGTGCGCGAGTCGTGCTTTGATCCGTGCTCGTATGGACAAAGTTGAGTTCGTTGTCAGGAGACAGAAGCTCGGTGTGACGGTCTGCTGCCTGTCGCTGACCGACATAGCCTTCGTGAACACGGGCTTCGTAACCGCTGGCACGATTGCGAACATCGGCTGCCGAAGGTTTGGTTTCACGTTGTTCCAGACCTGGTTCAACTTTCGTTTTCAGGTTCGAGCCGTAAGCGAGATCGTAGGCACCCGAGACTTTGTCGATGTTGACGTTTTGGCGAATATTGCTCGTACTGCGAACTTCCGAGAAGCGAGGAGCATAGACGCAGACTGGATTCGAGTACTTGATCTTCTGCTGCCCTTGAACGGTATTGTATTGAACGAGCGTGTCTTCCGTTTCCAGACCTGAGACGTGAGGAGGATCGCGAAAGTTGGACGGTTCGTGGTTACCGCCGTCGCAGAGGTACTCATCTTTATAGATGTTCGAGTCGGAGTTGCAGGTTGGTCCGCCAGGATAGCAGGGCGATCCGGGGTAACAGGTTCCAGCGGGAGGCATGGTGGCAGGACGTCCGCCAGGGCAGTGAGGGCAGGGGGTTGAACCGCCCCAGCCATGTTGACATCGAATCGTCGCGACAGCCGAGGGTGCCATCGGATAACTGACCGAACGAACGCGTTGGGTCGCGGGCTGTGTATCAATCGGAGTTGTGAACTCTTGAGACGAAGCATCAGCTTGATACGAGTTCAAAGTCACCTGGTACTTCTGAGCTTCAGCAGGAAGTTCAAAGGCGGCATTCGTCAGCGGAGCCTGCCCAATCTCATTGGAACCTTCCGCTGTCGTCGCGCCCGTGGTCGACGATTCATCAGGAAACGAGGCAGAAGCAGGTGCATCGAAAGCAGAAGGGGCCATCTTCCCAGGCCCTGCACACGAAGACGAGATCCCGATAAGCACCAGACAGCTCAGGCGCATCAGGCTGGTCGAAGTCAGCATGTGACGACATCGAAGGGTCAGTGAGTCGAGTCTGATCATCATGATTCTGGTCTCGTCTAAAGTCCTGGATCTCATATCGCAGGTGCAGGTCACATCCCGTTTCGAGAAGTGACCCTGATGCTTGATTATTGTTCGATCTGAATGGCAGTGTTCGGCGTGTTAGCGTTCGGCGTGACTTCGATCGGCATGACAGGGCCACCCGAAATGAAGAATGTACCGGGCTGACGCGGGTCAGGCTGTCGTCGTCCCATGCGGAAGATCATGATCGGTCGACCTCGCATGTCCGCTTCTGCCAACAGATTGCGAGCAGCGGGCAGTGTTTCTGTCGTCGATGCGGTGCCAGCGATTTCTGGCTGATCGATGTAGATGACTTTGGTGACCAGATCATCTGCGAGTGCAGCATCGATATCCTCTTCGGTGATCGTCAACGGCACAGGGAATTGATGTTTCAGGTGAGCAGGAGGATGCAGGCGGTCGATGAGTTCAATCGTCGGATATAACTCAACACCTGGATAACCTGGAATCTCGCTGATTTTCATGCGATAAGGAGCAGCGACCTGAACGTCCACTTTAACGCCGGAAGCAGCCTTCAGTTCTCGGCCCATGCTGTCATAAAAGCTGATGAGCATTCCAGCAGGTCCAGTGACCTGAACGGTTTGGAGGTCTCCAGGACAAGCTTTTCCGGTCTGACCTGCCCATTGACTGGCAACTCCGGGAGCAGCCAGATGATTCAAAGGCCAGTAGCCCTGAGTTCGAGGTGGCATCGCTGTCTGGGCGAAGCTCGATGAAACATGCGACGTCAAAACGATCGCAGCCATCAGGCCCATCAGGATGTTCGACAGTTTGAAAAATGCTGTCATGGGTTGCTCCCCCCGACGTCCGGGGTGCCTCGTTGAATGAGAGAAAACGCCTTACGAAAAAAAGGTCGCGATGGGACAAACCACCATCGCGACCGAGTTCATCAGCAACGGTTCACGATTACTGCTGAGGTGCACCGCCGTACCATGCTGGGTACGACACTTCACCTTGCTTGTAAACCGGATGCGTTTCTTTGTAGTTGATGTAGTTGACAGGGTGAGGCAGGCTGATGCCCGGCTCATGCTCAACATCGATCAACATGTGCTCGACCGGCTTGCCAACATTCACAGGAGTGTTGTTGCGGATCGTGTGAGACTGCAGAGACGCAGGTCCGCCCAGTGGAATGTGCGGAGGACCTGGCAGTCCGATTGGAGTCGCAGAGCGTGGCATGCCCCAGGGTGGTGTATTCATCCCTGAGACCATGTTGACAGCTGGCATGCCTGGGTAGCTCGGACCACCCATAATCTGCGTATGCGGGATACCCCCCTGAGTTCCGACGAATCCGATCGCCATTGGCTCAGCGAAGCCGCCTTGAGTTCCATCGACGTTGTGAGACGCCTGAAGAATCTCGCCATTAGGACCAGTCTTGGTGATTTGAGCACCGCTGCTCAAGCCAAGCTCGTAGTTCTTGTTACCAATTCGCAGGACAGCCATGATCGTACCGCGACGATCCGCTTCCGCAACTGGATCAACACCAGGAGCAAGGCGTGTAGAGACCAGAGTCTCGACGCCAGCAATTGCCAGTTCCTGGAAGCGGGGATCCGGTAGATAGATGACCTTCGTCACGAAGTTGTTCGTGCGGACCTGCTCGAGGTCTTCGTCCGTAATCTGGACTGGGACGCTGCTGTGAGCCAGGAACGAATCGGTCGTTGGGTGAGCAGGATAGACTTCCAGAGTCGGGTAGAACTCCAGTCCGTCATAACCTGGGATATTCGTCAGGTCGAGACGATAAACGGCTCCCTGTGCGAAGTCATAGATCGAAGGAGCAACCAGCTGGTTCTTGGCGAATGCTTCGCCGATCTGCCAGCCAATATTCATTCCGTCTGGGCCAAGGAAGTGAATCTGTGATTTACGAACCATCATGCCCGGCATGCCCGGACCACCTGGATATCCCGGAGGACACTGATAACCAGCCTGCATCATGGCGCCTGGAGGCGTCAGTGGAGCCAGTACCGCTGGCCCTGGACCATCGACCATGGGACCTGGACGCTGCATCATCGCAGCAGGAGGAGCATGGTACTCCCCTTTATCGAAGAGTTGTTGCCCGTCGGCCGCACAGCCAACACAGACGATGACCGTCGTCCCCAAGGCGAGAAAATAAGTTCTCATGACCTGCCCTCTGATTCATTAAAAAGGCAACCAGGGAAACGTTCCCCGCCGCTGCTATGAACTCGTAACCACGACCGTCCGGCGTACTGGCGTTCCGCTCAGGAGAAAGAGATGTCGACCCGAAAGTCACTTCTCTGGTATTCTCCCGAACATCCCGGCCGACCGTTTGTAGCCTGTCGGGTCTCGCTGGAATCGGCATGATCGTCATGATCCGAATTTCCACGTGTCCAGACGGCGTCGTGTAATAGTGTTTTCGGCCTGCACACGCCGGAATCTTTGACAAATCCCACAATTTCGTCAGAACATGAAAATACAACCCACACTACTTATCCTGTTTACCCTGCTTATCTCCAGCGTCTTCTCCATTGTCAAACTGCGCAGTGACGCCCACGCGACCCAGCAAGCAGAGACTCCACCCCCTGCTGTCCAGAACTCTCCACAGCCCGCTCGCAAGACCCCCAGCGTCAGCACCACCCGCGATGGTCAGGCTCTTTTGAATGATGTCCACCTGAAACTTGTGTCGCAGTCCTCCATCCGCGCACGCCTGCTGCAGACGTTTCACGAGAAAGACAAATTCGTCATTGGCCGCGGCGAGTATCTGCAGGCGGCTCCGATGCGTCTGAAGTACACGCTGGAAATGGAACAGGATGGCGGGACCGGAAAGCTGATTCAGGTCTGCGACTCGAACATTCTCTGGTCACACCAGGAAATCTCGCCGATTCCCTCTGGTCTCAAGCCCGAGGAGATGTCCCAGTACATCCGCGTCACACGACGCAACGTCAAACGAATTCTCGACGAGATTCGAAATCATGAGCGGATCGATAACTCGAGCCAGTACCTGATGACAGAACTGGGCATGGGAGGATTGCCAGCACTTTTTGCCTCCTTGAGCGTTAACATGGACTTCGGCGAAGTCCAGGAAATCTCCTACAACGAAACCCCGTGTTACGTACTGACAGGAACCTGGACACAGGCCAGACAACAGGAATGGGAAGTCCGCAAATCGGGTCAGCGCGAGTTCATGACCCAGTTCCGACCAGCAGCTGTTGAAGTCTGGGTAGATCAAAGAAACCTCTTTCCCATGCAGATTCGTTACCTGAGAAAGCACTCGGGAAAGCTGCTGCCACTGTTTACGCTGACATTTGAAGATGTCCGATTAGGTGAACCGGTTGACCCATCGGAATTTGTCTACACACCGCCCACCTCGATCACGCCCACAGATACAACGCGAGAGTTTCTAGACCGCCTGATGCGCCAGTAATCATCCTGCGACCATTCGCCTCACATTCGGGCTTCTCCCCTTGAATTCCCGACCCGATCAGCAAGAATCGAAGTAACTCTTACGTCTTCTTTTCAGACTGATCTTCATGTCCGCATCGACTGTCCCGACGGGATTTCTCTTCCAGTACGAATTCCTGATTCCGCGTCTGAAAAAGACGCCCACGGCGGCTTCGTCACTCGAACTCAGCAGCAAAGAGCAGCTCCCGGATCTGTCGGAATTGACGGGCCAGCGCCATTTTGCAGACGTACACGCTGCCTGGACCCCTGACGGGCTCGGCCTGACCTTCCACGTCCGACGCCATTTTGAAGCAGACGACAAATCAGGCATCACGACCGACCGCATTCGCCTCTGGATCGACACCCGCAATACAAAGAACGTCCACCGCGCAACGCGGTTTTGTCATCAGTTTGTCTTATCGCCGCTGGGCACGTCTGCTCGATCGTCGAAACCAACCGCCCAGCAAGTCCTGATCGCCAACGCTCGCGAAGAGGCGTCTTTGTGTGACAGCGATCAGATCTCACTGGATGTCTCAACCAGCGATGATAGCTACACAGCCCGTTGTTGGCTCAGCAAACAGATTCTGCACGGGTTCGACCCTGACGGCCAGCCACAAATTGGCTTTTATTATGAGATTGAAGACCGGATCTGTGGGCGTCAGACGCTTCTCGTCGGGCCCGAATTCCCCTACGATTTCGATCCCAGCCTGTGGCAGACATTACGTCTTGCCTGATTAACGCTGAAAAGCTCATTGCATGCCAGATCTTGCCAAGACGAAGTTCAATCTGTTTGCTTTCATCGGCCTCTGCTTCGGCGGGTTCGCGCTGGTGGTCATCACTGCATTTGCCATCACCCCTTCGGAACGTCCCGAATCAAAGTCGGAAACAGCGATCGCGACTTTTGATGGTGAAGGCCCGGGAAAAACAGACTTCTTCACCGTCGGACGTGGCTGGGAGATCCGCTGGGAAACGAACACCGACCAGACTCTGGAGTCGATCTCCTGGAGGACGGCCGAAGGCCGCGGGAGCATGATTATGAAAATGCACCGCAAACCGCTGCGAATGCACGGACGGGTCAACGTCGACATGGCCGGAACGTTTCAGCTGGAAATCAACGCCAACGGCCCGTGGAAGATGACGGTTTACCAGTTTCAACCAAAATAAGTCTTAGCCTAAGTAGAAGACCAGCAGCATCAAGACCCAGATGGTATCGAGGAAACGCCAATACCAGCCCGCAAAGAAGACTTGCTGGTAGGACTCATGGTCGTAATGCCCCTGATGAGCCCAGCGAGTGACAAATCCAAGATGGGCCACACCGCCAGCAAAGTGCAAAACGTGGACCAGCACCATCAGGAAGATCAGGGCATAGGATTTGGACTCGATGGGCTGCCCTGAACCGTGTGCCAGCAGCATTTGAACCATCGCGATTGTCTGCAGAATGCAGAAGCCCAGCGCACAGCCGAATGCAATCCTCAAGTTAAAGAGGAATGATTGGATCTTCTCGCGCCGAATAAAACCGACAGCTCGCTGAAGCATGAAGCTGCCGGTAAAGAGTAGCAATGTGCTTGGAAGCAGTAACCAGGGAAGATCGGGTCGGACCGTCGGCTGGTTGTCAAGAACATGCTTTTTAATGACATACGAAAGCAGAAGTGCCGCGAAGAACATCGCCAGGGACACCATGAACAGGTAGAACCCGATTTCACGAGCCTGCTTTTTCTTCGCGACAGTTGGCACCACGTCACGCTTTCCGAGGGAGACGCCCCGTCTGCCTGAAACAGGTCAATCCAAAATTACTTCGCCTGCTCTAAGCGAATCTGATCGTAAACAGCTTCTGTTTCCTGATCTTTATACTCGAACTTGTCGTGCAGTGTGAAACCGACGAACAAAGCAACGAAGACCAGAGAGAAGAAAACGATCGCGATGTTGAATGGCTTTTCATGGATCATGTGCATGAAAAACGCCATCACAAGGCCCGCCTTCACAGAGGCGATCCCCATCGAGACGATCAGTTCATAACTTCCCAGTGGCACGTTGGCGGAAACCCACGTCGTTACCCAGGTCAGTCCCAGAAGAACAAAGAAGACAGTCAGCAGCAAAGGAACCGGCATGACGTGAGCAAAGCCATGGTGGCCATGTCCGTGACCTTCATCGTGATGAGAGTGAGCCATTGATCGAGATCCGCCTGGAAGATGACTTTGTATGAGAATAAAGCCCCGATCGATTTGATACGGGATGCATGATAAATCAGTGAATCAGGTACAGGAGAGGGAACAGATAAATCCAGATCAAGTCCACCAAGTGCCAGTAAAGTCCGACGTAGTCAACAGGTCCAAAGTACAGAGAGTGGAACTCATTGTTGACAGCACGAACGAGCAACCAGGTGATCGCGATCATTCCACCAATGATGTGGAAGGCGTGGAGACCGGTCATGAAGTAATAGATACTGAAGAAGACGCTCCAGTTGCGAGGAATCTGCTCCGCTCGATCGAACTGATGAATTTCAGTTTCAGTGGCGTTCCCTGCAACCAGTTCTTTCTCAACGGTCTTCGCGTCTTTTGGCTCGTGATCTGCTTTGTCTGTGGCCAGTTCGGAATCGCTTTCACCACTCTTGGCTGGGTCAGCATGAGCATCGCCCTCGACATGAGCGACTTCGCCATGCTCAGAACCATGCGGCTCAAGCTGATGGTGAATAATCAAACCTGTCTGAATACCCGCCATGATCCCGATAATGGCAATCAGGCCGCCGATCCCGGTACTCCTTAAACTGCGGTAGTTCATCCAGTGACCGACCAGCATCATCGCCAAAGGCAGCATGAGAACCCAGAACCAGAGCTTCATGATATAGCCGAGATCATCTTCGACACGCTTATTCAGCGTCGCGTGATCAGATTCCATGTTCACATGAAGCACGTGAGCAGCCGGCTTGCCACCCCAGGCTTCTTTGCCAAGATCAGGTGCGCTGACGAACGATCCAGACCACAACAGGCGTTTCTCATACTTCTCGGCGTACTCGAAGGTTTTGACTCCCAGGAAGACGGCTGCACAGAACAAAGTCAGTCCCAGGCAGTTGACCAGTCCCCAGCGTTTGCCGAGTTGGGCACAACGGACACCCCAGGCCATCGTCAGTGAGCTGAAGAGGAGAACCCCGGTATTGATCGCACCCAGGTACTTGTTCAGAAACTGGTGAGCGTATTCAAAGATCTCCGGGTGGACAGTCCGGTAAATCGTGTAAGCAACGAACAGTCCGCTGAAGAACAGAATTTCTGTGACCAGGAACAGCCAGATGCCAAGCTTACCGGCATCGAACTGCTGCTCAGGGGTATCAAAATGGTGCGCCACGAAGTCCGGATGGTCCCCGTGACCATGACCGCCATGGGCATCATGCTCATGTCCGACAGAGGGCTTACCTGCGTCACCATGGTGAGAGTGATCGGTCACAGTCGTCATCAGAAACTCGCTGTCAGAATGAGAAGAACGTGAATCTTAGGCCGTCGGGGGTACTCGAATCGTTGCCGCAAAGATCAGTGAGCCGGGGCCAGTTTAGCCAGTTCAGGATTATGCTTATAGCCATCAATGCTGGCGTCATATTCCATTTCGTGCAACGCGTAAGGATCGCGTCCGACGGGTTCATAGTTGAAGTTGTAAAGTGGCGGTGGTGACGTTGTCTGCCATTCCAGCGTCGCTGCGCCCCATGGATTGTTAGGAGCTTTCTTACCACGCATCAGTGAGTGGATCAGAACGGCCAGGGCAATCGTCAAGCCGAGTCCAAGGACGTATGCTCCGACAGTTGACATGACGTGCAGGCTTTGGAACTCAGGAACGTAGTTGTAATAACGTCGTGGCATCCCGCGTGTTCCCAGAATGAACTGCGGGAAGAAGGTCAGGTTGAAACCGAGGAAGACAATGACGCTGGAGACCTGTCCCCAGAACTCGTTGTACATCTTGCCGGTCATCTTCGGCCACCAGTGGAAGATACCACCGAGGAAGGCGATCAGAGTTCCACCCATCATGACGTAGTGGAAGTGAGCGACAACGAAGTACGTATCGTGCAAAGGAACGTCAACGACCAGTGTTCCCAGGAACAAACCAGTCAGGCCGCCGATCGTGAACAGGAACAGGAACGCGAGTGCGTAACACATGGGAGTCGCCAGGCTGATCGACCCACGATACATCGTAGCCAGCCAGTTGAAGACTTTCACAGCCGAAGGAATCGCCACGCTGAAGGTCAAGGCAGAGAAGATGACCGACATCGCTGGAGACTGTCCGGAGGTAAACATGTGGTGTCCCCACACCAGGAAGCCCAGCAAAGCCAGACCAACCGAGCTGAACGCGATGAAACGGTAACCGAAGATGTGACGTCGGCTGTAGGTCGAAATCAGTTCGCTGATGATTCCCATCGCGGGCAGAATCATGATGTACACAGCAGGGTGTGAGTAGAACCAGAAGAAGTGCTGGAACAGGACTGGGTCGCCGCCCATCTTCGGATCAAAGATTCCCAGGCCCAGAGCCCGTTCAGCGATCAGCATCAGCAGGGTGATCCCAAGAACCGGGGTCGCAAGAACCTGAATGATGGCGGTCGCATAAATCGCCCAAACGAACAGGGGAATGCGGAACCAGCTCATGCCGGGAGCCCGCATCGTGTGAACGGTGACAATGAAGTTCAGACCTGTGAAGATCGAACTGAACCCCAGGATGAACGCCCCAAACGTGGCCGCAATCACACTGGTACTTGTTGTTGTCGAATACGGAGTGTAGAAGGTCCAACCGGTATCCAGACCTCCCGTCAGCAGAGCAGCGACAAAGAAGATCGCCCCACCGACCCACAAATAGAAACTTGCCAGATTCATTTGAGGGAAGGCAACGTCTTTTGTCCCAAGCATGATCGGCACGACGAAGTTGCCAAGCGCCCCAGGGATACTGGGAATGATGAACAGAAACACCATCACCGCCCCGTGCAGGGTAAACATCTGGTTGTACCAGTCGGCGGAAATAATCGTCGGACCAGGTGTCAGAAGCTCGGTTCGCAAGATCAACGCGAACACGCCACCCAGCGCGAATGCCGCCATCACGCCAATCAGGTACATGATGCCGATCCGCTTATGGTCGAGCGTGAAGGCCCATGATGAAAACCCGCTGGAAACGTGCAGGTAATCTGGCTCGGTCTGCGGAGGCACAGGCTGCGTGTGACTGCCTGGCGTCGTGGAAATATCAGTTGCCATAATTGGCTCCGTCGTATCTATAAAATCGGTGTCTGAATACTTGGAAGGAATGCGGGCAAAGGCCTATTTGTCGAGGCTCTTGATGAACGCGATGATCGCGTCGATCTCAGGATCTTTCATCTGTCCCTGGTAAGAAGGCATGTTGCCATAACCTGTTCGACGTTTGGCATTAGGAGCCAAGATTGATTCGCGAACGTAGTTGTCATCTGCTTTCACAGAACCGTCTTGAAGCTGGATTTCTTCACCGGTCTTTAAGGCGTGTGACAGCGGCAGCCATGGCGGTCCGCCGTTGGCAATTCGCTGATCGGTCAGAGAGTGACACGCTGAGCAACCCTTGGTCTTGTAAAGTTCTGCACCTGCTTTGACAGGATCAAACTTGCCATCAGTCATGAAGTTCTTGTTTCGAGTAATATCAGAGGCGTAGACCAGCCACTGAGGAAAATCCATATTCAGCAGGGCATCTTCATTGCCATTAGGATCCGGCTGAGTCGGGTGAACGACACATTTGGTGATCATCATCGAGTGCTCACGACCGCAATACTCGGTACAGAACAGGTGTTGCTGACCGGGCTTGAGTGCCTTGAACCACAGATAAGTGTAACGACCAGGAACAACATCCATTTTGACTCGCATCGTCGGGATATACAGCGAGTGAAGAACGTCGTCTGATCGCATCGTCAACCGGACGTTGGTATCCACAGGAACGTGAAGTTCGTTCGTCGACGTTCCGTCAGGATACTGGAATGTCCAGCTCCATTTCTTCGCGATCACTTTGATGTCGTAACAATCAGCAGGCGGGGTTCGCATGTCAACAAAACCAGCAAACCCGCGGGCAAACATGATGACAAGCAGAAAGGAGGGAACCACCGTCCAGAAGATTTCCAGCGGAGTATTGTGAGTCGGAGAACTCATCATCTTGTCATTCGGAGTCCGTCTCCGATAGACAACCATAAAATAAACCATCAGCCCGCAGACGAGCACGAAAAAGAAAATACACACCCACATGATGAAATTGAACGCACCGTCCACGGCAGGCCCGAACGTCGAGTTCGACTCCGGGAACATGTTCCAGTTCGCCCACTTGGGGACGAGTTCATCGTTGGCAAGGAGAGTCAGCAGTGTGGTTGTCATTCGCTTAACCTGATGATTTCAAACCCGTGTCGGGTCACCCGAGTTGATGGAATCGCTTGATATCAATGGGAATTATTTTTTTCAGCCGGCTGGTCGACTGGCCGGTTCAGACAGGAACGGCAAGGAAGCCATTCGCTGGGTTTGTCGCTTCTTTTCCGCCAGTTTCACAAGTCGGTGGCAGTAATAGGTCAAACCGACAATCGCCAGAACGAACAGGATGGCACCGACTCGCAACACGATCCAGGCCTCAGCGGTGTAAACGCCAGCCTTCTCGTCGAAATAAAAGCAGCTCATGACGAAATCAAATGCACCAGCTTTGTCGTCTGACGCAATCTCGCCCTTGGCTGCCAGCTCAATCCAGTCCTGAAGATCCAGCACCGGGAAATCAACGCCGTAAACGTATCGTGAGATGTGTCCGTCTGGCGTACACAGAACAATTACAGCCGGGTGGGCATAGGCACTCTTCTGGCCGACGTATTCGTACTGGATACCCAAGGCATCCGCGAGACGTTTAATCCCCGTCGATTTGCCAGTCAAAAAATTCCACGAATCAGGGCGCTTGGCGTGAGCGTCCATTTCCATGTATTTCTGCTTGGTGCTCATCGACTGCTCAGGAGTTTCATTAGGATCGAAACTGACACTGACAACAATGAACTCATCGCCCGCATGCCATTTCATCTGATCGATCACATTGACCAGGCCGCCAAGCTGCGTATCACATAGGGTCGGGCAAGTGGAGTAATTCATAGACACGATGACCGGACGACCTGCCTTGAAGAAGTCTTTCAGCCGGACGACCTGGCCTTTCTCGTCGATGAACCCCTGGTCCATCGGCAAGAACTCACCCTTCATTTCCGTCACACCGACTTTTGGCATCGGTCGGGCATAGTCTGTCGCGGCATCGGCGCACACCATCTGCGGCATCTGCACGAGGCAAATGAACGTCAGACAGATTGTGAGCAGTTCGCGAGACATTATGGATCCTGTGACACCGGCATTCCTGCCTGCGCTGATGATTTACTTCTTGGAATACTGAGCGACCGTCAAAGACATTGCTTTCTCGATCGGAATCGCGACCTTCGACTTGTCGTCGCTCAGCCAGGCGTACTTCTCAAGATTCTCTTTCTGGTTGGCAATGATCGCGTTAGAGGTCGCAATCGGCGTGTCAACTTCCTTACGCTGAAACTCCGACTGATAGTAATCGTGGTACATCACCTGAACGGCGATGATAATGATGAACGTCAGGATCGAGGATACGATCCCCGTCACCGTGATCATCGACATATCAAGATCATCATACTTGGCCATGGCCGATACCTGCAGTGGAAGATTGTAGACGTGTGACAAAATGTCTTGTTTAAGTCATTGGTAACACAGGCTTTAACCTGTTGACACCCCGCTTAGATGTCGTGGAAGGCGATCGATTCGTCCAGCCGCGGGTCTTTAATCGCCACCAGCGGGGTACCGCCAGCCTGCCACATCACCCCTGCAAAGACAAAAGCAACCATTCCAACCAGAACCAGAACTTCCGTGATCCCAAATGGGATGAAGTCAGGTGACATGTTCGGCATGATCTGCCAGTACAGATCCAGCCAGTGCATCACGAGCATGTAGCAGCACCAGAAGATCATCAGATTCGCATTACGCTTGACCGCGCGAGACATCATTCCAAGGAACGGAATCGCAAAGTGACCAAAGATCAGAACATAGGCTAAAAAGCCCCAACCACCTTTTTCACGAATCAGGAACCAGCCTGTTTCTTCCGGAATGTTGGCATACCAGTACAGCAGATACTGGGAGAACGCGTTGTAGCCCCAGAAGCAGGTGGCAAAGAACATGATCTTGCTGAGGTTGTGACGGTGCTCAACCGTGACAACACTTGGAGAAAGCTTACCAGTCTTCAGCAGAATCAGAACAATCAGATTCGTCAGGGACGAAAACCCGACCAGACAGCCCGCGAAAAAGTACACCCCGAAGATCGTACTGAACCAGACTTTATCCAGAGAGACGATCCAGTCGAAGGCAGCAAAGGTGGCTGTCGTTGCAAACAGGAAGATGCACAGCGCCCCCCAACCTTCCATCTGGTTAGTGATCTTTGGATCGCCGGTGACGTCCTGACGGGTTGACTTCTTGAAAATCAGACGGGTCATCCCCACCCAGACCAGGAAGTAAAAGACCGCTCGCAGCGTGAACATCGTCGGATTCATCCAATCGTCGCGACGTTCAACCAGATGATTTTCCGCGATGACCTTAGGATCATTCCAAGGCCACATCCCCGTGTAACCAGACCAGACGACAGCCAGTAGCGGCAGGAAGAGAATCGCACAGGGCAGGGCACCCAGTGAGACGACTTCCATGATCCGTCGCACGACCACGCTCCAGCCAACACGGATGACGAATTGCACCGCGATGAAGAAAAACGCCCCGAGACTGAACGTCAGGACGTAACAGAAGTTGACCAGGTAGGTAAACAGAAAGTGCTGCCAGTTCACCGCCGAGAACGCCGACAGGAAAGCACTAGCCGCGATCGCGATTACGCCGACGATCAGTGCTGTTCGCTCTGGAGCTTCTCCCAGATCGTTGAAGTTACCAACGGTCTCTGCGTCCAGTTTCACAGGATGATGATGTGCCATGTGACGGTTTCTATCGATTTCAAACAGTGAGTTGTGTCGTCAGAAATTTCGTTCGTACGAGTCGTTCTACAGAGACTACGGGCCCTGTGACAGCCGTTCCTTGACATCAGCCGGAACATCGTCCGGAGAAGCATCGCGGCTCTTCATCAAAGCTTTCAGGTACAGGACGATCGCCCAGCGATCCTTCTCGGGAATCTGCGAGGCATAGCCCGGCATACGTCCTTGGCCATTCGTAACGGTGTTGAACAGTTTTCCAACGGGTTGCATACGGATTGGATCGCTGTGATAAGAAACCGGTTTGACCCAGGCACCGCGACCGTTACCAGTCAGTTCCATCGCACGTTGAGTGATCAGGCCGTTTCCGTCCCCTTCGTAACCGTGGCATGGGGCGCAGTAGATGCCATAGCGTTCCCGTCCGCGAGCCATCAGTTGCTCGTCGACTTCCAGAGGGAACTCTGTCACCCAAGGGAAACTACCATTGTTAACCGGCTCGCCATTGGCAGCGACGGCGCCACGCAGCAGCATGGCATCTGTGATTTCTGCAGAAGCAGCACCACCCTGGAGCCCGTTGTAGAACGAGCGATCAGTTTTCAGTTCGCCAAAGGCGACCGTATTGGCAATCGGCAGTCGCATTCCGCGACCATCAACGAACAGCTCAGAGTGTTTTTGAGTCTTGAGTTTAGGCTGGTGATCCATATCCCACTGACCATGCAGACGTGGCAGGTTCGAAGGAAGGGCACGCAGCTGAGCGACCATGACGACCGGCACGATCGCCAGCAGCCCGAGCATCGCCAGTGTCTTGAAGAAGATCGACGGGATGGCTCGCGTTTCACCACTATCCCAGCACTCTTCAATCAAGACTGGGTGCAGGCTGTTGAGCAGTGTCTTTGTTTGATCAACATTGAACTTCGGATCGGTTGTTTCGATTCCGAGGAAGAACTTGTCATCAGTGACTCTGCGGAAATTGTCGACCTTGAACAAGGCGTTGTACAGCTGAGGCAGTCCGTTGAGTCCCAGCATGCCGAACAACGTCGCAAACGCTGAGAAGAGGACCGACAGCTCGAACACCACCGGCATGCTCGAAGGAAGACTGAAGAACGGCTTGCCCGAAATCATGAACGGGTAATCGTAGGCGTTGCAGAACCATTGCATCGCGATCGCAGTCGTCCCACCGCAGATGGCAGCACACAGCACGATGAATGGCAGCTTCGTTCGCTTGGTTCCCATGGCATCATCAATGCCGTGGACCGGGAACGGAGTGAAGCAGTCCCATTTCGTGAAGCCCGAATCGCGGATCTTCTCCGCAGCATGCATCAGTTCACGAGGGCCGGCAAACTCCGCCAGGACCGAAACAAGTTTCGGTTGAGCAGCAGGCGGTTTGGCCACTTCATCTGATTCAACGATCGCCATAGTCTTTATCCAGTGAATCTCGTATCGAGCTCTAATTCAAACAGGAACACTTCACGCACAACGAACTAGTGATGAGCTCCATCGCCATCACCTGGCATTGGCATCACACTCTTGATTTCCGCCATCGCGACGATCGGCATCAATCGCAGGAACAACAGGAACAGCGTGAAGAAGATTCCAAAGCTTCCCACCAGCATCATGATGTCGACCCAGGTCGGAACGAAGTAACCCCAGGAAGACGGCAGGTAATCACGGCTCAGCGACGTGATCGTAATGACGAAACGCTCGAACCACATTCCGATGTTCACGAAAATCGAGATGATGAAGATCGCGATCGGATTGGTGCGGATCGACTTGATCCAGAACAGTTGAGGGCTGATGACGTTACAGCTGATCATCGTCCAGTAAGCCCACCAGTAAGGACCGAAGGCACGGTTGTAGAAGGCAAAACCTTCGTAGGGATTACCGCCGTACCAGGCGATGTAGAACTCGATGCCGTAGGCATAACCGACCATCGTACCGGTCAGCATGATGATCTTACACATGTGTTCCAGGTGGCGGACCGTGATCAGTTCCTGCAGGCCGAAGATCGCCCGGACAGGAATCATCAGAGTGAGCACCATCGCGAAACCGGAGAAAATCGCACCCGCGACGAAGTAAGGAGGAAAGATCGTCGTGTGCCATCCAGGAACCTGAGAGACAGCAAAGTCGAACGACACGATCGTGTGCACCGAAAGAACCAGAGGCGTTGCCATCGCAGCCAGCAGCAGGTAAGCACGCTCATAGCGGTGCCAGCCTCGGGCAGACCCGGTCCATCCCAGAGACAGGACACTGAAGACAACTTGACGAACCCGGCTCTTGGCACGGTCACGGAAAGTCGCAAAGTCGGGGATCATCCCCATGTACCAGAAGAGTAGGGAGGTGGTCGCATAAGTCGAAACCGCGAACACGTCCCACAGCAGCGGACTGCGGAACTGAGGCCACATCAGCATCGTGTTCGGGTAAGGGAACAGGAAGTAGACGAACCAGATACGACCAATGTGAATTCCCGGGAAAATACCAGCACAAACGACCGCGAAGATCGTCATCGCCTCCGCAGCCCGGTTGATACTCGTCCGCCAGTTTTGGCGGAACAGGAAGAGAATCGCGGAGATCAGCGTACCGGCGTGACCAATACCGACCCAGAACACGAAGTTCACAATCGGCCATGCCCAGAAGACCGGGTTCATGTTACCCCAGACGCCAACCCCTGTGAAAAACAGGTAGAAGACGCACGAGACGAACATACTGGCAAGTGCCATCGAGATGATCAGAAAGATCAGCCAGTACGTATTGACCTTAGGATCCTCAGCGATCCGGCAGATCTTCTCCGTCACAGAGTGGTACGTGTTATTTCCCAGGACGATCGGAAAGCGATGTCCTGGCGTCTCACGGACTTCTTCGTACGGAGTCAAAGTAGTAGTGGCCATTGGGTCTCGACTTCTTTACTGGTTCAGCCTCAAGCCATCGGCTCGAGGGGTGTCTCCAAACAGTATTCTTATTTTCTCAGTGATCCCGTCTTTCGACGGCATTGGGTAACTGCTGAGCATCAATATCGGTTACAGGCTTACTTGGCGGCTGCGTCATCGTGATCATGATCGTGACTGTGGTCATGATCATGGTCATGGGCGTGATCGCCTTCACCTTCGCCATGGCCGGCAGCGTGTTCGCCGCCGTGGTGAGCTTGTGGCTGCAGGTAATAAGAGGCTTCCAGATCCGGATGCGGATTCTTCACGCGAGCCATGTAACGGGTACGAGGCTTGACGTTGAGTTCCGACAGCATCGCGTAGGTACGTGGATTCGAGTGGTTCTTGTAGACCTGGCTGCTGTGGTCTTTAATGTTTCCAAAGACGATCGCATCCGCTGGGCAAGCTTCCTGGCAGGCCGACTTGATCATCCCATCGGGAATCGCAGCCATGCGGTCTTCGTAAGTGACATCGCGACCAAGCTTGGCCAGATTGTTCTTAGCCGTGATCTTGCCGTTCTGGATGCGCTGAACGCAGTAAGTACACTTCTCCATGACCCCACGGCTACGGACAGTGACTTCCGGGTTGAAGACCAGTTGAACCAGTTGCTGTTCTGGCTGGTACAGGTGCTTCGTGTACGACAGATAGTTAAAGCGTCGAACCTTGTACGGACAGTTGTTACCGCAGTAACGTGTTCCGATACAGCGGTTGTAAGCCATGTCGTTGAGGCCTTCTTCGCTGTGAACAGTCGCCGCAACGGGGCAAACCTGCTCACACGGAGCATTCTCACACTGCTGACAAGGCAGCGGCTGAGAGGCGATGGCGACCTGACCTTCGTCGTTCCACAGAGCATCGATCGGATCGGCGTCTTTGTCATGATCACCTTCGTGGTGAGCTGACTCAGAAGACGTCGTGAAGTAACGATCGATTCGCAACCAGTGCATCTCGCGGTTACGAGAAACCTGATCTTTACCGACGATCGGAACGTTGTTTTCCGACTGGCAGGCGACGACGCAGGCATTGCAGCCCGTGCACTTCGCCAGATCGATCGACATCCCCCACTGATAAGGCTCGGTGTACTCGAATTCTTTCCACAGCGATTCCAACGGCGGTACGTGAACGCGGTGAGTGGCAAAGTCATGGTGTTCTTCGTACTCGGTCAGCGTTCCTTCACGAACCAAGGCACCGACTTGACCTGCGACCTGCTTCATACCCGCTGTATCAATCGCCCAGTGATCCTGAGTCTTGGCGATCAGGTAGTTTTCGCTGGTCGCAGTGATCTTCAGACCGGTTGAGAACGAAGAGGCATCAGAAGGGCGGATCAGGTAGGCATTGAAACCAACCGGCTTGACCCCATCGAGGTCGCTACCACCAACGTGCCCCGCAGCAGTGCGTCCATAACCGAGTGCCAGCCCGATCGAGTGAGTCGCCTGACCTGGAACGATGGCAACCGCAACTTTCAGCTTGCGATCACGCAGCGACAGTTCGACGATCTGACCATCCTTGACCTTGAACTCGCGAGCTGTCTTCGGGCTGAAGATCGCGACGTTGTCCCAGGTCACCTTGGTGACGAAAGCAGGAGCTTCCTGCAGCCAGCCATTGTTGGCGAATCGACCGTCGTAAACGCTGTCCGACTCGGTGAAAACCAGCTCATATTGATCAGCGGAAGCGATGACTTCCGGAGCCCAGCTGGCCAGCGTCGTGGCAACGTTCCCAGCCAGAGTCGCGGTGACTGCTTTCGAAGAATCAGCAACGAAACCCTGATGAATCGCGTTCTTCAGGCCAGCGTCGTCCAGATTGTAGACGCTGTTCATCGTTTCTTTAACGATGTCAAAGCCACCCTTCGGAGCATCGTCGATCAGCATCGACAGCACTTCCAGATCGCTCTTACCCTGGTGCAGCGGCATGATCTGCGGCTGCTGCAGACAGACAGTACCGTCGTAAGAGATCCCGTCGCCCCAGGCTTCCAGTGAGTGAGCTTGTGGCAAGTGCCAGTTCGAAGCCAGGGAGGTCTCGTCTTCGTATTGCGACAAGTGAATCGAGAACTGAACCGTCTTCAGAGCACCAGCGAAATCGTAATCGACTGGCATATCGTAAACAGGGTTGCCGCCGAGGATGAACAGTTCTTTGATCGTCCCTTCTCGCATGGCTTTGACCAGCTGAGGCAGGGTATCATCCTGCTTGGCAACGCTGATCAACGGCTCTTCGACGAACTTGATCGTCTGACCAAAATTCCCGAGCGTATTGTTCAATGCCGCAACGGCGATATGAACTTCCGGAGCATGTTGGGAACCAACAGCAACGACGCTCGTCCCCTTGCTGGCGACCAGATCCTTGGCAATTGATGCCAGCAATTTCTCTGTCGCATTGCTAGATGGCAGTTCGGCAGAGGCATTGCCGTTGAGTGACTCAACCAGGCCAGACAGAGTCTTGACCAGAGCAGGAATACTGCTCGACATGACTGGCAGACGGTGGTCCGCTGCGATCCCGGTTTGAGAAAACTGGCTTTCGATCGCGTAAACGCGGCTCATCTCGCCGTCTTCTGGAGCACGCTTGGTCGCCCAGCCCTTGGTCTGCTGAACGTAACCAGGATGATGTCCCAAAAGGTCAGCATCAAAACAGACGATCGTCTTGGCTTTCGCAAGGTCGTAAGTCAGACGAACAGGCTGACCAAACGCTTGCTCAAGACCAATGACGTCATTGGTGGACGTTGTGGGCGAGTACTCAACCCAGGCAAGTTGGGGATACTTGGCCTGCAGGGCAGCTTTCAGTCGAGCGCGAGACGGTGAAGAACTGACATCCGCCAGAACCGCACAGCTCAGACCCTGATTTTTGCCAACGGCGATCTTCAGCTTGCCGACGAACTCTTCGAAATCTCCCCAAGTTTTCGGGGTCGATGGACTGACTTTGCCATCGCGGAATCGAAGCGTATTGGTGACGCTCGGGCTGTAGACACGCAGCTGGCGACCAGTCTGTGGATCGCGTGAAATACGGTCTGGATCGTACAGGTTGAGAATGGTCGCCTGGACGAATGAGTCAGAACCAGTCGTGCCGAATGGGTGCAGAGGGTTGCCATCCAGCTTAATCGGGCGACCGTCCATCGACGTGACACGGATCGGCTGTGCATAACCGCCACGGTCCATCATCGAGAAATAGGTGACCGGCACGCCTGGAATGCGATCCTGAGGACGATTGACGAACGGTGCAATCTTCTCGTCTTCCCAGCGGCAGCCAGCCACGGACGACAACGCGATCGAAGCACCCATCAACTGCAGCCACTGACGACGCGAAACATCCGTCGGGAACTCGGAAGCAGCCTGAGGGAACTCACGATGCAGGTGGTCGACAAACTCGGGCGTCTTCTCAAGCTCATCGAGACTTCGCCAGTACTTCATGTCCGATTCTCTCTTCTCGTCTGATATTTAACCCCGACTGATGTCGGAGGAAATGTGCGATGGGGCTGTCTTGCGTCTTGTAGGGTCCGCTGTGCGGACCGTCAATCAACTCACAATGGCATTATCGGTGACAGGTCGAGCAGTTCTGCTTCGGGTGAATCGCCAGCGAAGTCGCAAGAGCGGCTCCAATGGCATCAGCTTCCGGCTTGCCCTCGGGAGCGGCCCAGGCCAGATTCGTGACTTGATCAACAGGGCGAAGTCGCGGAGCAGGATCGCGGTGGCAGGTCAGGCAGAACCCCATCGACAACGTCTTCTTCTGTTCAACGACTTCCATCGTATCGACCCGGCCGTGACACTCGACGCAGCTGACGCCGCGATTCACGTGGACGCTGTGATTGAAGTAAGCAAAGTCAGCCAGATCGTGAACCTTACGCCACGCATACTGCTGACCATTGGTGACAGCATCGCGAAGAGGCTGCAGTTTCGCAGAATCAGTGTGAACCGAAACCGCCGTCGGAGCTGCACCACCAGCTGACTTTCCAGCGTGACAGTTCCAGCAAGTCCCCAGCGGTGGAATCGCAGCAAACGCCGCCTTGTCAACGGTCGTGTGACAGTACCGGCACTCCATCTTCAGCTTGCCAGCATGCAATGCGTGGCTGAACGGAATGGGTTGCTCAGGACGATAGCCGACATCGGTGGTTAACGGGTGCACGGCATACGCCAGCAACCCCGTCGCGTAGATCGCTCCCACTCCGATGACACCCGCCATCACTGGCAACAAGGTATTCACCCACGCAGGAAAGTGAAATCGACTCATTTCTTCTCTTTTCCGCTACATGATATTCTGAAAGAG
>SXPC01000299.1 GCA_005778225.1 Planctomyces sp. | reverse complement strand
GGTGCGGCCGACGTAACGATTGCGGATCAGGCCCTCCAGGCAGGGAAGCTTCATCTCATACGCCATGCTGCTGGCAGCGGCTTTGGCGGTATCCGGAACCGGGACGACCATGACGTCCGGATCGTTCGGATCGAGAGTTTCCTGGGCGGCCAGTTCCTCGCCGAGGCGTTTCCTCGCCAGATAAACGCTGCGGTCATCGAGCGTACTGGCGACGTTGGCGAAGTAAATCCACTCGAAGAAACAGTGAGCCGTGCGTGGCGATTGAGTGTAACGTTCAACCTTCAGCTTGCCGTCTTTGATGATGATCATTTCACCAGGAGCAAGGTGACGGATGTGGTCTTCGTGAATGCCGAGGTTACTGATCGCGACGGATTCACTCGCGGCGACGAACATCGGCCCATCGATGGCGTAACAGAGCGGACGAATGCCGATTGGATCACGGGCAACGAACATATCGCCCAGGGCGTTCAGGAAGACGATGTTGTACGCGCCGTCGAGCTTTTTGCTCAAACGGTTCATCATGCCGACGTAATCATCGGTGCCGTGTTTGGAAATATCCTGAGAGATCAGGTGCATGATGACTTCGGTATCGGTCTCGCGAGCGAGGTGGAAGTCCGGTTGCTCGAGCATTTCCTGCTTGAGCTCTTCGTAATTGGCGAGCTGTCCGTTGAAGGCGAACGAGAACCACCTTGATTTCTGGATATGATGACGCTCGAAGGGCTGGGCGTAGCTTTTGTCTTCCGGGCCGCAGGTCGCGTAGCGGACGTGGCCGATGGCGGCGTGGCCTTTGTAATCAGCCATCAGACGACGCGAGCGATCGAGGTGATTCATCAGGAAGACTTCAGCGACCGACCCGACATCTTTATGCGTATCGATCAACTGATTGCGATGACGGTGGAACGACGTCATCCCAGCGGCGAGCTGACCGCGATTCTGCATGTCCTGCAAAACCTGGGGCATGAGCAAAGCCGCTCCTTCGGGATACAGGTCCTCCGGATCCTGATTGACTGGCAGGAGGGGATGAAACCCTGCTTTGCTGGACGCGCGATCCGTAAAGTGATAGATCGCTGCGATCCCACATTCGTGGTGCAATTCCGCCATGAGTCACTTGTCCTGTAAGGACCGACCTTGGCGCGAAGCCTCAGCCGGACAAGTCATCGATCGGGAGAAGGTAAGGGCGCCTGGACCACGTTTAGCCGCCACGTGATGTCAATTAGCGTGGCTGATGAGATTTCGATTATAAGGGACGCGGCTGTGAATTCAATTTGCGGCTTCACATTTTCATCATCAAAAATTCGCCAAGTACGTAGAGAGGGAAAGGATTTTACCACAGAAGGCACAGAGAGCACGGAGGAATGCAGGACCAAAACGCTCATTCCACCTGATGCATCAATGAAAGCTGATCGTAGTCGGGGAAAGTTTTTCTCGGGACAGATATCCTCTCGTTGGTGCATTTGTGATTCCTGGCTTGGTCGACAACCGATCAAAATTCTCCTCCCTCTTCTCTGTGACCTCTGTGCCCTCTGTGGTAAAAATCTCTCCATGAAAAGCGCAACACGCCGAGAAGTGATTGATACTGCCCAGACATTAGTCGTCAAAATCGGGACGAATGTCCTGTCGCGAGAAGATGGGCGGATTGATCCGTCGCAGATTGAACGGTTTGCGGACCAGATTCACGCCATTAAACAGACAGGACGGCAGGTTCTGCTCGTCTCCTCGGGAGCGGTCGGCGTCGGGATGGAACGTCTGGGACTGGAAGAGCGTCCCAAGGAACTCCCTCACCTTCAAGCCGTGGCGGCGACCGGACAGGCTCACCTCATCCGATTATATGATCAGGCGTTCCAGCGACATGGATATCACGCTTCCCAGGTCCTGCTGACGGCGGAAGACTTTCAGGATCGCACTCGTTACCTAAACATTCGCAATACAATCCGCACGCTGTTTGAATACGGAACTATTCCCGTCATCAACGAGAACGACACCGTCAGCACTGCCGAGATCAAATTCGGCGATAACGACGCCCTGGCATCGATGGTGACTTACCTGATTGAGTCGCCGCTGCTGATTATTCTGTCATCTGTCGATGGCCTCTACAACGGCGACCCGAAGGATCCGAACAGTCAAATTGTGCGGGTTGTCGACCACTGGTCGCCTGCAGTGCTGGAGATGGCCCAGCCGACGAAGACTCGTCTGGGAACTGGCGGGATGCAATCAAAACTGTCCGCGATCCGCTCGGCGACCCAGGTCGGCGAAAGCGTCATTCTCGCGCATGGACGCCACGAAAACGTCCTGCTCCAGATCCTCAATGGCGACGACGTCGGAACCCTGTTCCTCGCCGAGGGACAATCCGTCTCCGCCTGGAAACGCTGGATCGGCTACACCGTCAAAACCCGCGGCACGCTGGTCGTCGACGCGGGAGCCGTCCAAGCCTTAACGACGAAAGGCAAGTCACTGCTGGCGATCGGCATCAAAGACATTCAAGGCACATTCGACGAAGGGGAAGTCCTCTCGATCGTCGGCCCGGAGGGCTACGAATTCGCCCGCGGATTAAGCAATTACAGCTCCGTCACCCTGCGACAAATTCAAGGCAAGACAACCAAAGACATCCAAACCCTCCTCGGCCCCGCCGCGTTCGGGGAGAGTGTACACCGGGATAATCTGGTGGTGACGCGCAGAAGTTAGTGGCGACTTTTCACTCGCTCCATGTATGATCAGTACGCGACTCAATACGAGGAACTTCCGCGCGACCTGAAGAGATCATGATGACAGCGGGAACAATGACTGCTCAGACTGCACCGGCAAGCAAGATCAGACCGTCTGGATGGACGTATTGGCTGTTCGTGACAGAATGCTTTTTCTGTTTGTACCTGCTGACGTTTATTGAATACGAATTCGGGCTGCCCAGGCACGAGGGGCTGGAATTCGTCATCAAATATGTTTTGAGCGTGACGCTGCTTGTCTATCTTTTCGAAATAGCTCGACGCAGTGGTCTGGTTGTGCCACACGGGGCAAAGCTGTGTGTTATCGCCACTGGCCCGGTTTCCATTCCGATACTCTGGCTGTATGTCCGCGGCTGGCGGGTTGTTATTGACGTGCTGCGATTGATTGCGGGTGGGATCGTGGCGTATCTGCTCGCGTATGGCTGTGCGTGGGGGTTGTATTTGTTGGGATGACCTACTTACGGACGCTCGCCAGGGCGTATCATCTCCATCGCATCGTCCATATCGATCGCCTCAATCTTCCCTTCGCGATAAGCCTTTAGTCGCGAAGACAACTCCTCTTCCCGCTCAGCATTCCAACTAGATTCGACCTGTGAATCAGTTGACTCCAGACTTTGCAGAAGCCGATGAGCGATCTCAACCCGTTCTTCAATGGGCAGAATCAACACTTTCGCCAACAGTTCTTCCGAAATCAACGACATCATGAGTCTCCAGTTCCGATGTCATTCAAACTGTTATCTCCGTTGAGGTCAACAGGTTTCCGAAAAACGGGCTCTTGATGTCAGGGTTAATCTAGAAATCTTCGTGATATTGCTGCCCGCATGACGCCTGGCTCGTATCTCCGCGACGAAAGGCGAATGTGATGTTGAGTCTATTTAGAAAGACAATAAAAATTAGCACCATTCTCTTTGCTTTGATCACAGGCTTTGTCATGAGCCTGCTAACGGCCCTCTCTCCGGCCATTGGCATCTTCTCTGGCTTTCTGTTTGGTGGAGGAGAATATCCACTCATGATCATGCTGATCGCTTATCTGGTGAATTCAACGCTGGCGATGTCGCTGCCGAGTTGTTTTGTCCTGCGTGACAGGTCGCGACCCCGAGTTGGTCGGCTCATCATGACAGATTTCTTTGCCATCTTGTCTGCGATCCCATTGAGTCTGCTTGTTTTTCCCGTCATTGGGGCAGCCCTCTCTGTGTTCCGAGTGTCATTTGAAGACACGACTTGGACGATCTTTATCTTCACGGCGTCGTACTACATCACAGCATGGTTTTTACATTGTCGCGCGATGCGATTTCTGGAAGCCCCCGCTGTCAACGGTCGCAGAGAGTGGATGACGATGGCGAGTGCAGGTGTGGCCAGCATCTTGTCAGCGATCATTTATGCGGCTGATATGTGGATCGATCCCCCCGAGCCGAATCAGTTCTTCGGGCCGTTTCCATCACTGCTGGTGTTTGGATTGACAGTCTTTCTGCACGTCTGGTTGCCAGGAAACACTTTTGTGCTTCATTCACGAGAGGAGCGAAATTAGCCATCTTGGGGCACGGAGTATCGAGTTCACTTCGCCTCGACTCTCTTCAACTGCATTTCTCGCAAGACAACCATCACGAAGCTTCCCAGCCACAGCCAGTACCCGGGGCCAACGATCGGTTCGCCCCCATAAATGCCCAGCAGTTGGATTTCGAGCGCGACGGGGATCAGGGCGTAACCAGCGAATGTTCGAAACCTAGTCGGGCGTTTCGTCAACATGAGATAGATCGCCAGCGGATTGGCAAACCAGGACATCGTCACGGGCCAGGCCAGCGGGAACAGCGAGTACAACAGACCCAGGAAAAAGTATTCAAACCCTCGCAAATTGCCCTCAACCGGCAGTAGAAACGAAATGCCGTACACCCAGAACGACGCGATGACCCAGCCATCCGAGGCAAACCCCCTTAGTCTGGGCATCTCTGTAACACCTGTTGACATGGCCAGTTTCTCGCTTTCTAAGTTAAGAACCGGTCTTTGATAGGTTTCTTAATCGAGAAGACATCTTCCGGGCCACTTTTCCGGGAAATTCGATCGTCGAGGTTTAAGGCCGTTCCCGCATCGAGGGCAAGCTGCCAACTTGTTTTTTCCACCCCTTCTGCCTACCCTATAGGGCTTGGTTTTCGCTCTCATTCCTGCCCGCCCTTGTAGATCTGCTGCCCGCTATGCTTGTTCGTGTGACTGATATTCGGATGCCCGTCGAGGCGCCGGAAGAGAATCTGGTGTATGAAGTCGCCAAGCGACTGGGGATCAAGAAAGCGGACATCGCCAACTGGCGGATTCTGCGCAAGAGCATGGATGCCCGTTCCCGACAGGAAATTCAGTACGTCTACACCGCGATCGCAGAAACCAAAGCTAACTCGGAAACCTTCAAGAAGCTCAAACGGGATAAGAAGGTCGACTTCTTCAAGCCCGATCGATTCGACGACGTCAAACCCGGCAGCGAAGCCATGGACGAGCGGCCCGTCATCATCGGCTCAGGACCGGCGGGCTTGCTCGCTGGCTATTACCTCGCGCTTAAGGGATACAAGCCGATCATTCTCGAACGTGGTCACCCGGTCAAAGAACGGGTCCCTGCGATTCGTTCCTTCGATTCCGGCGGGGAGTTCGAGCGGGATAACAACTACCTGTACGGTGAAGGGGGCGCGGGTTGCTTTTCGGATGGGAAGTTGACCTGCCGACTGACGGGTCCCGATGTCGACTGGGTGCTCGACGCCTTCGTCACCTGCGGCGGGAAGGAGTCGATCCGATACGAGCATCGCCCGCACCTGGGGAGCAACAAGCTGCCGATGATCTGCCGGAACTTCCGACGCAAGATCGATGCCCTCGGCGGCGAGTATCGGTTCGGCTGTCAGGTCGAGCGCCTGATCGTCGAGGATGGCAAAGTCACTGGCCTGAAGACTTCCACCGGCGACATCAAAACGAGCGTCGTCATTCTCGCCATCGGTCACTCAGCTCGCGATACCTACGAAACGCTCTACGAACAGGGCGTGCCCATCGTACAGAAGCCGTTTCAGCTCGGCTTGCGCATCGAACAGCCTCAGGCGCAGATCAATCACCATAAGTATGGCAAAGACACGTACGTCGATCTGCTCGGGGCAGCTGATTACTCGGTGACCGTCAAACTGCACACGAACAACCAGGATCGCGAGATGTATTCGTTCTGCATGTGTGCAGGCGGGTACGTCATCCCCAGTGTCTCGGAGTACGGCGAGTTCTGTTCCAACGGGATGAGCAACTCACGCCACGATTCCATCTTCGCCAACAGCGGGCTGATGGTGACGCTGTATCCTCACGAATTTGGCAGCGATCATCCTCTGGCGGGCATGTACCTGCAGCGGAAGTACGAGCAAGCCGCGTACATGATCGGCATGGGCGAATACAAAGCGCCGATCTCCTGGGCGGGCGACTTCCTGAAAGGCAAGAAGTCTATCTCGGATATCCCCCTCCCCTCGTCGTATGAACGGGGGACAATCATCGCCAACATGGACGAAATCCTCCCGCCCGTCGTGCTCAAGTCACTGCGTGAAGGCTTGCCGATCATGGACAAGAAGTATCGCGGCAACCTGGTCAAAAACGGCACCGTCGTCGGCCCGGAGATGCGAGGCTCGGCTCCTGTTCGCATCGACCGCGATCTCCAGACACGCGTTGCCCCCGGCTTTGAAGGGCTTTATCCCGTCGGCGAAGGGGCTGGCTATGCTGGGGGAATTGTCTCTGCTGCCGTGGATGGATTGAGGTCAGCGAAAGCGATTGTGAGCCGGTTTGCACCCGTCGGCTGAGGTCTGGTGCGATAGGTGGCTGGGGTCAGGATCGTTAGCTGACCCCAGAATGTGCGACCAATTGCAAATCAACTGGGGTCAGATAGAAAACCTGACCCCAGCCACCCCGAGGGGGGATCGCGAGTTGATGTCAAACGTGAATTCGGCACGGCTGACACAGCCGTGGCACACCGATTTTAGCTAGCTCCGCGCAGAGAAAAGTATCGCCTTGCGCAAAACGGGCGGTTAGAATAAGTCGTCTGCCCGGGAGGAATGCGATGTCGACAGTGACCGAACCAAAATTGAAGCTGGAAAACGGAGATGTCCTGACGAAGGAGGAATTTCTTTGTCGCTGGGAAGACACGCCCGAGATCCGTCATGCAGAACTACTGGAAGGGGTTGTCTACGTAAATTCTGCAGCGATCAGTACGCGACATGGACGGCCACAAGGAATTATCCTGCGATGGCTTTATGAGTACGAGTCGCACACCCCCAATGCCGAGGTTTTTCCTCCTGTCACCAGCATTCTCAGTGATGAAGATGTCCCTGAGCCTGACGCAGTGATGTATATTGATCACCCCAAACACGGCAACTGCCAAATTGAGGAGAAGGGTTATCTCGAAGGGGCTCCCGAACTCGTTGTCGAGATCGCAGCTAGTTCTTCCAGCAAGGATCTTCACGTCAAGAAACGTGTTTATCAAAAGGCTGGAGTGAAAGAGTACATTGTCTGGCGGACCGTTCGGCCGGGCTTTGACTGGTTCGTCCTGAAAGAAGGCGAGTATGTCTCATTGACGGCAGATCCGAATGATGGATATCTGAAAAGTAGTGCGTTTCCTGGCCTGTGGATGGATCTCGAGGCCTTGCTGACAATGGACAAACGCAAGGTCATCGAGCGCATGCAGGCCGGTTTCAATACGAGCGAACACCGCGATTTTGTCGCAAAATTGTCCGCCAAATAGTGATCAGAAAGCCGCTCTTGACCCGATTTCCCGTTTCGCTTTAGACTCCCGGCCTTATTGTTCTCGCCCCCAATCACAAAAACGGGAAAGGATTCTCGTGATGAATGCCCGCCTGATCTCTTCACTGGCTCTGTCTGGACTTGTCTTCTCACTCATGGCTGGCTGCAATCAACAGAATGCAACCCCCGCTCTGACACAAAAAACAACGGGCGGCCTGGCCGTCATTGATCTGGATGCCGTCGCTTCTCAACTGGGTCGCGACGCGGACATCACCAAGCAACTCAAAGCCAAGCAGGACGAACTGAACGGGAAAATCGTTCAGGCGAAGAATATCTTCGTCAATCAGATCAAAACCAAGCAGAAAGAATTCGGAGCAGAGCCAACTCTGGAACAAAAGCAACAACTGCAGGCCATGGAAGTCCAGGCCAACATGACCCTCAAGCAAGCTCAGTCTCAGGCTGTTCAAATTCTCCAGACTCACCGCTCAAAGCTGATCCGCGCCTTCCGCGATCAAGTCACTCCCTACGCCAAGCAGGTTGCTGCTCAGAAGGGCATGACAACGATCGTTCCGAAAAGCGAAATGATCATGAGCGTCGAATCTTCTGCGGAAATCTCGACTCAGGTCGCTGAACTGATGAAGTCACAAGGCTACAACAAATCTCAACCAATCACTCCGGCTGTGACCGCTGAAAACGATGACCCAGCCTTCGGCGGCGACATTCAGCCAGTCAATCACGAAGTCTCTGCTCCCATGCCAGAGTAAGTCTTTGACTGATCAGATAATGACAATGCAAAGAGTCTCCGATTTTTCGGAGGCTCTTTTTTTGTATTTGGTTCTATGCAACTAAAAATGGTTCGTGTGCCACGGCTGTGTCAGCCGTGCCGAGTTTCACATGACGCGTCAATCGCGAAGTTCCCAAGACCGACACCATCCCGCCAAACCGCTGACCACTCTTCATCGTTGACAAATTCCTGTCATTGCCTGTCCCTGAACCTCGGTTGTGAATTAAACTATTTTCATCGCCTGTAGACGGGTGAGTACAACTTTTCGAGATACTTCCAATAACGAAAATCGACACCCATGTCCGATAACACGACTTCGACGGCTTACTCTGCTCTGACCACTGAACTTCAGCAGATCGCGATTCTTGGATCGTGTGGCAGCCTGGTCAGCTGGGATGAACAGACCTGCCTCCCGCCACGAGGAACAGAATTTCGCGCCGAGCAGCTAAGTCTTCTGGCTGGTCTGCGACACGAACGGGCCACCTCGAAGAAGCTCGCTGACATGATCGCAGCCGCGGAGGATGAACTCGGCTCCGCCCTTGACGATGATACTGTCCAAGCTGCGAATGTCCGCGAAGCCCGACGTGATTTCAGCAAAGCAACCCGCCTGCCTCAGCGTCTGGTCGAAGAAATCACCCGCGCCACATCGCATGCCCACCTGGCCTGGGTCAACGCCCGTAAAGCCAGCAGCTTCTCGCAGTTCCTGCCGTCACTGAAGAAGGTCATTCATCTTAAGCAGGAAGAAGCCTCTGCCCTGCGTGTCGCCGATCAATCTCTGTATGATGCACTTCTTGATAATTACGAGCCCTATGCCTCGTCAGCGGAGATTGAGAAAGTCTTTGCTGCTTTGCGTGAACAACTCGTCCCGCTGGTCAAAGAGATTTCAGCCTCGTCGGTGAAAGCGCCGATCAGCATTCTGTCTCGGTTTTACCCGATCGACCAGCAGAAGCGCTTCTGCGAAATGGCCTCGGCTGCTGTCGGATTCGATATGACATCCGGTCGTCTCGATGTCTCGGCTCACCCGTTCTGTTCGGGGATTGCACCTGGGGATTGTCGCATGACGACTCGTTACGAAGAGCGCCACTTCAACTCCGCGTTCTTTGGCGTGCTTCATGAAACCGGTCACGGCCTTTATGAGCAGGGGCTTATTCGCGAGAGTTTTGGAATGCCCTGTGGCGAAACGGTTTCTCTGGGGATTCACGAGTCACAGTCACGCATGTGGGAAAACTTTGTCGGGCGTTCGCTGTCGTTCTGGACGCACTTCTACCCGCAAGCTCAGCAGCATTTTCCACACCCACTGGGCGACGTCAACATCTCGCAGTTCTATTCTGCGATCAACGATATCCGCCCGACGTTCATCCGGGTCGAAGCAGACGAAGTCACCTATAACCTGCACATCATGCTCCGCTTCGAGCTCGAACAGGCGATGATGTCGGGTGATCTACCCGCGGAAGACATTCCGGCTGCGTGGAATAAAAAGATCAAAGACTATCTAGGAATCAAGGTCCCGTCCGATGCCATGGGCTGCCTGCAGGACGTTCACTGGTCAGCCGGTTTGATTGGCTATTTCCCGACCTATGCTCTGGGCAATATGTACGCCGCCCAGTTGTTCCAGCAGGCTGCGACCGATCTGGGTGACCTTGATCGTCAGTTCGAAAACGGCGATTTCAAGCCACTCCTCGAATGGCTGCGATCCAACATCCATCATCACGGACGTCGTTACTCGGCCGCTCAGCTGATTGAACGGATCACGAAAAAGCCGTTGTCTCACCAGCCTCTGATCGATCATCTTCGTAATAAGCTTGCCCCGCTTTACGATCTGTCTCAGACTTAGTCGTTGACAGCAATCGGTCTTGATTTGAGTCTCATTCCTTCTGATTGGAAATGAACGCTATGTCCGACGCAGAGGCTTCCGATGATCGTCCGACGAACTGGAAGGCGATTGCAATGATTGCTGTCTGCACGGCGGTGATCGCGTTTATTGTGGCTTCATTGGAGAAAGGTTCCGATGGCGCTATCGGCAAGGCGCTGCCGGAGTTTCGTCCCGCAGGATGGATCGATGACAAAGCCCTGACAGCCGAGCAGATGCAGGACAAGGTTCTCGTCGTCGATGCCTGGGCCAGCTGGTGTGGGCCGTGCATTGCAGAGACCAAACATCTGGTGGACGTTTATGGCAAATTTGGAGAGAACCCTCGCCTTCAGTTTGTCGGCATCACAATGGAACAAGAAGATGCCCTTCCGAATATGAAGATGTTCATCGAGCGCCTGCACGTCCCCTGGCCGAATGCCTACGGCGCAGAAGCATTCTTTCAGGAACTCGCCATCGACACGATCCCGCGTGTCTACGTCGTGAATTCCAAGGGGGAGATCATCTGGACGAATCGATCGGGCGGCGAGATTGAAGAAGCGATTGAGCGGGCACTGGCGATGTGATGTGAACTAGAGTCGCTCGTGTGCCACGGCTGTGTCAGCCGTGCCGAGTTCAAGTTGGTCGTCAATGGCGCAATCACCCGGCCGACACGGTCGTGGCACACCGAGCAAATGCTCTCTTCGGTCGCGGCTCTGATCGAGATCTGTTACCCTTTGCTCGTTTCCGACGAATTCCGTATTCTGACTTTTGAATGACGATGATCCCCCATGCGCCACCTCAACCGTCCTGCTGATCAAGTCCGTCCGATCGAGATCATTCGCAACTTCACCAAGAAGGCAGCGGGGTCGGTGTATATCAAGGCCGGATCGACGACGGTTCTGTGCACCGCCTCAGTCGAAGACAAGCTGCCGCCGTGGAAAGATCCGCTCAAAGATCCCTCCGGCTGGGTGACAGCGGAATACAGCATGCTGCCAGGCAGTACGTCTCCGAGAAAGTCTCGCGAGCGATTGAAGACAGACAGTCGTTCCACAGAAATTCAGCGTCTGATCGGCCGTAGCCTGCGCGCTGCGGTGAATACGAAAGCGCTGGGTCCGCGGACAATCACGATCGACTGTGATGTTCTGGAAGCCGACGGCGGGACACGGACGCTGTCGATCACAGGCGGGTTTATCGCCCTGGTGGACGCCCTCAATTCGATCGAGAGGCGCGATCCGACCTTCAGCGCCAAGGCGGCTGTCGCGCAGGGGATCGCCGCGGTCAGCCTGGGGTATGTGAACGGTCAGCTGCTGCTGGACCTGGATTATTCGGAAGACAGTACTGCAGAAGTCGATCTGAATGTCGTCATGACCAGCGACGATGAATTCGTCGAGATTCAGGGGACGGCAGAGAATAAAGCCTTCTCTCTTGAACAGCTGACAGCCCAGCTGGCGATGGCTAAACAGGGCGTGCATCAATTGTTCTCTTTACAACAGAAATCTTTAGGCAATCTTTGGCCTCTCGACAAGAATTACCTGATTTCCTAGAACTCCACTCGATGGACTGAATTGAACATCGCGCAGCTGCCCGATCAGATTCGTTTTATGAAGCTGATCTTGCTGGCTGAGTCGAGTCATTCAGATGTTCTCCTGCCAATCTCTCACCTCTGGTCCGTAGCGACACTTCCCTCGACGGTTCGTCGCGGGTTCAGTACGGAGTCTTGTCATGCCTGCTTATCGCATTCAATCATTGTTCATTGCGACAATCGCAATTTGTAGTCTCGTCAATTCTGCTGGCGCAGGTGGTATCGAAGCCGTCAAAGGCAAGCGTTACGCCCTCTCCAAGCAGCACGGTCCTTGGATGATCATGGTCGCGACGATTTCAGAGCCGACCGAGGGCATGAAAGTCGAGGGAAAGACACCCGAAATCGCTGCCGATGAACTGGTCTTCGAACTTCGTCAAGTGGGCATCCCTGCTTACAGTTTCTCACGCGACGAAGCGACCGGCCAGATTCAAACCCAGGACCGACGTGGTCGCGAAACAAACAAGAAATACAAGCTCGACAAAGAAATCTGCGTGGTTGCAGGAAACTATGAAGATATCGAGCCTTCCACCAAGAGTGGAAAGACAGCCCAGGAAACGCTGCTCTATGTGAAAAAACTGAAGCCCGCCTGCCTGACTGAAGGCGGCATCTATCGCGAAACTCCAGGACAGCCCGGCCCCCTCTCGGGAGCTTTCCTGACCGTTAACCCGATGCTGACCCCCGAAGAAGTTCAGGCCCGCAAACGCAATCCCGAACTCCTGCAGATCAACGCAGGCATGGAGTTCTCTCTGTTCGACAATAAGGGTGATTTTTCACTGGTCATCGCGACATTCAAAGGAAAATCGGTCACCAAGCAGGGAGATAAGGATCTGGAATCTGCCTTCAGCAAATTGACCGGACAAGCCTCTGTTGACGTCGCATACTGGGACGCCTGGAAGACCTGCAACGCCCTCCGAGCACGCGGCGTCGAGGCATGGGTGTTCCACGATCGATATCAATCGTATGTGACCGTCGGATCGTTCACTCAAGAGCGAGATCCACGCGCGTTCGAGTTCGCCAAGGCGTTCGGTGCTAAGTACTCCAACAATCCGGCGACCGGTCAACAGAACCTCATTGCAGAACAACAGACGATTCAGGATCAGAATGGCAACCCCAAGATGATTCTGTTTGATCCAGAACCACACATGATGCGAGTCCCGAAGTACAGGTAAGCATCACTTCCCACAGAAAAAGCCCTGGATGATCAAGGATCGCCCAGGGCTTTTTTCGTTCATCAATCGAGTCGATTGCTAACGCCAGTGAGGAGCATCTGGCATGGCCTGAGCTTCCTGGAGAACGGGGGCATTGATGGTCGT
Source organism: Planctomyces sp. (assembly GCA_005778225.1). Lineage (GTDB taxonomy): Bacteria > Planctomycetota > Planctomycetia > Planctomycetales > Planctomycetaceae > SXPC01. The sequence goes on along the minus strand of SXPC01000299.1, from coordinate 2,833 downwards.
CGGCGTTTCCGTCTGCGCCTGCATCCCGTCGAGTCGAATCAAGCCGACGTCGATGAGCGTCGTGTAAGTTAACGCAAAGAGAATCCCGTAGGTGACGATGTTGGCCGATTGTGTTTTGCCAACCCATTTCAGGGCAGACCCTGCGAACTTATTGAGGCGGATCCGGGCACCGCTCCATTCGATCGCATAGATCTCATCGAGCAACAGGTGAGAGAAAAAGCCCAGACCAATTCCGAAGGCCAGCAGCAGGCGGACGCGAATTTCTGAATCTGCAGTCGCCATGAATGCGATCAGCATGGTGATGAACATAGCTGGGATACTGTGAAACATGCCGCGGTGAACCGCCAATTTGCCGACCAGCCACATCCCTCCAAAGCGAATGCCATGATAGAGGAGGATAAACGTGAGCGCGAGAGCTTCCGCCGTCGGGATCACCTCGACGGACCGCATCAGTCGTCCCATGATGAACAACGGCAGAACAGCGCCGAGCATGGCGAACAGATCCTTCACCGGACGCGACGATTGAGAATCAAGGTCCGGCAACATCCCGCCAAATGCGGTCAGGAACCCGGTCAAAGAGGCTTCGACGGGCGTGAAACCGAAGAACAGGTATGCACTTGCGCCGAGTCCTGCACCCAGAAAGCTGCTGACAGTAATATGCTCTTTGTACCCGGCCATCGACATCCTTGTCGTAAGTCAGAGGGTGGAGCGGAGGGAATCTCGTCTGCCAATGCCATCGTTTTTCCGCATAGGCCGCTGTCCCATCCGCTCAATATCGGCTGTTTCCGCTCAGATCTTGAGTGACGTCTGGTGAACGCGTCTGGCAGGAGTTTCTCAAACCATACTCACGGAAGTAGAATTTGAGAAGGGTTGCAATGGGAGGCATGGCAGCTCTTTTGCTTGCTTTTGCGGGAATTCCCTGCAACGAATTGACGTCAAAGCCATGGCAAATCACGTCTTATCAACATTTATTGATAGGACCAGAGTTGGTCCGAGTTTTCCCTGCCGTCAGCCAAAAACTGGAACCAATGATTGACTTTGAGAGTATGCCTTGAGACGATACGTGTACTCAACTCAACACGTCACGTGACCCACTCAATCATCCCAAGGATTGACGCACACCGACCTGCGGTGTTCCTCGTCGATCAGCGTTCTGCCGGTCCAGGCAGCCTGCGTTTTGATCGATCGACGCCCGTGAACGAATGCGTCGGACTCCCTCTCCCTCCTGTCTTCTCTGAACCATCTCGAAGCAAATCCCTCATCCTGCAACGAATGACCAGACGACGACACGCGGACGGCGATCGTGTAGTCACTTCTTGGCGTCGCTGGTCTGATCAACAGTCTGGCGTGTTTCCATTTCCTTCCTGATTTCCCACCCGACGCCAACTTCTCGCTCGACGGATCGACTCTGGTGATATCCCGTTCCTCTGATTCCAGCGCCGCCATTAAGGCACGTCCTCCGGTTGTGGGGATCGTGGGCGGAATCGGTGCGGGGAAAAGTGCTCTGACCCGCTTTGCCGCCGAGCAGATGTCGCTCGCGATTGTCGATGGTGATGTCGTCGGTCATGAAGCACTGCGAGTTCCCGAGCTGAAGACGCGCGTCGTTGAGACATTTTCGGGGATTCTGTCTGACCCGTCGACGTTGCTGGTCGATGGCGAGATCAATCGCAAAGTGCTCGGTGCGCTAGTCTGGGGAAGTGATCCCGTTTCCCGTCAGCGACGTTCCACTCTGGAAAAGATCGTTCACCCCTGGATGGTCGAGCGATTTAAGACTCTTTTCGCCCACCATCAGCAATCCGGTGAATGCGACGTCATTCTCTTCGACGCCGCGATTCTGCTCGAAGCGGGCTGGGATCAGCTCTGCGATTCCATCTTCTACATCGAAACATCAGACGCCTCCCGTCTGGAGCGCGTTCAGCAGCAGCGATCATGGAACAACGAGCAACTTCGCATCCGCGAAGAAAGTCAGTGGCCACTCGAGACGAAAAAGTCTCGTGCAAAACTGATCATCAACAATAACCAACCTCTGTCTCTGGCCGGTCGCGATTTCGTTCAAGCTCTCCAACAGCTTGCAGCCCGGTCATCCAAGCCTGCCCCCTCTCACGTGCCTCACGTCACCTCGAACTGAAGAGACCCGTCATGGCCACTGAAGCCACTGATTACGACAATTACAAATCTTCCGACGCGCGCTCCAAGGCGCAGATCGCGGCTGACGACAAATACGAAGAAGTCAAACGCGGCGAGATGCACATCGCCGAGCTCCAAAAAATGACGATGAAGGAGCTCTTCGATCTCGCGCGTAAAGAAAACCTGACGGACTATACTGGGCTCAAAAAACAGGATCTGATCTTCAAGATCCTCAAAGAGCGGACCAAGCTCAACGGCCTGATGTTCGGCGACGGGACTCTCGAGATCCTGCCGGATGGCTTCGGCTTCCTGCGTAGCCCGGACTATCACTATCTGCCCTGCCCCGATGATATCTATGTCTCGCCATCGCAGATTCGTCGCTTTGGACTTCGCAAAGGGGCGACCGTCGCGGGTCAGATTCGCCCGCCGAAAGAAAACGAGCGATACTTTGCGCTACTGCGCGTCGAAGCCGTCAACGGGCAGGATCCGAACATGCTGGCCGATAAGGTCTTCTTCGATGACCTGACGCCGCTTCACCCTGAGAAACGCCTCAAACTCTCCAGCGAACCCGAAGAGCTGAGCACCCGCATTGTCGATATGCTCTGCCCGATCGGAATGGGCCAACGTGCCCTCATCGTCTCGCCACCTCGTGCTGGCAAGACGATCATGCTGCAGAAGATGGCCAAGGGAGTCCTGCAGAATCACC
>SXPC01000298.1 GCA_005778225.1 Planctomyces sp. | reverse complement strand
GACATCCTGCTGGGAAAAGTCTCGCTTGGCTCGTTCGCATTCATGGAGCAGTCGTGAGACGAGCAGGGGGGCGGTCATCTCCGCGCGCTCCAGGCTGAGGCCTTGGCGCGAAAGAATTTCCGAGGCAAGACGGTCTGTAAAGTCTTCGCCCCCTAAGCTTCCTTCGCCTGCGGTCGAGATGATTTCGAAAACGCCTTCGAAGACCTGCATGACCGTCACATCGAACGTCCCGCCTCCCAGGTCCATGACGAGGATTGTCTGGTTTTTATCGCGTTCGTTAAAGCCATACGCCAAAGCAGCTGCGGTTGGCTCGTTAATGATGCGACGAACCTTGAGGCCAGCCAGTTCGCCCGCCTGGACGGTCGAGCGTCGCTGATGTTCGTTGAAGTAGGCGGGGACGGTGACGACGGCTTCGGTCACTGGCTGTTTGAGAAATGCTTCTGCATCGGCTTTGAGTGCGCGTAACACCATCGAAGAGAGTTCGACAGGCGACCAGGTTTTCTTGCCGAGAGGAACCTGACGGTCCATGCCCATCCAGCGTTTGAACCGGCCGACGACTCGTTCAGGCTGGGTGACTTTGAGTTCGCGGGCGGCTTCCCCAACCACGACTTCACCGCTCGCCAGGATGCCCACCATGGAAGGGGTCAGGACTTGACCGTGAGCGTTGGGGATCAGCTTCAATTCTCCATCTTGCAGGACTGCGCACAGAGAGTTCGTCGTCCCGAGATCAATACCAACGATCATTGCCTTCGATACCTTAACGTCTTCCACTAGCCTTTAGATGTGATTGAACTACTGATCAAACCATAAGTCGGAAACTTTTTCAACACCTTTTGAGATCTGTGCTGGGGTGTCACAGTTATCAAACGTGCCGTTTGACAAGAAAGAGCGTTCTCGCGGTTCAAAAAGGACTTGAATCAACTTATGCTGATGAGATTGAAGACGTTACCATATAGAGAAAAGTTCACGATGCGCTCACAATTATTGTTCTATTCGATCACATCCGCGCTGGCCGGATTTTTGTTCGGTTTCGACACCGTCGTCATTTCGGGTGCGGAAAAGACGATCCAGCAGCTATGGGGACTGAATGACCAGCTCCATGGGTTCGCGATGTCGTCTGCTCTCTGGGGAACGGTCCTGGGGTCAGCCGTTGGTGGGTGGCCTTCCGAGAAATATGGGCGGAAAAATACGCTGTTGTGGATTGGGTTGCTGTATTTCGCCTCGGCGGTCTGGTCGGGGCTGGCGACAGACGTTTATTCGTTCATGATCGCGCGGTTTATCGGAGGGCTGGGAGTCGGGATCTCGACAGTCGCCGCGCCGATGTATATCTCGGAAATTGCCCCGGCCAAATTCCGCGGACGACTGGCAGGCATGTTTCAGTTCAACATCGTCTTCGGCATCCTAATGGCGTTTCTCTCGAATGCGCTCCTTGCCAATGTGGGCGAATCGGCCTGGCGCTGGATGCTGGGAGTCGAGGCGATTCCTGCGTTGATCTACACCATCATGACGATCTTCATTCCTGAGAGTCCGCGCTGGTTGCTCGGTCATGCGGGGGAAGTGGAGAAAGCCAAACGCATCATGCTCCAGATTGACCCCTCGCGGACGCAGAGCGATATCGATGACGAAGCGAACCGAATCCTTGCCTCCAATGAAGAAGAATCCGTTGTTGCACCGACTTTCTGGACAAGAAGACTCTCCAAGCCGATTCTGCTGGCGTTTCTGATTGCGTTTTTTAATCAGCTGTCCGGGATCAATGCGATTTTGTACTTCGCACCGAGAATCTTTGAGTGGACCGGGCTGGCGAAGGAATCGGCCTTGCTGCAGTCCATCGGGATCGGCGTCACCAACCTGGTGTTCACCTTCCTGGGGTTGTATCTGATCGATCGACTGGGACGAAAGACGTTGCTGATTATTGGGTCGTTCGGATACATCGCCTCGCTGGGGCTGTGTAGCTGGGCGTTTTATACAGAATTCTACGCGATCGTCCCGGCTTGTATCTTTGCCTTCATCGCGGCGCATGCCGTGGGGCAAGGGGCCGTGATCTGGGTGTTTATCTCGGAGATTTTCCCGAACCAGTATCGGGCTTCCGGGCAGGCGCTCGGTTCGTTTACGCACTGGATTTTTGCCGCCTTACTGACGACGTTTTTCCCCGTCATGGTCGGAGCGATGCCTCCCTGGACGATTTTTGCGTTTTTTGGGTTTATGATGACTCTCCAACTGCTCTGGGTGCTGACCATGGTGCCCGAGACCAAGGGGGTTCCGCTCGAAGAGATCCAGAAGCGCCTGGGCATTGCCGACAGGTAAGCAGCTGCGGTCAAACGCTTTCTTTGAGGTGGGGCATCCGTTATCGTAGTCGTTTCGAACTTGAACATTCCGAACGCCCGAATCGCGTTCGTTTCCACGATTTATTTCTTTCGATTGATGAGGCTGTTCAATGACCCAGGACGAAATCCTACTCGACGCTGAAGAACGCATGGAGAAGGCGGCTCATGTCTTCCAGGAGCAGCTGAAAGGTTTGCGCACGGGTCGCGCGACGCCGGGGCTGGTCGATGGAATTCGCGTGGACTATTACGGTTCTCCGACCCCACTGAAGCAGATCGCCCAGATCAGCGTCCCCGAGCCTCAGCAGATTCTGATTCGCCCGTTCGATGCTTCTGCTCTGAATGACATTGCCAAGGCGATTCAGTCGAGCGACATGGGGTTGGCTCCAAATAATGACGGCCGCTTCATTCGTCTGAACATTCCGCCGCTGTCGACGGAGCGTCGTAAACAGATGGCCTCTCGTATCAAAGAGAACGCGGAAGATGCTCGCGTTTCGGTTCGCAATATCCGTCGCGATGCTAACAAGCACGTTGATAACGGCCTGAAAGACAAGCTCTTTTCAGAAGACGAAGCCGAAGCCTGCAAGGAGTCGATCCAGGATCTGACCAAGCAGTATGAAGGCAAGATCAACGAGCACGCTGCTCATAAAGAAAAAGAGATCATGGAAGATTGATCTAGTCAGAGACGCGACCGAAAGGAAGCGCATTGATTTCAAGACAGAGGTGGATGCTCGATGGGCGTGCCACCTCTGTTTCGTTTGTGATGACTTCATGTGTTAAGTGGGTGCGCTTCCTGTCGGGCGCGGCTCTGATGGAGGGATGAGGGACGGGATGAAACACAAACTGGCAGTCACGATGGGAGATCCGGCTGGGGTCGGGCCGGAGTTGAGTTTGAAGCTATTGGCGCAGTGGACGAGCGAGTCGAAGACGATCCCGGTGTTGTATGGGGATCTGGCGGTGCTGGAGAGGGTGGCGCCGAAGGTTGGGATGGAACATGTCCTCCAGCAGATCGACGTGATCTCCGTCGGGCAAGTCACCGACGAATTGACTCGCCCGGCACTCGTTGACTTGAAGGTCGTCGAAGCAAAGTCATTCACACCGCGACGCGTGAATGCGATCTGTGGCCAGGGGGCCTATGCCTATATCAGCGCAGCCATTGATGCAGCCATGGAAGGGCATGTCGTTGGTGTTGTTACCGGGCCGATCAACAAAGAGTCGCTGCAACTCGCGGGCGTACCTTACCCTGGGCATACCGAGATCTTCGCAGACCGTACTGGGATCAAGAATTACTGCATGGTCCTGACCAGCGAGAAGATCACTTGCGCCCTGGTGACGGCGCATGTGGGTTACGCTGAGGTGCCATCTATGATTACGTTCTCGCGTCTCAATGAAGTGATCGAACTGACGGGCAAAGCGATGTATCGTCTGCGTGGACGACCTGCAAAGCTGACTGTGCTCGGACTCAATCCTCACGCTGGCGAGCATGGCCTGTTCGGCAATGGCGAAGAAGAAAACATCATCATGCCCGCGATCGAACACTGCAAGAAGTTCGGCTATCTGCTCACCGGCCCGTTGCCTCCCGACACGGCGTTTCTCCCAGATCGACTG
>SXPC01000297.1 GCA_005778225.1 Planctomyces sp. | reverse complement strand
CATGATCATCAGTTCCGAGGAGAGTCCCCCCGCGGCCGGGATATAGCTCAGCTTGGTGTAGTCCATAACCATACGGTCGGCGTTGAAGCGCCAGCCGAGGGTGCGGACGGCTCGCTTCATGCGGAGAACCCAGTCGCGGGGGAGGTCGTCGCGGTCTCGTTGGTAGTAGAGCGGGATGACTTCGTTCTCGAGGGTTTCGATCAGGCTGATGGCGTCCCGTTCGTCCTGGATGTTGGTATCGACGTGGGTTTCGCCGTTGCCGATGGAGAAGCCGTTCATCCCGTCGTAGGCTTCTGCCCACCAGCCATCAAGAACGGAAAGGTTCAAGCCGCCGTTGAGAACGACTTTTTGCCCCGAGGTGCCTGAGGCTTCGAGTGGACGACGTGGGTTGTTCAGCCAGACATCGACCCCCTGGACGAGTTGACGCGTGATACTGATGTCATAGTCTTCGAGGAAGATGATCTTGCCGAGGAAGGGTTTTTCCTGAGAGATCTTGTAAATGCGCTGCAGGATTTTCTTGCCCTGCTCGTCGGCCGGGTGAGCCTTGCCACAATAGATCAGTTGCAGCGGGCGCTTCTCATCTTCGAAAAGACGAGCTAAGCGGTCGATGTCGTGCATGATGAGGTCAGCACGTTTGTAAGGAGCAAAGCGTCGCGCGAAGCCGATGGTCAGTGCTTGCGGATCGAGGATCTGCTGGAGCGCGTCGATTTTTTCATCGGGAGCATGACGCCGGACGGCTTGTCGGACCATCCATGAGCGGGCGAAGTTGACCATGCGGTTTTTGAGTGTCTGGTGAATCTCCCACATCTCGCCGTTGGTGACAGTGTCGATCCCTTCCCAGACCTTGGCTTCGCCGGTACGCAGGTACCATTTATCGGGGAGGACGCGGTCGTAAAGAACTCGCAGGTTGGGGGCGAGCCAGGAGGAGACGTGAACGCCGTTGGTGATGTGGCCAATCGGAATCTGAGCTTCGCTGAGGTAAGGCCACAGGCAGGTCCACATGCGGCGTGAAACGACGCCGTGGAGATTGGAGACGCCGTTCGCGCGATGACTGGTTTTGAATGCGATGATCGTCATGCAGAACGGCTCGCTGTGATTCCCTGGCTCGACACGGCCGAGCGCCATGAAGCCTTCACTATTGAGCGAAAGCTGCTGAGCCATCGGGCCGAGCTGTTCCAGGGTCAACGCAGGGTCAAAGCGGTCATGACCAGCGGCGACGGGGGTGTGCGTCGTGAAGCAGCACATCGGACGGACTTCGGGGATCGCATCATGAAACGAAAGGCCATCACGGTGCATCCGGATGCGAATGACTTCCAGCGGCGCAAACGCCGAGTGCCCTTCGTTCATGTGAATAACACGTGGCTCGATCTTCATCGCCGTCAAAGCCCGCACCCCGCCGATGCCCAGAAGGATTTCCTGACGAATACGGGTGCGCTGGTCGCCACCATAGAGACGGGCAGTCAGCTTGCGGTCTTCCGGCGTGTTTTCGGGAATATTGCTGTCGAGCAGGAACAGGAGGTTGCGTCCCACGTTGACACGGAGAACGCGGGCGTGGATTTTGCCTGTGCCCGCCTCGACGGAAATGATGATTGGTTTGTCGTGATCATCTTTCATGACATGCATGGGCATGTCTTTGATATCGACGGTGTTATAGATCTCCTGCTGCCAGCCTTCGTCGTTGAGGGACTGAGAGAAGTAGCCTTCATGATAAAACAGGCCGATGCCGACGAGCGGAATGCCAAGGTCCGAGGCGGATTTCAGGTGGTCGCCAGCGAGGACACCCAGGCCGCCGGAGTAGACGCGGAGTGATTCGTGGAGACCGAACTCTGCGGAGAAGTAAGCGACTGGGCGGTAGCCGAGGATGCCCGCTTCATGCACGCCCCAAGTCTGGTGGGACTTCATGTATTCTTTGAACTGACGGTAAGCGAGGTTGATGCGGGAAGGGAGAACCCCTTCTCTGGCTTTGCGTTCGAGCTTCTCCGGCGTGTACTCGCGGAGCATGATGATCGGATTGTGATTGAGGTCCGCCCAGCGCTGCGCGTCGATCAGGTGAAAGATCTCGCTGACATCAGGCTGCCAGCTCCACCACAGGTTATCTGCCAGTTCGCAAAGTTTTTCGTGAAGTGACAGCTGGGTGGACATCAATGACTCCTTCGTCTCAAGGCGTGATGAGCAGACCTGCAACTCGTCCATTGACTGGCTGGTCTTATGGCCAACATCTTAGAGGATGCGCTGCGGCTTGGGCCACCGTCAATTCAGGAAAATGCCTGCCGCATGGTGACGACGGTGCCAGGATGCTTCGTTAAACTCAACGGAGCTTGCCTGGTTTTTCAGAAGTGTTCCCGGAAGTTCGATATCCTGTCAGCTGATGAGGCAGTCCCTGCATGTCTGAACCTATTTCGCGCACATCATCACGATGGCTGGATCTGGCGATCTTCACGGTCGTCGGAATCGCGCTCACGCTATTCTTCTGGTGGCCACTGGCAGTCGGGTATGGGATCATTGGCGGCGATACATATACGTATTTCTTTCCGCAGAAGACCTACTTTGCTGACTGGCTAAAGCAGGGGGTTTTGCCGCTGTGGAATAACCTGGTCGGATTTGGATATCCACTGGTGGGAGAAAGTCAGACGGGCGTGTTTTATCCGTTTCACCTCCTGTTTTACTGGCTAATGGATGTCAACTCGGCCTACAACGCCAATCACCTGGTGCATACCTTGATCGCGTTTGTCGGAATGGGGGTTCTGGCAAGAGAGAATGGACTGTCGAAGTCGGCGGCAGTCCTGGCGGCGTGTGTGTTTGTCTTTGGATGGTTCCCTGCTCGAAGCTGTCTGGAGTGGGCGATCATTACCGGAGGATGGATTCCGTGGCAGCTGTGGGCCTTGCAGCGAGCAATTCAACAGAAGCAGCCCGCGTACTACTTAGTCTTGGCAGGTGTCACAGGCCTGCAGTTGCTGGCGGGCCACTACAATCTGGCGTTTATCAGTGTGCTGGCGTGTGTGGGGATGGCGGTGTGGGGCCTTTCGTCGGCAACGATAGATGAGGATACAGATGATGCTCAAGCCGTGAGTCGATGGTCAGCAATGACCTGGACATCAATGACCCTTCTGCTGGGGTTCTCGCTGGCGGCGGTTCAATTGATCCCGACGATGGAGTTAAAGTCGCAGTCGCAGCGGTCGACGGTGGAGAAATTTGGCGAGGTCGGACAGGGACATTTGCCGCCGTGGTATCTGATCCAGACGGTGGCGCCGTTTATTTATTACGATGCAATGGTGGATTCAGACGTTCTGCTGGGGCAGCCCACATTCTTGACGTACCCGCAGTCGACGAACAAGGTGGAGGCACACCTCTACTTTGGACTGCTGCCACTGGCGTTGGCATTTGGCGGAATCATCGCATTACTGTGGAATCATGATCTCTCCCCAAGTGAGCGGTGGCGGATGTGGTACTGGTTGGTGCTGGGACTGGCTTGTCTGGTGTATGCCACGGGGTGGCTGGTGCCGATGGCTCAGTACCTGCCGGGGTTTTCGTTCTTCCGTGGGCCGGGGCGTTATACCGTGATGACCACGATCACGGTTGCGTTGTTTGCCGGCTGGTTTTTAGATCGCGTGACGAAGCGATTTGACGCGCAGACAGGGCGCGTGGTGATTGGGCTCGTGCTGGCGGTCTCAATATTCGACTTGTACGTGATGGGGCGGAATACGTTGTGGATGTCGGGAGCGGAGGTCAGCTTTTTCAATGGAAACGGAACGGGGTACACGCTGCTGGTCGCGAACCCGGGGATCAATCAACGAAATGAGAGTCCGGTTGAAGAGATCGTTTCGCAGTCGCAAGGCCTGACGAGAATTTTTTCGCCAGGGCCCAATCTGGCGACATCCACGGGGCTGTCTGCGACGCCGGTTTATCTGGGGATCGGACCAGAGCAGTATTATGACGACAAACTGACGATGCCCGCACCGCCGGAGGATCAGCGGAGCCAACAGGGGAAACTCGTGACGATGCCATCTCAGGTGACATGGCTTCAGAAGTCGAGCGTGACACATGTGCTGAGCTTTGAGCCGCTGGATGCGACGCAGTGGCCTATCGAGGCTGCGGTGGCTGTGGCCGACCCGTACTTCGGACGGGCATGGGGACGTCAGGAACCGGTGTACCTGTCAAAGCTGGCGGGTGTGCGACCACGTATCAGCTGGCGTGACGAATTACAGGAGAATGACAAAGGGGCAACGACGATTGAATTGAAGTCGTATCAACCAAATCGCGTCGAGGTGGAGACGTTCATCAGCCAGCCAAATCAACTGATCCTGACAGATCTGGCATGGCCGGGGTGGGTATCGATGATCGACGGGCAGGCTGTCTCGATAGAGACTGTGGACGGCCAGTTTCGTGGAGTAAACGTCCCCCGTGGGAAACACGTCGTGACCATGGTTTATCGGCCGTGGTCATTGTGGGTGGGGGGCGTGATAAGCTGCCTGGCATTAGCGGCAATCATCATCGCTGTGATCGCAGCAAGGCGAAGGGGTCGTGTCTCTGTTATCGAGTGAAGCGAGAGCGCGGCCTTCGGGAATTCCCGTTGAGCTACTGAGGTTTTACGCAGTGGTAAATGTACCACGGGTACTGAAGTGTACTTATAAAATCACGTAAAACTAAAGGAGCTTTCCACGCGAGGCTAACGAGATTTCAAGTCTGGTTCTGTTAATAATTGCATAATTTCAAGGCACAATGCTGCCTATCAGAGAGCACATCACGTAAACGATTAACACGTAAAATTGCTCAGCGACGTGAGGCCGAAGATTTTGAACTGGAAAAGATCGGAATAAATCGAGCTAACTTTTTTCACTGGGGAAAATTTTCCCGTTTGCTGAAAATTTGGTCTGACGTTTGCGTTTGTGACAAAGCATTCAATCTTTCTGCCACAGCCAGACGGTTGCAGGCAGATCGTGTGCTCCTCGCTCTTTATTAACTGCTTGTGCGTTGCGTTGCACCATGCCTGGATGTGTCATCTTTTTCCGTCTTGAATCCTGGCATGGAACTGCTGACTTTTCTTTTTTCCTTTTCAAATGGAGAGATTTAGCATGGTGTCGACATGGACAAGAGTTTCGATGGTTCACGCAAAGTATCGAGGCTTTACTCTCATCGAGCTTCTAGTGGTTATCGCGATTATAGCGGTTTTAGTTGCGATTCTCCTTCCAGCCGTTCAGCAGGCGCGAGAAGCGGCACGTCGCTCTTCTTGCAAAAACAACTTGAAGCAAATTGCACTGGCATCCCACAATTTTCACGACACTTATGGCTACTTCCCTCTTGGTTACAGCGGACCATTCATCAAACCTGGTACAATTCAAGGTTCTGCCGGTGAGTGGGGCTCAACCAATTGGAAGGGTATCGGACCGTTGCCTCACCTGCTGCCTTTCCTCGAGGCTGGGAATGCATATGATATTGCTGAAAAAACTCTTTACATGGACGAAATTGAACCTCGTCCTGGTTTTTCGTACGCAAACACTCATTACGTAAACTATAGCCCGAACAACTATGCAGAACGACGGGCAATGCTTTCCTATATTCCAACATTTAAGTGTCCATCTCGACCAGTTGTCAATCACCCTGCTATGGGCGACCGTTTCATCTGCTGGGGCGATGGCACTTATATTAACTACGGATGGTCAGGTTGGGGCAACGGTGGAAACTATTGGGACAACATGATGACTCACTACGTGGCTGTATCTGGCTGGTACGGAGAAGCCTACAATGACGGTCGCGGCGTCTTCCGGAATCGTGAACGTAACCGCATGGCTGACATTACAGACGGCACTTCGAACACGCTAATATTCGGTGAGTTCCTCGGTTACATGGACGCGAACCAGAACTGGGGAGTCGGAATGACTGTGAACGCGATTCCGATGTTTGCAGGACTGAAAAGCGGCCCTACCCACAATAACGGACTTGGTCCAGGTTATGTTAATTACTCAAGCGGGCATACAGGCATTGTCCAGTTTGCACTCGGTGATGGCTCAGTTCGTAATATCAGTACGAACATTAGCAATACTACCCTTCGAAGACTTGCAGGACGTGACGACGGGAATGTTGTTGGCGAGTTCTAAAGTGACCGAATTGTTAGCATCCTGTTT
>SXPC01000296.1 GCA_005778225.1 Planctomyces sp. | reverse complement strand
TCAGTTGGTTAGAGCGCAGCTCTGATAAAGCTGAGGTCGGTGGTTCGAGTCCACCTACGCCCACTTCCTTTTCGTGAACACTGGACCGGGTTACTCCGGTCGATGCAACTTGTTGCAGGAGAATGACCTGTGTCTATCAATAAGACGCTCAAAATCAAGAACACGATGGTTCGTGCTCGGAACGTCCTGAAACGCGTCGAGCGTATTGCAGGAATGAAAGAGAACGAAAGCTGGAAAGACGGTCAGGCTCCGATTCACCTGCCAAAATTCCGCGTCATCAAGTCTGCTCTCGGTAAGAAGAAGAAAGCAGCCGGCGGCGATAAAGCTGACGATAAAGAAAAAGACAAGAAGAAGAAGTAATCTTCTGGCAGTCGATCAAACAACCAAAGGGCCTTCTCGGGCCCTTTTTTGTTGCGCCACGTCGAAAAGTAATCAGACAGACAGAGAAACTTGGAACGCAGAGATCACAGAGGCCAGCAGAGTTTGCTGAGAAAAAGGCTTTTCATATCGAGCTTCTGTTGAACGGGTGCCACTGCATCGGTTTTTCCAAAAAAAGAATCCCTCTTCTCCGCGTCCTCTCTCCCCTCTGAGTGCTCTGCGTTCCAGTCTTCTCTGACTCCCCGGCCCTGCTTGCGTTCCTCTAGTGCGGTGGTTACTTTGAATCAACCGTTACTTTGTTAACTTGCGCTAAAAGGAACGACGATGCGAGCAATGTTGTCGCTGTGGGCCGCTGTGACGTGCCTGGGATGGATTCAAGCTGCGAACGCGGAGACGATCGCGACCGGGCTCAAGGGAGCCGCTGGGGTTTGTGTGGGTCGTGACGGGACGATTTACGTCACCCAGACGGGCGAAGTCGGCGTAGACAAAGATGGCCAGATCAGTGTCATCAAGGCTGGTAAAGTCACGGTTCTGGCGGATGAACTCGATGATCCTCGCGGCATCACGCTGATGAAAGAGGCGTTGTTCGTCTGCGATAAGGGCCAGGTTAAAAAGGTCACTCTGAATGGCCATGTCGAAACGTATCTCGAAGCCGATGATTTTCCAGGCGAAGCCAAACTGCTGCGTTGCATTGACTCGATCGTTGATGCGAAAGCAGATCGACTCGTGATCAGCGATGCAGATGACGCCAGCAAGGCACGTCGCGCGGTCTACATGGTTGATGCCCGCAGCAAGCGAGTCACCGTTTTTGACGATACCAAGATCAAGAACATGGAAGAGCCACGCGGCGTTGCTTTTGATGGCAACTCCTTCGCGCTGGTCGCTGACCAGAAGGGGCTGGTGTACCGCATCAATCTGGAGTCGGGCGATTCAAGCGACGTTATCAAATCAGGACTCACGGGTGTTAACGGCATTACCTGGGATGACTTCGGCCAGTTGTTCTTGTCATCAAGCTCGGCGAAGACGCTGTGGGGAATTCCTCGTCCCGGACAAAAGCCCGTCGTGATCAAGGACAACGCAGAGTCGTTTGGCGATCTCTGCATTGATAACACCAACAACCGCATTCTTGCTGTCAATGAGAAGGACGGCTCGATCGTCGCGATGCCCAAGCAGATTCCCGGCTTTGAAGTCGATGCGACACCCATGAAGAATGTCAGCCTCGAAGTCGCATTCCCCGACCTGAAGTGGACAGGCTGGGATGATGGCAGCGAAAGCGGTCGTCCAGTTCAACACCGTCCGATTCTGTTGACTCACGCGGGCGATGGCAGCGGACGCATCTTCGTCCCTCTGCAGCAAGGGCCGATTCACGTCTTCAAGGAAGGGGACACCGAAACGAAAGTCTTCCTCGACCTGTCGGATCGCAATCGCTATCTCGATCGTCAGAATGAAGAAGGTTTCCTCGGTCTGGCGTTCTCTCCTGACTACAAAGAAAGCGGCGAGTTCTACGTCTTCTACACGCTGAAGAATGAAGAACACACCAATGTTGTTTCTCGTTTCCGCGTTTCGAAAAATGATCCCAACAAAGCCGACATCAACTCCGAAGAGATCCTGCTGAAGATTGCTCACCCTTACTGGAACCACGATGGCGGAACGCTGGTCTTTGGCCAGGACGGCTTCCTCTATGTCGTCGTGGGGGATGGTGGCGCTGGGAATGACCCGCACGAAAACGGCCAGAACCTGGGGACTCATCTCGGCAAGATCCTGCGACTGGACGTCCAGAAGCGGAAGAGTGGCTATGGGATTCCAGACGACAATCCTTTTGTTGAGAAAGCCGGTGCCAAGCCAGAAATCTTTGCGTATGGCGTTCGCAATATCTGGCGGTTGTCAGTCGATCGCAAAACGGGGGATCTGTGGGCCGCTGAAGTCGGACAGAATCTGTTCGAAGAGATCAACATCGTCACTCGGGGTGCTAACCTCGGCTGGAGCCTGCGTGAGTCGTTTCACCCCTTCGGTGCCAAGGGTGTCGATGTGAACCCCGGCATGCTCGAACCGATCTGGGAATACTACCACGACATCGGTCGCTCGATCACTGGCAGTCAGGTTTATCGCGGCAAGAAGTCCCCTGCTCTGGATGGTGTCTACCTGTATTCGGACTACGTCTCGAATCTTGTCTGGGGTCTGACCTACGATGCTCAGAAGGGACGCGTCACCGCCAACCGGCCGATCGCTGCGATCAAAGGGGCCTGGATGTCCCTGGGCGAAGATGAAGACGGCGAAGTCTATATCATGACCTACAGCGGCGACGGCAAAGCAATTTATCGCTTTGTGGCGAAGTAATAGTCATGCGGTGGGTGGCTGGGGTCAGGATCGTTAGCTGACCCCAGATCATTCGCAGTTGGATATCCATAAACTGGGGTCAGCTATTAATCCTGACCCCAGAGACCCTCTCCGTTTGATGTCGTTTCGCAGACATTCCCGCTCATTGCCTCTGCTCAAGGCTGCTGTGATGAATCGACGCACGTTTGTCTCGACGTCTGCTGGTGTCCTCCTCGCGGCAGGAGCGACCACGTCATTGGCTCAACCTCCCCGCGACGCTGTGCCCGCTGATTTCCGCATACGACATGGTCGGATCCGCCAGTCGATCATGGGGTGGACTTACAACGACCGCATGAAAATGCTGGACCTCGCGAAACTCTGCCAAGAGATTGGCCTGGTCGCGATGGAGGGAATTTCCCCTGATCTTTATCCACAAGTCAGGGAGATGGGCCTGCAGATCTCGCTGGGCCATGGTGGTCACGGTTTCGCCAAAGGTCCCTGCGATCCGCGGTACCGACAATTCACCGTCGATCAGCTGAGTGAATCGATCGAGGTCGCTGTGAAACATGAGATTGAAAAAGTCATCACCTTCACCGGGATGAAGTACGAGGGGATCGACCGCGACGAAGCGGCTCAAGGTTGTGTGGACGTCTGGAAACAGGTGATCCCGCTCGCCCAATCCAAGAACATCACCCTCGTTCTCGAACACCTCAACAGCAAAGATGACTCCCACCCGATGAAGGGGCATCCGGGCTACTTCGGCGACGACGTCGATTTCTGTGTCGACCTGATCAAGCAGGTCGATTCGCCCCATATGAAGCTGCTCTTCGACGTCTATCACGTCTCAATCATGAATGGGGACGTCATCCGCAGGATTCGCAAGTACAAAGACGTCATCGGCCACTATCACACGGCTGGCAACCCGGGACGCTGCGAACTCGACGACTCCCAGGAAATCAACTACCCGGCTGTGATGAAAGAGATCCTCGCGACCGGTTACACGGGATACGTCGCGCACGAGTTCCTCCCGAACTGGGACGACCACAAACTCTCGCTACGTCACGCTGCGATGGTTTGCGACGTGTAGGGTCCGCTGGCCCTGCGAGGGACGTTGCAGCCGACCTAAAGCAAGCATGCAAGCATCTGTGAATCCGGGAGCCAGGACGACTACGCCGGAGTTGCCAGGATTCGAGGCGACCAGAACAAACGGAAAACCAAATGAATAAACATGGCTTGTGGGGAGAAAGCTTTACAGGCTCACAGCGGACCCTACGTGAACGGTATCCCACACTACCGCGTAGTAGACGCTACGGCGGCTTTCCCGCTGTCACAACTCATTCACTTCCGCATACCGCTTACGAGACGTAAGATCTCTCAGCCGATCACTGCATTTGTTTCCAAGGAGCCTGCGTGTCTATTTCCGAGCCTTCCGCCCAGATGCTCAGACACCAGAAGCGTCCCGAACGGACTCTGATCTACCGCGACGCGATCCGCGCCTCCTGGCTGGGTATTGCCGCCAACCTCGGCCTTGGAATCGTCAAATTGATCTCGGGGATCGTGGGGAATTCTTTTGCCCTCATTTCCGATGCGTTCAACTCAATCGGCGATGCGATGACCTCGATCGCCGTCCTTTCTGCGCTGAAGATCGCCCAACGCCCCGCCGACAACGAACACCCTTACGGCCATACGCGTGCGGAAGCCATCGCAGCCTCGAACGTGGCTGTCGTCGTATTTGTCTCGGCGACTCTGATAGGCTACGAAGCCGTCCGCCGGATGATGTCATCCGCTCCCGTTGAGCCTCTGGCAGGCTGGACCGTCCTGGTCGCGGCGGCGAACATGATCATCAAGGAAGGGTTGTTCCGCTACAAAATGAGTGTCGGCAAAAAGACCGGCTCGATGTCCATGATCGCAAATGCCTGGGACCATCGCAGTGATGCACTCTGTTCGCTCGCAGTCCTTATCGGGCTATCCATCCTGTTGATTGGCGGCCCGCAATATGCCTGGGCCGAAAAAGCAGCCGCGATCGTCGTTGCAATGGGCATCATGTATTCGAGCATCCATCTTTACCGCGCCTCCGCAGCCGAACTGATGGACCCCCAGGCCAGCGAGGAAATGGTCAACGAGATCCTCAAGGTTGCCCAGCAGGCTCCCGACGTCGCGAATGTAGAAACGCTACTCGTCCGCAAGACAGGTCTCGAATACCTGATCGATATTCACATTGAAGTCGATGGCAGCCTCACCGTCAAAGATGGTCACGATATCGGCCACCGCGTCAAGAAAAGCCTTTTAGACGCGTTCCCCAATGTTCTCGACGTGCTGGTTCATCTCGAACCGCATCCGCACGATCACCCGTAGATCGCCCTTCAAGATCGATCTACGCGCCTCTTCGACGATTTGCTAAAAAACGCTTTTCGTACTCCCAAGGATGGGGCTCTTTCCGATGAAAATCCGCTCTCGTACGCTCACCATTGTCGCAATCTGGCTGATGGTCAGAGGGTTGCGCATGCTTTATGCAACCTGTCGCAAGAAATACCTTGTTACTCGACAGGGGACGAACCCTTATGAACACTCTGATCAGCATTACATACTGAGCCTGTGGCACGATGAAATCCTGATGGCTGTTTTCTCAGGCCATACGATTGATGTCGCGGGCCTTGTCAGTCGTCACCGAGATGGTGGATACTTGGCCGACGCGATGAAAATGGTCGGGATTCACCCGGTTCGTGGCTCCAGTAAGCGCGGCGGCTCGCAAGCGATGGCGGAGATGATCCAGATCGCGGATAATCATCATATTGCGATCACGTCCGATGGTCCCCAGGGACCTCGCCACCGTGCCAAGCAGGGAATCGTCTTCCTGGCCTCCAAGACAGGCCGAGAGATCGTTCCGACCGCAGCGACCTGCCACCGAGGCTGGCGCATCAAGGGAAGCTGGACTGATATGCTTCTCCCCAAGCCCTTTACAACGATTTATTACGCCACCGGCGAACCCTTCAAAGTCCCGGCCGACGCATCTCGCGAGCAGATCGAGCAATACGTGCTCCGACTGGAAGACGCGATGGCGGAAATTGGACACAAAGTCAAAGAAGCAGCTGGCTTCAAGTGCCCCGCAGAATACGCTTCGTTCCGCAAAGCCGCCTGACGAAACTCTTTAGTCCCAGGTGAGTCGCCGTGGCGAAAGCGTGATTAGTCTCAACTCGCTAACGCATCATCAACCCAGCACTCGGATGACTTAAAAATTGCCTAAATCCCCTTGCTCGCCCAACCGATAAGACAGGAGTCGACATGTTCAATCGGGGGCGACAAGTCATGCGCGATCAACTGGGAACTTATCTGCCACGCGTCATCATGCCGATGCTTGGATCGGAGCACGTCTTCTATCAGCTTCCTAAAGACGCCGATGCACCGTTTGGCAATCTTCCGCAGACCCGCTTCACGCCGCACACACCCGCCCAGCCAGGTCACAAGCGACTCTCACTGACCTTCGACGACGGACCACATCCTGTCAGCACTCCCATGCTGCTCGAGATCCTCGACCGCTACGAGATCAAGGCGACCTTCTTTCTGATCGGCTCGAATGCCCTGCGATATCCTGATCTTGTGCAGGAGATCGAGCGACGAGGTCACGTCATCGGCAACCACTCGTACTCGCATCCCTACGGGTGGAAGGTCTCCTCGCTCGAACTGATTCGGGATTTCCACAAAGGCTTGCTGGCGCTCACAAAGATGACGTCGAAGCCGATCCGCTGGCAGCGTCCCCCTTATGGCAACCTGACCAACAAGATGGTCGTCTGGGGCGTGCGTCAGGGAATCGAAACATTACTCTGGGACCTGGTCATCTCGGACTACAACCCGACGTCGGACTATGACCTGCTAAAAAAATTCTTCCTCGCCAAACTCCGCAATCGCTCGATCGTCTGCATGCACGACAACGACGTCTCTGTGCATTACACACCCAGACTTCTCGCGGAGACGATCCCCCAACTACTTGACGAGAACTGGCACTTCCAGTCGCTCGCGGCGTAAAGACGAATGCCCGCCTTTCTGCAGATCAGAAAAGACGGGCATCATGTCGGAAGGCTGCAATGCCTCGTGTTACTTGTTCATCTCGGGTTGGGTTCCTGTCGTCCCGATCAGTTGCTCGAGATAAGACTCACTCTCGATTTCTTCGAGCTGCTTGGTGACCCACACGCGTCGCTGCGTCAGGTTCATCCTCTCCACAGTACGGCTTCGTGTTGAATCGTTGATGATCTCATCAAGCGCCATCAGGTGACGCTGCATCAGTTTCTTCTCCACGCGCTGACGCTCCTTGAGACGAGCCTTGTACCAGTCGCTGGAAAGAGTTGCTTCGCGGGTAAACATGGAGCGGACAGTTGGATCATTGATCGATTTGCCATTCCAATTGCCTTCCGCCATGACGTGAATCAGGACTTTCAAGGGCGGGCAGAGGTCTTCATACGTCCCATCCTCAAGGTAAGTCTGGGCAACCGTCTTGTGGGCATGGCAGATATACTTGATGCCGTCGATGTAGGCGTCGCGATCCTGTGTCTCGGGCTTGAGAATCTTCTCGTCGAACACGTAAGACGGGTTATCGAAAATCCGCCCGAAGTATTGCGAGATGAAGCGATCCGTAATGCGATAACCGAGGCGGCTGGCGAGCACTGTCTCGCCACCTTCTTCAAAGTCATCGAGCTTCTCGAGACAACCGCTCTCGATCAGATGCTTGGCATCCCGTTCTTCTTCGGTCAGTCGACACCAGACTTCTGGCACTAACAAACTGACGTCGTGATCGACCTGAATCTCAGGGCCAATGTGACCCGCTGCAGACGAGAACGCACCCAGCCCCGTCAGCACATAGCTCAGATAAGCTGCATTCAGATCCGCTGCTGTCTGCAGGGCATTGAACGGCCCTTTCGTCAGCGCCCCTTCGCTGCCAAAGCCTGTTGTCGATGGGCTTTTCCCTGTTAGAGAGCAGATGAAGTCCATGAACAGCTCAGGGAGTTCCTGATAGTGAATCGGGTTGTAGACAGCCAGACCTCGAATGCCCGCTGCTGCATCAGGTGGATTATTACGACGACCGGCGAGGACTGCGTTGACCGGCGTGTAGACGGCCTGATCCGGCTTGAGCGCCCGGTACAGTCGCAGGCTGCGATCCGCGACGTAACGCTGGAACGGATCAACCATGTCGGGACGATCCTGCAGGTAACGCGGGTTCTTGCTCAACTTGCCATCGATCTGACGAGGATTGGCTGAACAGACGACGTACTTCGCAGACTCGTCTTCCAGCATGGATGTCAGCAGATTCTTCATCGGCTGGCTGAAGGCATCGAAGTCGACAACATGCTCGGCCATGCTTTGAATTTTGTCGCGCGTCAGCGGCTCGAAGTTCGAGATGAAGTTATTCGCTTTGGCGAGGTCAGCTTCTGCCTGTTTGTCGAACCCGCGGTGAATTGCTTCATCGGGCCGTTGAAAGAGCCGGTACTCGCAGTTGATGAGAAATTTGTGACTGACGTCTGCCGTGAGAGCAGCGGATTTGCCATCAAACATCGTTCCCGGCACGACCGTCGACGCAGAGATATCGTCTTCGGTCTGAATCTTCGTCGCGGCTGCGAAGTCCTGACGCAGTTTATAGGTTCTCCATTTTTGCGGACCGAAGAACCCCACACGCAGGTAGGTCCCGACCAGACTGCGATCGCGGAACTTCAACTCATGACCAGGGTGGCCGTTGACGATGTCGACGCCGAAGAAGTCTTTCCAGCGCTTCGCCCAGTTTGCTTCCTCGAACCGCTTGATGATGAAGACCATCGAGAGAATGTGATCAGGAATGGACTTGAGCCAGGCATTGTAATCGTCGTTGTAATCCGACGAAGGGGTCAGCAGTTTAATGACGCTGCCGAGCGTTCTTTTCGGGCCGAGGATCGCGCGAGACTCGCGTTTGGAGTAGTCGGGCTTTTCGTCGTAGTTTTTGTTCCAGCGATTCCGGTAATCAGCTTCGAAGATCTCCTGGACGAACTTGGAGTCCTTCTCGAAATCGGCAATGTAAAGCGGGCCGTAGTGCATGTAATCGTTGAGTGACTTACTGATTTCGCTTTTCCCGCCACCACTGACCGTGCAGGGCTTGTGACAGAAGGTTCCTTCTGCGACGGTCCCGATTAATCGCCAGCTGGGAGCATTGGGGTGCTTCTCCATCCGCAGCTTGTACCCGCTGGGGGCCATGTAGACATGACCGGGAAGGATGGGGATGTCGTGCCATTGTTCCCCGGACTGCCAGCGGATGCGCTGATCTTTGAGGGAAGCGAATGCTTCTTCGTGGATATAGATCAGGTTGGGGTAGAGCTTATCGACGCCGTAACCTTCTGGATGGACGTGCATCGTATCGCCGTAATCCTGGACGACGTCAGCGAAGGTGCGCCCGTTGTAACGCATGCTGTTGGCTTTGAAGGTATCGCCCAGGCTGTAACTGGGAAATGCAATCGCACCGCCGGCATGCTCTTCTTCGGAGTTACCATACAAGTTGG
>SXPC01000295.1 GCA_005778225.1 Planctomyces sp. | reverse complement strand
GTCTTGTCGATCGTCACCTCGGAGTGCCGGGCCTGCGCGCACTCCGGAACGGCCGCCGGGTAGGAGGTCTGGAAGGTGAGCGTCGGGTTGACCGTGAAGGTCACCGTCGAGGCCTGCCGCCAGGCGAAGTCCAAAGTTCAACTGGGAAACCTGTCTTCGAAGTTTGGTCGAACACGCATCTCAATACGACTGCCAGAGCATGTTCCCGTTCTTGAAGAACTGGTGGATCACGATCTGAGTGTGCAGTACAGCCGAGATCAGTTTCAGGTCGGGCATCAATGTTGTCCGCATATGATTCGCATGGTCAACGCAGCGTATCGCAAGAGCTTTAACAATATGAATTTCTGGGAGATGAAGGCGGAATTCCAGATGGCCGGAGATCACTGGCTGCTGAAACGGGCAGAGAATCTTCAGGACGGAGTTGTGAAGTCAGAGCTTGTTGTTTCGGACGTGACGACTGACCCGATTGATGATGCGAAATTCCGGTTTGATGAGTAAATCTAGAAAACCAATCCCCTTTCAAGCTTGGGAACAAAAGCGTGTCGAGCAGTTGTGGCGGATTTGTTTCCGGCTGCAGCTGGCGGCGTTGATTCTGGCTTTTGCACCGATCCTTGCGATGTATGTCCTGGTCGTCGACATGTCATCGTTTGCAGTGATGATTCGTCAGATTGGTGGCGTTTCGCTGCTTTCGGTTGTTCTGGTTGTGTGTCAGGTGAGTCTTGCTGTTGCATTGCTCTGCATGATGGTCTGGGGGTATTTCGTTTCGAAGTGGATTAAGGCAAAACGCGAATCGAGACGAAAAAGGAACGCTGCACGAACTAACTTGGTGGATGCACGGTTAAAAACAGATCATCTGCCGACAGGGAGAGTGCGTGATGAGTGATCATGATAATTCCGAGACTCACACTCATCAGCCGAAGCGACTCTTGATGGCTTAGGGACTACACCTGATCTTACTGGCCGGAACATTATTTGGACTTGAGATGTTCGAGTACTTTGGACCACTTCAGATCTACGAGTACGTCAATCCACAGCTTCTTTTCTATCCTATTTCACTTCTACTCGCCGGTTTGCTTTATCTAGCTTTCGAGAAGATCTCTGTGTGGACTTGGGTCTTCGCCAGCGTACTGAATCCAATGCTCGTTTTCTTTGGAATCGTGGTTCTTTTTTGTGCTCTTTGCTGATCCCGCGCCGTAGTCCACTTGGTGCGGTTCGCAAAGCCTCACCTGCACCCTACAATATGAGTTATGACGTCGATTAATTTACAGAGTGTGGCTGCGGAGGTTCGTTCGCGGGAGGGGTTGCGCGTTGGGGCGGTGGTGTTGGCTTCGCGTTATCTGGTGTCGCCGTTGGCGGGGTACACCAATCTGGCGTTTCGTCGGCTGGTGCGCGGGTTGGGGGGTGTGGGGCTGGCGACGACGGATCTTGTCAATGCGCGGGCGCTCATTGAGAAGCGGCCTAAGACGTTGAAGATGGTCGAGTCGCACGAAGACGATCGGCCGTTTTCGGTGCAAATTTTTGGGAGTGAGCCGTGGGTGATGCGGGATGCGGCTCAGATGCTCCAGGGGATGGGGGTTGACCTGATCGATATCAACATGGGCTGCCCGGTCGAGCATGTGACGAAGAACGGAGCCGGCGCGTCGATGATGTGTGCGCCGGAGCAGACGGTGAAGCTGGCGCAAAGTGTGGTCGATGCGGTGAAGATTCCGGTCACGATCAAGATGCGTCTGGGGTGGGATGCGACGCAGATCACGGCGCCGCGGTTTGCGCGTGACTTTGAGCAAGTGGGGGTGAAGAGTGTCATGATTCATGGTCGGACGCGGGAACAGGGATTTCGCGGGACGGTGGATCGAGAAGGAATTCGGAAGGTGGTCGAGGCTGTTGAGTCGATCCCGGTGATCGCGAATGGGGACATGCGGAATGTTGAGGATGTGGCCCGGATGTTTGTCGAGACGGGATGTCGAGGAGTGAGCATTGGACGCGGGGCGCTCGCGAATCCGTGGCTCTTTTCGCAGCTGGTGCAGTGGGAAGCGACCGGGAGTTTTGAGAGTGGCAAGGGGTTTGATGAATGGATGGATGTGCTGGTCCGTCAGTTCAAATTTCTGTGCGAGCAGCATGGGGATGAAAGTGGCGTGATTGCGTTTCGGAAGACGATTGCCTGGTATCTGAAGGCGATGCGTGTCTATCCGAGTCAGCGGGATCTGGCGCAGCGGGCACAGAACGGGCGGGAGTTTTATGAGGTGGTCGAGCAGATCAAGACGACCGGGCCGATGACGGGGGATCGGAATCGGCTGCCGGAGTTGAATATTCCGGTGCCGGGCGGGCCGAATGCGCATTGGTAGTCGAATGAGAGAGGTTGGAACGCAGAGAGAACGGAGTTGAGCAGAGGTCGCGGAGGGGTTAACGCGACGGCGCTAAGACGCAGGTGAGAATGAGGTGTAGGTGGATTTGATGTGGTGCTTCACTTCGCAGAGATCCCTCATCCGACCTCGACTGTTTTGATTGCGAACCCGAGGTTCGACTCGGCCACCTTCTCCCCGGGGGAGAAGGGACAGAATCGAGCAAATGATCTCAGGAGGCTGGCGTAATTGATTCAAAACAGGCTGTTGTTTTGGAGTTTTTTCGCATTAACTCTCAAAGGGGTGAGGTTTTTGATTGAGATTGCGCGGGGGAATGCATTAGAGTCCGTTGATCCATCCATTGTGTCAGCGTGTCCATCACGGCTGACGTTTTGATTGTGCCCTGCGTTCCTTCAGAGAGACCAATCATGCCTCATCGCCCCAATCGACGTGACTTCCTGCAGACAGCTTCGATGGCTGCCCTCGCCTCTTCGACGCTCCCCATGTTCGGCTCCCCTTCCTTGTCATTAGCTGCTCAGGCTGCCAAGTCTCCTAACGAGCGACTCAACTGGGCGGTCGTCGGCTCGGGGGATCGCTGGGGGGTGAATTCGAAAGAGAGGCTCGGAGCCGTTGGTGGTCAGTCGATGCCGTTTGGGGATTATGTGGCTGTCTGTGATGTCGACTCGGATCGTGCGAATCGCGCGAAGGAATTGACCGGCGGCAAAGCTGATGTTTATGAAGATTATCGCCAGGTACTGGATCGCAAGGATGTCGATGCAGTGATCGTTGTCACGACGGATCACTGGCACGTCAAGGTCGCCATCGAAGCGATGAAGGCGGGCAAGGATGTTTATTGTGAGAAGCCTTTGACACTGACGATTGAAGAAGGTCAGCAGATCTGCAAGGTCGCGAAAGAAACAGGTCGCGTCTTCCAGGTCGGAACGCAACAGCGTAGCGAAATGGGGAATCGGTTCCTGACGTTCGTTGCACTGGCCCACTCAGGTCGACTCGGCAAGCTCAAGAAGATCACCTGCGCCATCGGCGGCGCTCCATCCTGCGATCCTCAACCGATCGCGGAAGTTCCTGCCAATTTGAATTGGAACATGTGGCTGGGACAGGCTCCTGAGACCCCTTATCGCAAGTTGCGATGTCACTATGAATTCCGCTGGTGGTACGAGTACTCGGGTGGCAAGATGACCGACTGGGGTGCTCACCACGTCGACATCGCATCATGGGCCATCAACATGCTGGGCGAAAGCGACGGGCCGTCGAAGATCACGCCTGTGATGGACGATGTTGTCCATCCCGTCCCACTCAAGGATGGGATGCCAACGCAGGATGACCGTTACAATGTCGCGACGAAGTTCCGCATCAATGTCAGCTATCCGAACGGCATCGAGATGGCGATTCGCGATCAAGCCCAGGATCTTGGCTTCGGGAACGGGATCATGCTCGAAGGCGAGAACGGAACGATCTTCGTCGACCGCGGCAAGATCACCGGCGACCTGGTCGATGACCTGAAGACCAATCCGCTGCCAGACGATGCCATCAAGACGCTGTGCAAAGGGAAAGAGCCCGGCAATCACATGCGAAACTTCGTCGAGTGTATCCGCGATCGCAGCCTGCCGGTTTCCGATGTCTTCACGCACCACAAGGCGATGACGACCTGTCACCTGGCGAACATTGCGATCCGTCTGGGTCGCGAGTTGAACTGGGATGCAAAAGCCGAGAAGATCGTCGGCGACGATCAGGCCCAGAGCTTCGTCAGCCGGGAGCAGCGTAAGGGGTTTGAGATCAAGGTTTGACGTTTGAGTTGATGATGAAGAATGAAACGCTGGTCGGGGATGGTTATCCCTGGCCAGCGTCTTTTTGTAGACAAATTCACTTCTATGCTTTTTTTGAATTCCTACCAAGAGTCAATACTTGATTGAATGTAATCGAGCGTCGCTTCCCGGTCATCGGGATCTGAAATTTGCTTCTCGATTCCTAACAATATCACCATAAGTGCCGCTGCTTGCTCACTTCGATCAGCCTTGCTGAAATTCCCATTCTGCCAGCTTGTTCTTGCTTTGCTCACCATGCTCCAGTTGATCGATCCCCCTGCGGAGGTTTCATATCGCGAGTAACTTCCT
This sequence comes from Planctomyces sp., assembly GCA_005778225.1. Lineage (GTDB taxonomy): Bacteria > Planctomycetota > Planctomycetia > Planctomycetales > Planctomycetaceae > SXPC01. The sequence continues at coordinate 2,942 of SXPC01000295.1, read as the reverse complement.
CTACTTAGATCTTCCGAAGTTATGGGTATGCCGTAACCATTATGACCAGAGCGAGGCGTACTATTCATCAAATTCATCGATTGAATGATCAACACGAGTAGTCCCATAAATAATAACGAAGCGTATATCATCACTCTCGGCACTACATCTTCCCAAGACACATTTGGAAGTGGAGGCGCTTCGTTTGAGGTAGCAGGCAACTCATTTTGATGAATTGGAGCTGTGTTGACATAAGTTTTAGCTTCCTCTGTCGGCATAGTCGCTATCGGGAACAATCCACGTACTTTATTTGCCAAGTACCATCGTTGTTGTTCTGCTAGACGAATCAAAGAATCCGCTCGAAGAGTGCCTGAAGCTGCAAGCGAAATAAGTTCAGAACTTGAGACGGGACCGTATTGGTTCTCACCCAAGCGATAGTAGTATTTTTGCGACATTGATACACGACTCCACGACCTGAAAACACTGTTTAATACAAGAGTACAAAACATGTGAACAAATGCAATCATGCATGATTGCATGCTGCGTGTGCGATCAGAGCTGATCACGGCATAACGAGCGTGATCTTGCCGTGTAGATTGCGGCAGCAATTGCGGCTCTATAAGGACGAAAATTTGCAGAAAGCTATTTGAATTGAGGGGTAAATTACTATGAAATTCGATTTGGTGCGGTTCGGAGACTCACCGGCACCCTACTTTTTTGCTGGGAGTCGATAAGGAGATGGAGGCGAATGAGTGCCTATCGCCCACCCTCATCCGCCCTTCGGGCACCATTCCTGAGAAGACTACCGCGTCGTTCACTCTCGCCTTCTCGGCGAGAGTGAACTCCTTGCTTCCGCCTCGAGGGAGAAGGGACGTTGTTGTGGGCGTTATAAACTTCGCAGAAGTCCCTCATCCGACCTCGAAGACTCGGCCACCTTCTCCCCGGGGGAGAAGGACTTAAGAGGGAGAAGGGAGATGACAGTGCCCTGCTCTACTTTTCGGTGGGGAGTTTGGCGTTGACGCTTTTATGCCAGGCGAGGAGTTCTTCCAGGAGTTCCAGGGCTTTCTCGGGGTTGTCTTGGGCGAGGTTTTTGGATTCGGAGATGTCGTCTTCGAGGTTATAGAGTTCGATGGAGTTCCAGGGGGAACTGGTGTTTTGCTGGTCGTCGAGGATCCATTCTTCGTGGAAGAGGTGGAGTTTCCAGGGGCCTTTGCGCATGGTGGTGACGGGGGGCGTGCGGAAGTCGGGGTTTTTGGCGCCGGGGTTGGAGTTGTCGAGGTAGCCGGGGAAGAACCAGAAGATCGCGCGTTCAGCGACCTGGGTCTGACCTTCGAAGAGAGGCATCAGGGAGACGCCGTCGAGGGTTTTGTTGAAGGGGACTTTTGCGCCGGCGAGTTCGAGGAAGGTGGGGTAGAAGTCGAGGTTGATAACGGGAGTATTGCAGACGCTGTCGGGTTTGATGACTTTCGGCCAGCGGGCGATCATGGGGACGCTGATGCCTCCTTCGTAGTACATGCCTTTGAAGCCGCGTAGGGGTTTGGGGGGTGATTGCGGGAGAGCGCCGTTATCGGACATGAAGAGGACGAGGGTGTTGTCTTCGATGCCGAGGTCGTCGATTTTTTCGAGGAGGATGCCGACGCCATCGTCCATCTGCGCGTTCATGGCGGCGTAGCGTTTGTTTTTCTGGTATTCGCCTGCGGGCTGGTCGGCCATCTTCTTTGTCATTTCCGCGCTGGCCTGGATCGGCATGTGGGTCGCGTGATGCGGGACGTAGAGGAAGAAAGGCTGGTCTTTGTGGTTTTTGACGGAGTCTTCCATGAAGCTGCAGGCGCCGTTGGTGATGCGGTAAATCCATTTCGGGTCATCGTCGCCTGAGCGGTCTTCTTCCTGGCGTGGCTGGATCATGTCGGTGACTTCGAAGCCCTGATCACTGGGGAGGAAGGGAGATTCGGTGCCGAGGTGCCATTTGCCGAACATGCCAGTGCGATATCCCGCCATTTTCAATGCTTCGGCGATGGTGACCTGTTCGGCGGCGAGATCCTGGACGTTGGGGACGGGGGTCAGTCGCATTTTCTGTTTCGGCCCACGATTCGTGGAGCCGACCGCATAAACGTGGTGTCGAGGGGTGTACTGGCCTGAGATCATGCAGGCCCGGCTGGGGGCACAGTTGCCAGCAGCGGCGTAAGCATTCGTGAAGATCATCCCCTGTTTGGCGAAGCGGTCGATATTTGGAGTCTGATAAAAGTCCGAACCTTGAAAGCCTGCATCCTTCCAGCCCATGTCGTCGATAAAGATGAGGACGATGTTTGGTTTTGCAGTGTCTTCTGCGTGGGCGTGGGTGGCTGGCGTGAACAGGTATGCTATGACCAGGGCAGCCAAGAGTGTGCGAGCCATGATTCGTCTCCTATTTGCGAGTGCGTCAAATTGTCATGCGTGATTGATGTTATTCGTGAGATTATGGGCTTGTGACTCCATTTGCAAAAGGTAGTATCACATGAACTTATACCGAGTGCGCATCGCATCAACACAAATTTGAACACCCTTTTCATCAACGTGCGCGAGTGTTATGATTTCGCCCGTCGATTTTGCCCATCCGCTACCGCGCCGGGCGGCTCGCATTGCGACTGCAGATGACTGCCAAATGCGTTCGTCCCCACGACTGAAATCAACGAGAGAAGCTGCCTTATGACTCAAGCCAATCCTTTTGGCGGTACGAAAACTTTGGACACAAAAGCGGGTCAGTTTTCTTATTTCCCGCTTTCCGCAGTGGAAGAAGCTGGTCTGACGACGATTTCCCGTCTGCCGTTTTCGATTCGGGTTTTGCTGGAATCAGTCCTGCGAAAGCTCGACAACTTCATTGTCACCGAGCAGGACGTCAAGAACGTTGCCAGTTGGAATCCGAAGTCGGTTGCAGCCGTCGAGATTCCGTTCAATCCTGGTCGCGTGGTGCTGCAGGACTTTAC
>SXPC01000294.1 GCA_005778225.1 Planctomyces sp. | reverse complement strand
TCGACCTCCCTGCGGAACCGGGCCCAGTTCCGCTCATCGGCCATCTCGAGAAAGCCCGCATACCATTCCAGCCCATCAACCTTCAGCGGAGCCGCAAGACGGATCCACTCGGAGACGGACATCGAACCCTCTTTGCAGAGGGCTTGCATGAAGGCTTTTGGAAAGGCAGAAAGTTTCGGCATGGGATGTGTCCGCAAATCTGCGACGGAAGAATGTCTCGTGAAGACTCATCGATAGGTCACGTTGCAGCAGCTTTCAACTGTGCTTTCAAGTCTTTCACCTGCTGATTCTCCGGCATCTGTTTGTAATACGGATCCAGTGGGAAGCAGCCCGAAATGATGCCATTTCGCGGAGCCGTGGTACAGTCGCTGAAGGTTCGGCAGATCATCTTTTGACTGCGGGTGTCGATGTCTTTCAGCGTATCGGCTGGCATGTTCCAATAGCTGAGGACCATGCGACCCAGGCCGATGAAGTCGACTTTTCCATCTCGAACATTCGCCTGGGCAACGTGTGGCAGGTACTCCTGGAAGTAGGTGTAAGCACTCCCGACGATCGGAATGTGCGGGACAGCTTTTTTGACCTCAGCAACCGCATCGATCTGACGCACGCAGCCAACAAGCGGATCTTCCGGAGGCTGGTAACCATCCGATGGCGGGAAGTAAGCAGGACGTTGCAGGTGTGGGTTGTAGTAGGGGGATGCAGCCGTCAGGTTGATCATCTGGACCTTACCCGTTTTCCAGAGGCGATTGAGCAACTCAATCGGTTCAGACAGATCCATCGCAAATGGATCGTCCGCCTTGGCCCCAAAGCTGCGATAACCGGCAGGAACTTCGTGAGGAATGCCCGGGCCGTAAGTCCCAGACTCCTTGTCGAAAGAAGACGGTCGATACGGCGGCTGATCAAAAACCGACAGCCGAACGCCGATCATCAGGCCGGGACAGGCATCGGAAACTTTCGCGACCAGATCGCGGATATAACGGGTCCGTCCTTCGAAGTCGCCTCCAAACTGCCCTGGACGTTCATAGGCTGAGAGAAACTCATGCCCCAGATAACCATGGCAACACTTCAGATCCACAAAGTGAAAGCCAAGCTTCTGAGCCCGCTTCGCCGCGACGACGTAGGCATCATGGAGCTGTTCGATTTCGCTGTCCGTCAAAACGACCTTGTCATCTTTGGGATCGATCCCGAACTTCGGGTCGAGAACCGGATGATGGTAAGCGATCCGCGGCTCGAGTTTTTTCTTATCCTTGGGACGACAGAAACGTCCTGAGTGAGTCAGCTGCAAACCGACAAGCAGGTCTTTCGTCGAGTCTGTTCCAAACGAGGCTTCGTGGGTCGACATCAGCGTGTCGAGCAGCTTCTTGAGGCCGGCTTCGGTCTCCGGGGAACTGATCAACTGGTTGGGATTCGCACGACCTTCGGGAACAACAGCAACCGCTTCGCCCCCCCAGATCAATTTCGCACCGGAAGCACCGAAGTGTTCCCAGCGTCGAATGGTGTGTTCAGTCGGGTGCCCATCGGTCGTGCCGTCCCAGCCTTCCATTGGTTGAATGCACCAGCGATTTCCAACAGTAAAGCCGCCGACATCAATCGGTTGGGCCAGCGGCGAACCATCCGCTGAAGAGAGAACGCGGTCATCGACAGTTTGAGACAGGCCAAGTCCCGACAGGTACTGGCGAAAATCGTCGACAGTCTTTATCGCTGCAACACGTCGGTATGCCATAAAAGAGTCTCCAACGAATGGGCTACCGTCCGCGAATGGTTCAACAGACGATCGGTGGATGCTGAGAAAAGTCCGGTTCTAACAGAGTGAGTTTAGCGATACCTAAAGCAAACGTCGACGACAACTGCACCATCGAAACTCAATGTGTTTCCGATGTAAAAACTTACTCAGCCGGCGCTGCGACGGCTTTCACCTCGGCTGGTTTGGCTTTGTAATAGTCTTGCGTCATCCAACGGACGAGCAGATCCATTTCGTCAGCGCTGAGTTGAGTCTCGAAGTCAGGCATGGCATTGGTCGTCGTTCCATAGTGGGCTTTATCGCCCGGTTTGGCGATGAAGGCCTTGAGCCATTCCTTGCTGCCATAGCGAGTCAGGACGGGGGCCGTCCCCACACTACCAAGAGCTTTGTCTTCGCCCACAGGTTGAATCTGGTGGCAGTCAATACACGTCGTTTCAAATTCGCCATTCGTCAACTCGCCGAACTCAATCATGTCACGCCCCTTGGCAATCAAATCGGCATTCGTCAGCGATGCATCAGGACGACCAGTCTGGGCATAGAAGAACTCAAGCAACGCGTTGAGATCGCCCGCATTCTCCGGCTTGAGCAGGACGTCTTTGTGGTCTTTCGCCCAGGCCGCCATATCGCCTCCAGTAAACGCATCTCCAATCGGCTCGCCATCGAGCTTCGCATTCACCGTGGATGCGAAGAGGACCTCGAAATCAGTCAGAACAGCTTTCATCCAGTCACGAGTCCCGAAGTTCGCCAAGTCCGGCGCAACGCCTTTGCCTTCGATCGGATGCCCAAGGCCGTCGTGACCATCCCACGGGTGACACGTCGCACAACGTGAGGCGTAGATTTTTGGCCCCTGAAGGAGGGGATCGGTACGCAGCAGCGTCAACGCCCCTTGCACCGGAATGCCCGCGGGAGCAAGGGCGAGTTCTGTCGCCCGTTCTGCCTGCTTCTCAGCCTGATGGTAGGCAGCCTGATATTCCTTACTCGCGGCATCTTCCTGCAGTGTCATGACGGTCAGGCCAATGATCCCTGCGAAGACCACACAACTGAAGACGATATTGAAATAGTACCCTGCTTTCGATCGTCCAATCAGCGGAAACAGCAGAATGACAACCGCGATCATCGTCGGAACATGAATCGCACCAAATGCGAGCCCCAGATGCTCGACAATCGGTGTCCGCAGAAAGCGAAACAAAAACAGGAAGTACCACTCTGGTCGAGCAGCCGAATAAGGCTCTGCCGGATCAGCGGCGGAGAAGAGATGCGCTCCGTGAAATGTATAGACGAGTCCGAACAAGACTCCGATCAAAACCAGAGAACTCAGGCTGATCGTCATCAGCTGATCGGGCCAGAACCGAATCAGCTTCTTGGCCGGAACAGTCGCTGTAGCGGGGTGACGTTCGCGCAATCTCTTTAACAAAGCCACATGAAGCACAAAGAAAATGAAGATCAGCATCGGGAAGACCGCAACGTGGAGGAAATGCAGACGCGTGATCGTCTGGTGTCCTTTGACGTTTCCGCCCTGAATGATCTGCTGCAAATAGGGCCCGATAACAGGAGCCGAGCCTGCGATGTTGGTAAAAACATCCGCCGCCGCGAATCCGCGCTGGTCCCATGGCAGCAGATAGCCGGTGTGAGCCAGCCCCATCGTAAAGAGAATCAGCCCCAGAGTCGTCAGGTACGTCACTTCGCGCGGAGCCCGATACGCCCCATCGAAAACAATCTTCAAGAAGAAGACAGCCAGTAACACCACCATCGACCCGGACGCAAAATGGTGAAGTCCTCGGAGAATCCACCCGCCGGCCATGATGTGCTGAATATAGAACGTACTTTCCCAGGCTGTCTGCGATGACGGGCTGTACGTCGAAGACAGGAACAACCCCGTGATCAACAGCACCAGAAAGTTGAAGATAACCAGCCAGCCCAAGAGATGTCGCAGGCGCTGAGACGATGGAATCGACCAGCGCGCGAACTCTTTTGCCACACTGACCAGACCCGTCCGGTCATCCAGCCACGACAGCAGTGAATTCATGAAATCTCGACTTTATCAGAGATGCCTTGACGATAATTTTTGAACTGGACCCAGACATCATTCCCCACGATATCGACATCAAGTTGATCGAGATCGCGCGGAGAAATCTCGTTGATCCGCTCGCCATCCGGTCCGAACTTGCCCATATGACACGGACACAAAAACCCTTCCCCGCCTGCAGTCGTTTCGACAGAGCAGCCCAGGTGCGGACAACGCGAATTCCAGGCAATAACCTGCTGGGGACCGATGAGCTTCAGGAAGACTCCCCCGACCGGGACATCATGAAAACAGTTCCAGGCATCCGTACAATCGGAGAAAACCTTGAACAGCTTCGGCTCGCCTTTCGCCAGTGAATCCAGCGATGCGACACGGACATAGCCCGGCTTGCCCGCAGAGGCCGCGTCCGTCGCTTGACCATCTGCTGGCGTATCTTTGCTGCGCAGGAGAGGGTCTAAAAAGACTGTCGCGCCCGCAATGATGGGAGCAGAAATCGCCGTCAAACCGGCACCGATCGCGATCGCCCCTTTGACGAAATCGCGTCGCGGAGCAGCCAAGGCAGTTTCATCGGTCAACGTCGTTGGTTGTTGTTCGGGAGAGGACATCACACAAGGTCTTTCGAACCAAAAGAAACATTCAGGCGGGACTTTGGTGGTGTGAAAACACGCGAGGATATTGAGGCAGGATTTTTATTATAAGCGAACTGGAAGGCGAATTCTCCCCCGCAAACCGCTTTTTTCGATGTAGAAATGATGGTCCTGTAGGGTCCGCTGTGCGGACCGTCAATTCGCGATGACCACATACGAGAAGGTTTAACGCTCGAGAACCTTGCATTGTCTTACGACAAACCGTATCCATTCACGGTCCGCAAAGCGGACCCTACGGAATCACTTTTGATGACGGTGGCGTCGCCTGTAACGGCGATTCCTTGGGAGAAATCTCGCTTTCCTTCTCCCCGATATCGTCGACTTCCGACAGGTCCATCGAACTGATGCGATCCAAAATCTGCTTGATCGCTTCGTCCAGCGAGGTATTCAAAACCGCCCCGGAGGCCTGTTTATGCCCTCCACCCCCAAATGTCTCAGCGAGCTTGGCGACGTTACTGCCCACCCGGCTGCGGAAACTGGTTTTGATTGAGCGGTTCTGCTGTTCGACGCAGATAAACGCGATCTTCACGCCTGAGATTTTCAGACACTCATTGACGAAATTCTCGGTGTCCGTCGGATGCGACCCCGTTTCCGCAAGATCTTTCTGAGCAACAAACGTGAACGCCACCTTTCCTTCGAACGCCACCTGAACACGCTGCAGCACAATGCCAGACAGCTTCAGTCGAGCCAACGAAGCTTGCTCATAAAGCAACGTATAAAGATCCTGCGGATTGACTCCCAGTTCCATGAGTTCTGCAGCGATGCGGTACGTTGAAGGCTTCGTCGCTGGAAAACGGAACCAACCAGTGTCCGTCGAGATCGCTGCGAACATGCAAAGGGCCTGAAATGCCGAAATGTCAGCTCCCACGTGTGTCAGGTATTGATAAACAAGGCAGCCAGTCGCCGGTTCGGTGACGTCTTTGAACTCGATAGCAGAGAGATCATCGCCAGAAATATGGTGATCGATGACCACTTTCTTCGACGCCGCGGTTTTCATCGCTTCCCCGACGCCAGAAAGCTGCTTCCAGGAGCAGGTATCAAGAACGAAGTGGATCTGAGCAGTCTGAATGACCTCGGCGGGGACGTGTCCGATGGTGGCGACTTTTTCCTCAGGATCCAGGAACATCAGGTGCTTGGGGCTTTGGCCCGGGTTCACGATGCGAACCTTTTTGCCAATCTGCTCCAGATAGATAGCAAACGCCATTTCCGATCCGAGTGCATCGGCATCAGGACGAATGTGCGAAGAAACGATGAAATGATCGTGTTCAGCGATCAGCGTTGAGAGAGGATTCCAGTTGATAGTCATTTCGACACTATAATCACCTCAGCTCGTGATGTTGAAGATCTTTGCCACGAATTCACGAGATTTCCGGACGGGGCAGGCCGATTGTCAGCCGCCAAAGGTGTTACAGTCCGCAAAACTTCCCCGGTCGCGCTAGAATTCCTGGTTCGAAAATTGAGAAGATCCCCCTGTTTGGGATATAACTTCCCCTCTTCAAACGGTTCCGAACATCGGTCCGTCCTCGAATGTCTGGCTCCAGATCGGTAGCATACATCCTTTCAACGCCCCCACGAGCGTGACTTTACAGAACGTCCGTCCACACTCCGAAAGCCTTCGCCATGATCGTTGTTTTAAAACCCAATACCACACCCGAAGTCATCTCGGAAATCTCCGCACACATCGAAAGCCTGGGCTTTAAAGCACACGTCATTGTCGGTACTGAGCGAACCGTCATCGCCGCAGCAGGAGACGAACGCAAAAAGCAACTCGAACAGGTCGAATCTTTCGAAGCCGTCGAGAAAGTCCTGCCGATCCTCGCTGCCTACAAAATCGCCAGCAAAGAAACCAAAGCAGAACCGACCGTCGTCAAAGTCCTCGATCTGGTTATCGGCGGCGGCAATGTCGGCGTTATCGCAGGTCCTTGTTCGGTCGAATCCGAAGAACAGATCGTCGAAACAGCCCGAGCCGTCAAGGCAGCCGGTGCCAAGGGACTTCGCGGCGGTGCTTTCAAACCACGCACGAGCCCCTACGCCTTCCAGGGGATGAAAGAAGAAGGCCTCAAGCTTCTCGCGACCGCACGTCAGGAAACGGGCCTGGCCGTTGTCACTGAAGTCATGACCCCGCATCACGTCGAAATGGTCGCCCGTTACGCTGACGTCCTCCAAATTGGCGCCCGCAACATGCAGAACTACCACCTGCTGCAAGCCGTCGGCGAAGTCGACAAACCCGTCCTCCTCAAACGCGGCCCCTCAGCCAGCATGGAAGAATTCCTCCTCGCCGCGGAATACGTCCTCGACCAGGGCAACAAAAACGTCATTCTCTGCGAACGCGGGATCCGTACTTTCGAGACCCATACCCGCTTCACCCTGCCCCTCGCCTCGGTCCCTTACCTCCACGAGAAGACCCACCTGCCTGTCATTATCGACCCCAGCCACGGCACAGGCAAAGCCTCCCTGGTTCCACCAATGTGCTTAGCTTCGATCGCCGCAGGTGCCGACGGGATCATCGTCGAAGTCCACCCCGACCCCGCCAACGCAGCCAGCGACGCCGCTCAGACAATCAACCCGAAGGTCTTTGCAGACACCCTGGAGAAATGCCGAGTCATTGCGAATGCATTGAACTTGAAGATGAACTGAAACTGACCACTCTGAAAAGCCAAGCCCGGTGAGGAAATTCGCCGGGCTTTTTTCATATCTGCTGAACTCGTGAACTCATATCGACCTAAACACGAAAGCTGTTTACAGTTCTCCTCCAGAAATCAAGCCGACGATTCATGGAGTAATAATGGTCAGCAGCTATCTGAGATTGCTTTTCGTTGCCATTGTAGCGATCTACCCTGCCACTCACGTTTTTGCAGCAGATGATGAGCTCGTATCGGAAATCTACAATGTTTTCGTTGCAAAGTTTTACGTGACAGAGGTCGGCTCATCGAACCTCGTGTCAGAAAAAGAAAGCCTGAAGAGAATTCAGGAGCAGATTGATCAGCAGTCCGAGATCGGAGCATTGACGCTCAACGAACTGAACTTGATTCGTGTTTTCCCAGAAAGTCAAACCGTTTGTGTTCGTGCAACCTCAAAGCAGCATGCGCTGTTTCTCAAGCATATCGCGGCTGCGCAGACGAATCCCCAGCAGATTGACTGCCAGAGTTGGATTCTTCTTGCGCCAGTCGATTCATTGAAGTTGCTGCTCGAAACCTATGACTTCCAGTACGCAGCCAGCAATAATCATCTCTACGCATACGCAAAGACTGCTGCAACGAAAGAAGAGATCGAGAAACGGTTAGAAACCTGGGGAGATCAAGGAATCCGGATCATATCGCGCCCCCGGATCGTAACTGTTGACAATCAGCTCGTTGAATTACGAATCGGCTACGGAACTCATTACGTCGGTGTTCAGTTCAAGCCACAGTTGACCAAAGCGACAAATGAAATCCTTGTTGAGCTGGGAATGTTTGAAGCGGTTTCAACCGATAGTGAACCAAGCTTCGAGCCACCGAAGATCCCATCGACACTCAGCGAGAACGAGACTCTAATACTAATCGACTTACGTCCGTCGTCGCTGGCTCCGGACCCGAAGGGCACAATCAAAATGATGTTTCTTACGCCCCTGATCGTCGAACGCAACAACGATGAGATAATTCGATCGGCTATTCTTCGTAATTCACCTGATTGACTTCCTGCTCGTCAGCAAGACCGGATTTCTTCCCAAACGGCAGCTTGTCGAACCGGGAGGCTATCTTGTCTTTGCGAGTCGTCAACGGTTCGGCTTGTTGTGGGGTGGCATAACCGACAAGTTGGCCCTGTTGATAGGTATGCTCGATCAACTGATTCAGACGTGGCTCTTGCGTCCAGCTCTTGGTGACCGATTCATGATCGATCTGCAGGCTGAGTTCGGAGCAGGCGTAAGGGCGTTCCTGCTGGCCGAAGAAGCCGTTGTTGTTGAGTTCCGCCAGGAGTAAATCGAGTTGTTCTTTGCTCAGCGAGATCGTCCAGACTTCGTCGTCGATCTGGCTGGCTCGTGTTGTTGTGACCGCGTCCTGCTCTGCGTCACCTTTTCGGAACAACAGCGACTTCGTTCCATAAAGACGCTTATTAACGGCACGCTTAAAGGCGCCAGCATAAGACGTTTCAATCTCACCTGGTGCGAGTCGAGAAAGCTTCAACGTGACCTGAGCCTGATCCTTATTGCCGTCCGGGTGCGGGTAAACCACGTGAACGCTGGCTTTGCTCCAGGCTGAAATCGCGGACGGAGTATCTGATTCGACTTCAAACAAATCAGACTCACCCTTCTCCGCAGAAACGAGTCGCGCTTCCTGCCAGGGTCGAGGTGGCTTCTGAAGACCAGACTGCGAATGGTTGACCTGGTAAGTCAGGTCGACTTTTTCATACGACTTGACGTCGTCACCACGTCGCCAGGTTTTGTTTCGGAGTGTCAGACTGGATGCTGTCTGACAACCACACACCAGAAGCATGCCGGCCAGCAGAACTGCTGCCATGACGTGCGGTGCGTAGCGCTGTGATTTACGGGCAAACCCATCCATGGTTGTCGTATCCTGAAAACAATCGACTTTGATCCGACGGATTTCGAACGTCGTGGATCAGTTTTTGTATCGACCGGCCTTGGGCAAACATCCCGGGGAAGAGCGGACAAAGCAGACTCCAGAGGCAACCGCTTGCCAATTAGTGAAGCGTCATTGACCGTGCCGGTTATAACGCTGGTATGGCCTTTAGCGGTTTATACGGTGGAAGCAGCTAACCTGTCACCCGCGTAGTCTGACAACCGTGCGCATTAAAACGGCTGCACTCTTTCGAGCGGACATTGTCTTGAAAAAATAGATCAAATAGGAAATCTAAAGATTGAATCGCTGGAAATAGGTACGATACGATGGACTGCAGACCCTTTCTGCGCCCTTATCGTCGATTCTCACGTTGCTCAACGCCTTCGCGCGAAAAGCTGCGTTTTGATCTGTATGTTGCCCTTGTGACCCTAGTTGAGGCACGGCCGCTCATGAGCATTTCTTTGGACTTCCGTCAAATCGCCTCCGTTGTCAGCACGGCCATGTTCGGCCTGATGTTCGTCGCAGCGATGTCTGCGAACAGCCACGGCGCTGAGCCGAAAAAAGGGCTGATCAAGAAACCGATGTTCGACCCGAATGCCGAGCAGGTCGACTTCTTCGAGTCGGTCGAACAAGGCAAGATCGAATACAAACTGGTCATGAAAGATCAGTTCCACGGCAACATCATGCTCGAGAATAAGACGGACGAAACACTCACCGTCAAGTTCCCTGAAGCCATGATTGCCTCGCCAGTACTCCCGCAGTTTGGAATGGGTGGTGGTATGGGCGGAATGGGTGGCGGAATGGGAGGCATGGGCGGTGGTATGGGAGGCATGGGCGGCGGTCAGCAAACAACGGGCGGCGGAACCGGTAACCAAGGCGGTGGTGGTGGCGGACTCGGTGGTGGTGGCGGTGCTGCCGGTGGTGCGGGTGGCGGCGGGTTCTTTTCGGTTCCACCAGAAAAAATCGCCCTCGTGCAGATGAATACCGTCTGCCTGGAACACGGCAAGAAAGACCCGACTCCAAAGACCGAATACCGACTCTACAAAGTCGAAGAATACTCCAAGGACCCTGTTCTGGCTCAACTCCTGCCAATGGTTTCACGCGGCGAAATGCCACAATGGACAGCTCAAGCTGCTGCTTGGCACATCTGCAACAAAATGAGCTGGCAGGAACTGGCTAACAAGCGTATTGAAGCCATGGGAGTTGCTCCTCAGCCAATGTTCAACCAAGCTCAGCTGATGGCTGCTTCCAACATGACTGCTCTGGCCCAAGGCCTGGCACGCGAAGAAGCCGCCAAGAACAAAGACAAGGCCGAAGACCAACAACCAGCCAAACCATCACGCGTTTCACAGATGTTCAACAATCGATAACGAGATTGTTGGGACTCACGATTAAGAAAAAAGGCCGTCGAGATTTCGACGGCCTTTTTTTGTTTTGCTCTTTTCCTCAACAACATCTACCAGTCAAATTTGGCACCGAGCGATAGACCGTCGACCCACATGTCCTGATAGTGAGTTTTGGCGACAATGCCAGCAGGTTCTGTCGCAGATGGATTACCGTAATCATAGGTAATGATTTCGTCTGCCCGAACGACTCGGCCAACCCACATGAAGTCGTAGGAGATCGTCAAAGTCAGGTGGTCGCGAACGTGCACTTCGCCGTAGGCACGCAGATCAAAACTGGGCGAGAACTTATAGGTCCCGACTTCGGTTGTTTGATCAACGTCATTGAATCCGGTTGCGGAATTCGAAGCCACATCAGAAGCAGCAACGGTCCCGTCCCATTTGTTGAAGCCCATACCAAAGCGAGGGTCCAGCCCAATACTAAACCACTCATGACGGAACTCAGTTCTAAGCCCGACCTGTGGAGTGAAAATATGGTTCTGGGTGATTGAGTCAATTGCCGAATTGACGGTGACCGAGTTCGCGATCGTTGACGTGTAAGTACCGCGTTGTCGCATGTTTTCGCGAACATTCAAATACTTCGTTCCAAATAACGCAGCCATCCGAAAACCGAGCTCGCGGTCTCGGATATTCCAGACTAACGCATTGTTGGTTCCCCAGACTTGGGTATCGTACTCGGCCTGGAATCGATCGTAATAAAGGATGTGATCGTTGCTGGGAGCCCCATTCACAGAAAGGGGGCGTACAAAGACGTTCGGAACATGGGCGTAAATTGGGTCGCCGTTGTCATCGACGACAACATCACCGTTATTGTCTCGCAGCAGTTGTGTCAACGAGGAAACGGTGCTGTTTGAATCAAACCGATCACCTGCCTGATCCAGAACGAAGAAACTGGCTTCAAGTCCCCCGAAGCTGGTATCGAGTCCAACCGTACTTCGGAATCCGTTCACGTTGGAAAAGTCAAAACCGCCTGTGTCAAAGGTTCTCGCAACCGCCTGAAAGAAGCCATCGGGAGCAAGGACAGGATCAGCCTGATTGACCGATAAATCTGTTGTCAGAAACTGGTCTTCGCCAAAGGTTCCGCCCCCTGCATCAACGACATAAAATGGCTGGGTAATATCTTTGACTCCCGGAAGCGACGCACCGACCGGGGTATCGCCCAGATCAGAAATGTTCCAGTGGAGATATTCCATCTTGATCCACGTGTTTTTGAACATCGTGATGATCAAGTCATCGACCAGCGGTTGATGTTCCACGTCATCGTAGTATGGAACACGTTCATAGTTTGAAGGCACAACTCCTCCAGGACCTGGATAAGCTGGTCCGTTCATCATTTCCGGAGGGCAATACTCAGGGTAGGACGCCCCCTGCTGCTGCATTGGCATTGAGTACGGTTGAGGGTAATAGGCCGGAGGAGCACCGTTATACATTCCGGCTGGCTGTGCATACTGGGGTGCCTGCGCGAAGGCATTTTCCGAGATGACAGACGCCAGCGCCAACCCGCATCCGGTCGCGATGACGGCTTTTCGCCAGCTCTTCCACATGAATGTGGTTTTCACAGCCGTTGCCGACCTCGATCGTCCTGATTGTCCTGGCCAGAAGTTCATGCGCTGCCTCTTGAGCGGTCGTGAGGGTCTGCCAATGGGCCGACATCGAGATTACTGGAAAGACTCTCCATCCGCTGGCATCCATGCAAGCAGCTGAAAAGTCGCTATGTCAGACTGTACCGGTTGTGAGGGTGGTACGGTCTGTAACTGCTATATCGGTTATGACCCCGGAGAAGTTGACTCAATCCGTCGACTCGCGTGAATTTGTGACGTCTATAGGGATTGTTTTGGTCATACCGAGAAAGTACCTTGAACCGGTCCTGACGATGATTTCGCCAAGTTCTCATGAACATCAACGAGGGATTGGCCGATCCAAGGCCTGGAGAGACTCCCCAAAATCACCTCATCAATGAATAAAGCCAGGGTAAAAGGAATGCGAGCCAAGGAACTGACAACAGAACTTGTTCGCTTTCCGTCTGTCAGCTCGACCTCTAATCGTGAGGTGACGTCTTTTGTTGAAGACATCCTGACCGGCTGGAGTTTCGACTGCGAGCGAGTGGAATATGTTGACAATAATGGAGTTACGAAATCCTGCCTGCTGGGAAAACGAGGCAGCGGATCGGGCGGGCTCGCTTATTTCTCGCACACCGATGTCGTCCCAGCCGTAATATGGAAAGGCCCATCCGGCGGAACCGCTTTCCAGACAACTGAGGCTGATGGCAAGTTATATGGTCGCGGGAGTTGCGACATGAAAGGATCTCTGGCCTGCTGGTTGACTGCGGTTGAGCAGAAGCTTACATCAACCTGGAAGCAGCCGGTTTATGTCGTCTGCACTTCAGACGAGGAAGTTGGTTATGTCGGTGCAACGCACGTCGTTGCCAAGTCTCAGATTTACCAGGAAATGGTGCAGCGCCAGGTCGTCGGAATTATTGGCGAGCCGACGACGCTGGAAGTCGTTCATGCACACAAAGGGATCCATTGCTTCAAGGCAATCTCCCACGGGATCGCAGCTCACTCCAGCTCAGCGGAGGGCTTGAGTGCGAATCTTGCGATGATTCCATTTCTGAGCGAGATGAAAGCAATTCACGATGAGACTTCTTCTAATCCCAGGTGGCAGAACGACAAGTTTGATCCTCCCATCGTCAGCTGGAACATCGTTTTTCATGATGAAAAAACAGCCTCTAACGTGAAGCCCTCTCGATCGATCTGCCAGGTTTTATTTCGACCCATGCCGGGGCAGTCTCCCGGGGAGTTGATGGAACGAGCCAAAGCAGCTGCGCAGCGATATGGCATTGAGTTTCAGGTTCGCTCGGAGTTTCCGCCTTTGTGGGTGGAACCTGATGCGCCGCATATTCAGACGATGCTCAAACTCTGCGGAAAACAAAAGTCCCAGACCGTTTGCTACGGCACTGACGGAGCAGCATTTGCGGACTTAAAAAAGCTGGTCGTCTGCGGACCGGGAAACATCGCTCAGGCTCATACCGTCGATGAATGGATCAGCCTGGAACAGCTCAAACTCGGGACAGAAGTCTACGGAAAGATGATCGACGAGTTCTGTCTAAGCTAATCGAAGTAAAATCGAGCTTTCAAGGACGTTTGTTATTGAACAGGCTGGGGTCGAAGGCGTCGGTTTTGTGGTCCTGACGTGCTTTTTCGAGTGTTGCCTCGATTTCACGAGCTTTCGCGGCTTCTTTCGAGAGAGCAACTGCGGACTGGGTTTGCTCAAAACTGACCTGCTGGATTGGCGTCGTGAGGTGATTAACGCCCGGTATTTTCTTGGCGATCGTGGTCTCAGAGGTCAGTGGAATCGCCGCATGTTTGCCGTAGGACTTCGTCCAGGTGGTGAAAACGTCGAGACGATCCTTGCCAAACGGCCCCGGGAACAGGACGCCGGGGTGGACATCATTTTTTCCAGTAACAAGAGTGTTGAATTGCTCAATGCTTCCCGCGCGATTCATTGCATCAGCTAATTCAGACATGTTCTGTTCCAGACGAGCACGGTACATCCCTCCATCGCGAGGAAGGTGCAAGAACACGAATTCGCGATTGGTCGTCGGGTCATGACAACCGCCTTTGCCACAATTGGTGGCCAAAACAGGCTGCATCTTCTGAAAATCACTGGCAAGTTCTTTTGAAAGATTCGCCAGCGGAGTGACTTCGACTTCGACGCTTTGAATCAGGATCTTATTGCGTAGTTCGTCGTGAGACTTTGTTGCTTTTAAGGAATCGATGAACGCTGAATCGCTGGATTTTCCGCCTTCTCCATCGCGTGGGGCGAATTTCTTGGCCAGTTCAGCAGCGGCGGTATGTTTGGGATCTCGCGTCAGGGCTTCGGCGAGTTCGCGTTGTGTTTGAGGATAAAGGCCGTGCTGATAGCACCACCGGGCGAGCTGGAAGTGGGAATCAGCGGTCGTTTTGAGTTGGTTTTTCGCCACAAACTGTTCCATTTCCTGGGACATGAGACGGTAGGCATCTTCGAGGCTTTCGGCGACGCAGCGGACCTCTCCCGGGTTGACCAGTTCTGTCCGGCCGTTGCTGATGAGTCGGTATCCAAACTGATTTGGTTCGACAGTCCCGATGAATGTTGAGCCATCATTGGAGACAAGAACGCGCAAGGTTGGCTCTTCGGCATGGAGTGTGCAGATCGTGCTCAACAGGGCTGACAGCACCGCGATCTGGAAGATCCGATTCACGCTGAATTGAGAGAACATCTTCTGCGACATAGGTTTACATCCAAGTACGTCGAAGAGGGGTGGTTTCTGAGAATTGACGGCGCGAATTGCATCAGAAAGAGAGGTTAGGCTCCAGAGCAGATTGCTCAGCGAGCAGGGAGTTGTCAGTTTGTTAAAATTTTTGGACGGAAGAGTCGATGTAATTCTGACTTTTCCAAACTCCCGTCTCCCAATACACTTGCAGGATCGTTGCTTTGGGTAGCCAGTGAATTCAGGCCAGCCAGGCAATCCAGGATGATCTCTTTGTCGGGACGACATACGACATCCCTGCCCCCGACGAATACTCACCAAGGACGTACAAACGATGACAATTCCTCGATTCGCCTTTTCAACTCTCGTGCTGATCGCCAGTGCTCAATTCGCGTCGGCACAGGCACCAGCTGCCGCTGCTCCTGAACCTCCGAAAGTAACGGTCCTGCAACCAGGTGTTGACCGTTTGTTGGAAGACCTGGAGTTCATGGTCGCGAAGCTCGGCGGAGATGCAGCCGCGTGGAAGAATAAGGTCGAACCGAATCTGAAGGTGTTCATGCCGGGGATTGATACCAAACGACCAATCCGAGTCGATGTCATTCTCGACCCCAATGCGAAGAAAGAGCAGTACCGCACAAGCTTTCCAGTCAACAATCTGAACAACTTTCTGCAGAGGAACTTGAAGCCGCTTGGGGTCAATTACATTCAGATCCAACGCAACTTCTTCAAATTAGCAGGGGCTTACATTGGCTTTGCGCGCTATGAAGAGAATGCCGCCAAAGAAGGCTACGCGAACTTCGCAGAAGATCAAAAACTGATCCCGCCAAAATACGACCCAATGCAGGGTGTCAATCTGGGGGACTTTGCCAACAAGGACTGGATCGTCGGATTCGAAAATGATCCAAACGATCCAGCTGGCCAGGCTGACCGCGCGAAATCGATGACCACTCTAAAGACAAACCTGATGGCAGGGATCGTCAAGAAGAAAGATGAGTCCGAAGGGGTCTTCAATCTTCGTAAGATTGGTGCAGAACAACAGTTGGAAGAGATTGAGCGATTCTTCGCGGAATCAGCCAAAGTCGGGGCTGACTGGAACACGGATATCAAAACATCGCTGGGGAAGGGAAACCTGTCTCTGTCTGCAATTCCTGGAACATCACTCGAAAAGAGCATTGATGACCAGGCAGCTGCTCCGAGCAAGTTTGCGACAATGGCCGTTGACGCTAACGCAGCCTCTGCTCTACGTGTCAATTTTGCGTTGGACGAACTTCGCATCAAGCACCTGACTGTCTTCTATGATGCTCTGCGTAAGCCCATGGAAGAGAAAATCCCTTCCGTGAAGAAATGGGATGACGCACAGAAAGAAGCCGCCAAGTCTCTGGGCAACAAGTTCCTCGACATGCTCAAAGACGGCCTGACAGCTAAAGTCGTCGACGGCTTCTATGATGCTCATGCCGTCGGAGATTCTTACGAAGTCATCGGTGGATTCCTCGTCACCAAGCCCGACCTGATGAAGCAGATGGTTGAGGACTACCCAAAACTGGAGAAGTTTGCCAAGACCACGATGAACGTCGATACCGAATCTGGCGTCGAGATCCACAAGGTGGAAGTCGATGGCGAGATCTCTCCAGGATTCGCCAGCCTGTTCGGAACGAAAGCTGTCGTCTTCATTGGAACCGGCAAAGACACCGTCTGGTTTTCAGTTGGCGAGAATACTCTGGCGAAGCTGAAGGAATCGATCAAGAAGGTCAGCAGTGCAGAAGCTGGTCCTGCCGATGGCCGCATGATTTATTACCATGCTCACCTGCTCGCGATTGCCAAAGCCGTTGATGCACAGTCCAAGAACAAAGACACCGAGCCATTCCGCAAGCAGATGGTCGCAGGGCTGGCGGCTGGCGATGACTACGTTCAGGTGACTCTGGATCGTAAGGAAAAGACGATCGTGGGCGTCGCAGAAGTTCGTGCAGGACTTCTGGCTGCCATTGGTCGCATTATTGCCGAGTTCGCGAATTCGAACCTGTAAGTCAACTCCTAGGATTCCGCTGAATTTGAACCGACGGGTGATGCCAGTCACGCCCGTCGGTTTTTCTTTTGTTCGTGATGGGTTACGCTGGAGACGAATATTTACATTTTGAATTTGAATCAGTGCAACTGCCTCCTCTAATTCCTGGTCTTTCCACCAACTTTCTCACGAATCGCCGCTCACCCAATGCAGTGAGCCTGGCGGGAATTCTCAAACTGACGAGTCATGACTACACCTGCTCCGAATCAACCACTGCCTCCCGATGAAGCCTGGCTGGAACGCAACTGGGCGTGGGCACTTCCGTCGGGATGCCTGTCAATGCTGGTGTTCATCGGCGGGTGTGGCGGGTTGATGTACTGGGGCGGGATTCAAGGGGTCAAAAACAGTTCGCCCTACCGCGAAGCAGTGGAAGCAGCCATCAAGAATCCGGAAGTCGTCGAATCGCTGGGAGAGCCAATCCAGACGGGCATGCTCGATGACACGGCCATCGTGACTAAGAATGAAAAAGACAACACCATCACTGCGAAATTCACGATCCCGATGACCGGATCCAAGTCGACCGGGGGCCTGTACCTCGAAGCGGATGCGACAGCGGAGCAGAAGTGGACTTTCAAAGAACTGACGTTCCGGCTGGCCAATTCGCCTCAGGTGATCAATTTGATGCAGGAACTCCCCCCGGAACTGATTCAACAGGCATTGATTCCGGCAGAGCCTGCCAAACAGGAATAGCCAATCGGCGCCAGGTGTTGCGATTCCGCAGCCACACAGTTACCTTCCAAGGTGTGAATAACTTTCTGGGTCTGCGGTTAGTTGCTTAGAAACATGACGCTGCTAGCGACAACTTTCTTCTTGCAACAACTGCACAGACACCATTTCGAATCGATCAGGATCGACCATGACGACTGCAACCACTCAGGATCAAATCACTATTCGCATTGGACATAGCCCGGACCCGGACGATGCGTTCATGTTCCACGCACTTGCTAACGACAAGATCGAGACCGGGAAGTATCGCTATATCCATGAACTGCAGGATATCGAGTCCCTGAATCACCGTGCCCTCAAAGGCGAGCTCGAACTGACAGCCGTCTCGCTGCATGGTTATGCCTACATGACCGACACATACGCATTGTGTGCCTGCGGGGCGAGTGTCGGCGATGGATACGGGCCGATGGTGGTTGCCCGAGAAAACATGTCGATCGAAGCTCTCAAAGGGAAGACGATTGCAGTCCCTGGCAAGCTGACGACGGCTTTTCTTGCTCTCAAGCTGCTCTTGGGCGATGACTTTCATGCTGTCGTTTACCCGTTTGATGAGATTCTTAATGTCGTCGAAGCAGGCAAAGTTGATGCTGGTCTTTGCATTCACGAAGGTCAGCTGACCTATGGTACCCAGGGATTGAAACTGATCGTCGATCTGGGCGTCTGGTGGGGCGAAAAAACGGGCCTGCCTTTGCCGCTGGGTGGCAATGCGATCCGCAAGGACCTTGGCCATGAAGCCATGGAGACCATCACTCGTCACCTGAAACAATCGATCGAATATGGCTTAGCTCACCGCAAAGAAGCTCTTGATCATGCTCTCCAATACGGACGCGATCTGGATCATTCGCAGGCCGACAAGTTTGTCGGGATGTATGTGAATGACTGGACGCTGGACTTCGGTCCTCGCGGACGGGAAGCAGTCGCCCGACTGCTCGACGAAGGTTTCAAGGCAGGGATTATTCCCAATCCGACACAGCTTGAGTTTATTGGTTAGTCTGGTGGAAGTTGACGCTGCAAGTGCATGAGATGCGAGGAATCGTCGATCTTTGCCTGTGGCGTTGACAGAATAATGAGGGCGGAACATTGCCTGATGCCGCCCCTCATCTGCCCTTCGGGCACCTTCTTCGCTCAAGGGAGAAGTGATAGTTAAGGCGACGTCGAAAAAATTTATATGCAGCAACATCTTGAGATTCCGATTCGTCGTCGTCACCTCGTGCGATTTAATCCGAAGCGGATCCCTCACGCATTTGCTGATGTGCTGGTGATTGGCAGCGGCATCGCCGGCATCCAGGCTGCTCTCGAGATCCCCAACAATCTCGAAACGATTATTGTCACCAAAGACGTCCTTCAGCTGTCGAATTCCGCCTGGGCCCAGGGCGGGATCGCCGGTGTCTTTGATCCCTCTGATTCGTTCGACAACCATGCTTATGACACGATGATCGCGGGAGCTGGGCTGTGCAACGCGGATGTCGTCGAAGCGGTTGTCAAAGAAGCTCCTGAACTGATCGAGTCGGTCGTTTCGTATGGGGCGAAATTTGACTTTGCGGACGGGAAACTCGCCCTCACCAAAGAGGGTGGCCATAGCCATCGCCGGATTGTCCATGCCCTTGGAGATGCCACCGGTCGCGAAGTCATGCGGGCGATGGTTGATCGGGTCAAAAGCAAACCCGGCACTCAAACCTGGGAACGCACCTTCACGATTGACCTTCTGACTCATGAAGGCCGGTGTGTCGGTGCACTTGTCTGGAATGCACAACACGGCAAGACCTTCATCTGGGCCAAGCAGACGATTCTCGCGACCGGCGGGGCGGGGCAACTTTACCGCGAGACAACCAACCCGGAGATCGCGACCGGCGACGGGCACGCGTTGGCATTTCGAGCCGGGGCTCAGCTGCGCGACATGGAGATGATCCAGTTTCATCCGACGGTGTTGTACATCGCGGGGGGATCGCGTCACCTCATCTCCGAAGCAGTCCGTGGCGAAGGAGCCTATCTGCGCGATTCAACTGGCTATCGCTTCATGGAGGACTATCACCCGCAGCTGGAACTGGCTCCACGTGATATCGTCAGCCGGGCGATCACGGATCAGATGGAAAAAACGCAGCATCCATGCGTTTACCTCGACCTGCGACACCTCGATAAAAAGATGGTCGCCAGCCGTTTTCCAAACATCGCAGACGTCTGCTCGAAGTTCGGACTGGACCTGATGCATGATCAGATCCCAGTCCGCCCCGGTGCGCACTACATGATCGGTGGCTTGACGGTCGACAAACAGGGCAAAACGACGCTTCCCGGCCTCTGGGCAGCAGGTGAAGTCACCTCCAGCGGGCTTCACGGTGCCAACCGACTGGCATCCAATTCGCTCCTCGAAGGCCTTTTCTACGGACAACGAGCCGGACGAGGTGCAGCGGACGTTGCCTCTAACCTGCCAGACCTCTTCACTGCCTGGCCGATGAAGACTTCCGTCGTCGAACCAAACAACGGCGAAGAAGAACAACTCAACATTACCGACCTCCGAAACTCCCTCGCCAGCCTGATGTGGCGCCGCGCGGGGATCGTTCGCAATGTGCAAGGCCTCATGCAGGCATCGGGTCAGGTCGAATTCTGGGATCGCTATGTCTGTCGGCGCGAGTTTTCCCAGGTCTTCGGCTGGGAATTCCAGAACATGCTGTTGATTGCCCGAACGGTTCTCGCGTCCGCAGAGGCAAGACGTGAATCCCGCGGCGTCCACTACCGCAGTGACTTCCCTGAGACCGATTCGGACATGGCCAGACACATCACCGTCCAGGCGACCGCGGAAGCCTGAATTTGCTCGAAATTAGAATGCTTTGCAGTCCATCTCTGCAGGTCTCCGACTGAATTTGCTACCATCATGACCGCCTCGATGTTTTACCGCATCAGGTCATATGATTGACTTATTGATTTCGTTCATCACGATCAGACGAATGATACCGAGTCGCTGTCATGCGCGATGATTTGCGACCGCCGTTGAGATTCGATGTGAGAAAAGATGCAGCCGACAAGTCTTGAGATTCTGGCCACCATTCTGTTTGTTCTCGCAGTTCTTCACACCTTCACGGTGAAGCGATTTGCTCATTGGGCTCACAAATACCCGAAGGGCTCAATCCCTGAGAATCTGTTGCACTTTCTGGCAGAAACGGAAGTTGTCTTCGGGTTGTGGGCAGCGGTGTTGTTTGTCGGAATTGCCGCCTTAGAAGGATCGGTGGAGAAGGCTGTCGAGTACATCGAAAGCCTGAATTATACCGAAGCCAAGTTCGTCCTCGTCGTGATGGTGATTGCCGCGACGCGACCGATTGTCGCGCTAGGTGAAAAGATTCTCAATGCCGGGGCCCGTCTGCTGCCCGTTCCGGAATCGGTTGGCTTCTATGTAACCGCCCTCGCAATTGGGCCTTTGCTGGGATCGTTCATTACGGAACCGGCTGCGATGACGCTGCTGGCGATTCTGCTCAAGCGTCGCTACTTCGACCATGGTCTGAGTACCGGGTTGGCCTATGCGACGCTGGGGCTGCTGTTCGTCAATATTTCGATCGGGGGAACGCTGACACACTTCGCAGCTCCACCGGTGTTGATGGTCGCGCATAAGTGGCATTGGGATTCAATCTTCATGCTCACACACTTCGGCTGGCGAGCAGCGATCAGCACGGTTGTCTCCACCATCATTGTGACCATGATCTTCCGGCGCGAACTATTGGCGATCGGTGATTGTGAAAAGCAAACTCAACAGGTTCCAGGCTGGCTGACGGTCCTGCATGTGATGTTCCTGGCATCGGTGGTTTACTTTGCACACCATCCTGATGTCTTCTTTGGAATCGCGATGCTCTTCCTGGGACTCACGACAGCGACTCGTGAATATCAGGATCAACTCAAACTGCGTGAAGGGCTGCTGGTTGGTTTCTTCCTCGCGGGGCTGGTGACGCTGGGGAGCCTGCAGCAGTACTGGCTCAAGCCTCTGATTGCCTCACTGGACGGTGCGATGCTCTTCTTCGGAGCGACCGCGCTGACCGCAATTACCGACAACGCAGCCCTGACCTATCTCGGATCGCTGGTCGAAGGTATCAGCGATGATCTGAAGTATGCCTTGGTCGCCGGTGCAGTGACCGGCGGGGGATTGACAGTCATTGCAAATGCTCCGAACCCTGCCGGGGTTGGGATTCTGCAAACTTCAAAAACATTCGGTTCAGTTGGGATCAGTCCGCTTGGCTTGCTCATGGGAGCTCTTGGACCAACGGCGATCGCGATTGTTTGTTTCTGGTTTATTTGATCAGATATCGGAGCGGAACGCTCACGGCCGTTTGCTCCACATGGTCTGCATGCTGAGTTTCAGGAAGTCGTATTTGCTGAGTTTGGGGCGGGATTCGAGGACGGCAAAATTGTGCTTTTCGATCTTGTCGAGAATTGCCAACCCGCCACGGATGAAGAGGCTGATATCGAAGCGGAAATCTTTCGGGACGTTGTCAACGAGAGGCCAGCCGGTTTCGAGAAAGCGTCTGGCGCGTCGAACTTCCATGGCGAGCAGTTCGCGAAATGACGGGGTGGAAATGCCTTTGGCGATGTCGGCTTCCGTGATGCCGAACTGATCCATGGATGATTTTGGCAGGTAGATGCGGTCGATCTTCTGATAGTCGCGGGCGACGTCCTGCCAGAAGTTGGCAAGTTGGAGGCCTGTGCAGATGCTGTCGGAAAGTGGAAAGTTCAGGTCGTTCGCGGAGCGGGCGAGATAAAGGACGAGTCGGCCGACAGGGTCCGCAGAGCGTTTGCAGTAATCGTGAAGCTGGTCGAAATCATTGTACCGCGTGATCGTCTGGTCCTGCTCGAAGGCAGAAATGAGGTCTTCGAACGGCTTTGATGGGATTTCATACGCTCTGACAGTCTCCTTCAACGCGACCATAACCGGGTGACGGGGAGAATCAGCGTAACAGGCAGCCAGTTCGTCGCGCCACCAGCCGAGGTACTGGAGAGCACGATCGCGGTCTCCGAGTTCGTCGCCAAGGTCGTCGGCCCAGCGACAAAAAGCGTAGATGTTGTAGAAGTCCTGAACGATGTACTTCGGCAGAAGTCGGGTGACAACCGGGAAATTCTCGTAGTGCGACAGAGCCAGTTGTTTGCAGTACGCCTGGGCGTTAACGACTGACATCGGCTCTGACGTTGAGCCGGGACCAAAGCGTTTTAGTTCGTCTTCGAGAGCGGAAATCGCCATGAGTGGCCAATCGGGTGGGGGAGACTCTAAAATTTTTGGTGGAAACTTGGTATATTACCGAACTTTTCCGCGATTGCTTCTTCCCGAAAGTGAATTTCTCGATGCCGGTGCCTCAGGTTGTTATCGTTGGTCGACCAAATGTCGGCAAAAGCAGCATTATGAACTGGCTGGCTGGGAAGTTCGTGTCCGTCGTCGATCCGACCGCTGGCGTGACGCGCGACCGGGTGGAATACCTGTTCCATGAGAAGGAGCGCTACTTCGAGCTCGTCGATACCGGCGGTATCGGGATTGTCGATGAAGATAACCTATCGGAACACATTGAGCACCAGATTCAAATCGGGATTGAGAGTGCGGATCTGATCCTGTTTGTCGTCGATGGAACGGCAGGGGTCACAGCGCTCGATGAGGAAGTCGCTTCGCGCGTCCGGAAGATCGGCGTGCCTGTGATGCTGGTCGTCAACAAATGCGACTCGACCAAGACCGATCTGGAGATTCCGCAGTTTTATAAACTGATGAATGTCCCTTCGATCATGACGAGCGTGAAGGCGAACCGGAATCGCAAGGAACTGCTCGCAGACATCCTCGAGATGCTTCCGGAAGCCGACGAAGACGAGATGGCCGAAGGCGATGAGCTTTCGACAGAGCCCGAACTCAAACTGGCGATCGTCGGACGTCGGAATGTCGGCAAGAGTACGTTCATCAATGCGATCGCCCAAACGGACCGAATGATCGTCAGCGAAGTGCCTGGCACGACCCGCGACAGTGTCGACCTGCGTTTCGAACTCGATGAGAAGACGTTTGTGGCGATCGATACGCCAGGGGTTCGCAAGAAGAAGAGCCTCGCCAGCGACATTGAGTTTTATAGCCTCGTGCGTGCCCAGAAGAGTATCCGACGGGCCGATGTCGTCCTGATGTTTTTCAACTCACAGGAAACGATTTCGTCCGTTGATAAGAAACTCGTCTCCGAGATCCAGTCGCATTACAAGCCCTGTATTTTCGTCGTCAATAAATGGGACCTTGGTAAAGAAGCCGGGATGACGCCGGACCGCTGGACGGAGTATCTGCAGAGATCGTTCTCATCGATGAGACACGTGCCTGTGGCTTACATCACAGCCAAGGACGATCACAATACGAAGCGTGTGATCAACCTGGCGCAGTCGATCTACAAACAATCCATCCTGCGGATGTCGACTGGCAAGCTCAACAAGATCGTCCACGGGGCGATGGACGCGAATCCTGCTCCCATGCGAAAGGGGCGCATCCCCAAAATTTACTTCGCGACCCAAGTCGCGATTCAGCCGCCGACGATTGTGCTCAAGGTCAACGACCCAGAAATTTTTGATACGGCGTGGCAGCGATATATGGCCGGGGTCCTACGCGAGACACTGCCGTTTAAGGAAGTGCCGATTAAGATTATTTACCGTCCGAGAACGCAAGAAGAGAGCGAAGACGGGGGCAGCTGATTCCAGGAGCGCGCTGTCGTTCATTCGTGAAACGCAGGGAATGAAAGCAGAAATCAGCTTTCAACAGGAGCCACAGTGACTGCGAATTCCAGGCGTGTCGCAGGTTTGCCTTCGGAGAGGACTTTGCCGTTGAACAGGTAAACGTCGCCCATTTTTTCCGTCAGTTCGGCTTCGATCTGGACGGTCTGGCCGGGGCGCATGATCTTGCGGAACTGGACATTGTTGACACGGGTGACGACGGGGACTTTGCCTTCCACGACGGGTGCGATCTTCGACATCAGAATCGCAGCAGCCTGAAAGGTCATCTCGCAGCCGATGACGCCCGGGAGGATGGGGTAGGCAGGGTAGTGGCCAGCGAAGAGATCGATTTTGGGATCGAGGGTTTTCTTCGCGATGATCTTCGACTCGGTGAGTTCGACGACTTCATCAACCCAGAGGAAGGGCTCACGGTGAGGAATGGCGGCTTTGATTTCATCGAGATGCATAAAGAATTTTTTACCACAGAGGTCACGGAGTCTCACAGAGAATACAGACAAAGAGTTTCAGTAAGTCTTCTCTGTGAGACTCTGTGATCCCCTGTGTTCTCTGTGGTGAAATCTCTCAAACAGCGGCCGAGGTGCGGTTGGCGGCGAGGTACTTGTCGAGTTCGTTGGAAACGATGACGCCATAGTTCATGGCGCCGAGCCAGCCGGACATGATGATCCCGACTGAGCCAGCATGGTAGAGTCCTTTGATTTGTTCCGGGAGGGTCTGAGAGACTTTCAGGCCTTCGAACTTCGTACCGAACGATGCGCCGGCGGGGTGATGAGTGTAGTGCTGGAATGTGCGAGGCGTTGAGGCTTCGACCCAGTCCATCTTCTGTCGTACGTCCGGGATGTATTTTTCCAGGCAGTCGAGGGTTGTTTCGCAGAGCTGCTTTTTGTCGGCTTCGTACTGCTCTTCGCTGAGATTCGCCCAGTCTTCGTAGTTGGCGTTCGTTGAGGAGACGATGAGGTAGCGGTCGTTCTCCGGGCGTGTCTCCGGGTAGTACAGTGAGAAAGTCCGGCTGCTGATATCTTTGCTCAGCATCGACTTGATATCGAAGCCGGAGTGTTCCGAATGGAACAGCAGGTCGCCGATGTAATCAAACTTCTCGCCTTCTTTGAGGGCGATGTAGACCTGACAGCTGCTGTTGTTGAGACGGACCGCGTTCGTCTCGGCGACGTAAGCAGGATCGAAGTGTTCCTCGCCCACGAGCTTCAGAATCGTGTTCTTCAGGTTCGAGTTTGACAGGACAGCATCACAGGTAATCCGTTTGCCGCCGACGTGCACTGCGGTGACGCGTTTATCGGGAGAGACTTCAATCTTCTCGACCAGCGAGCGGATGCGAATATCGACGCCGTTGCGTTCGAGTTCGTCCTTCATTTGCAGGACGAGCTTGTCGGTGCCGCCCTGGAACGTGAAGACCCCTTTGCTCATGAAGTTGGAGAAGACGATGCCGTAGGTGATGGCAGGGTCTTCGAGGGTCGAGCCGTTGGCGTAGGTGATTGGCTCCATGAGTAGACGAACGACATCCGAGCGGCCGGGGAAGAACTTTTCAAACAGCTCCCGGGTGGTCATCTGCTGGTCGTCATAGAAGTTCATGCTGCGAGCGGTGTCAAAGAAGGCTTTGACGGTCTCAGATGGGATCTTGAACTTCTCGATCATGATGTTCGTGAAGTCTTCGCGGTCAAAGGTCGTTTCGAGAGAGAACTGAGGATTCTCGAAACGGACACCTTTGAGCTGGACGATCGAGTCTGCGATCTCCTTCGTCCAGTATTTCCGGCAGCTTTTGACCATGCCGTTGGGAAAGCCGTGGAGGGAAATATCGAAGATGTGTCCGCCACGGCGTTTGAACCAGGTCGCCAGTCCGCCGAGCTGATAATGGTGCTCGAGGAGGAGGACAGAGTAGCCCTGTTTGGCGAGGACGTTCGCACCCGTCAGGCCAGCCAGGCCGCTACCGATCACGATGACGTCGTAATGATCTTTGACATCCTTGAGAAAATCTTTAGCCATGGCCTCTTCTGCTGTGAAAGACGTGTCGAAACGCGGAATACAGAAGTGTAGCAGACGGGAAGCGTTTTTCCACAGAGGGGAAGCAGCAGGGCAAATTGCCACAGTCAGGAGACGAAAAAGCCCGCAGCCGTTCGGGTGGCAGCGGGCTTGGATAGGTGTGGGCTGACGGGGGTTATTTTTTCAGGTCGAAGTTGAGGGTGTTGTTGTCCTTGCTGACGGAGGCGGTCAGTTCGGATTGGGAGTTGTATTTCGCAGGGACGGTTTCTTTAACCTTTTGTGTTTCTTCACCGCTCACAAGGCCAGTCGTGATGCGGACGATGTGATCGCCAACGATCGCGCCAGGTTGGTCACGGGTGTAATTGAGGGCATAACTGCCTGATGAATCGGTCGTTCCCATGGATGGTCGCCCATCCTGGGGATAGAAAGTCACGAGGGCACCGTTGAGGGGTAGTCCGTCGAGAGTGACCTTTCCAGATACAGGGGCGACCTCAGGGCCTTGCGGACCACTGCAGCCGCTGAGGACAGCTAGAAACAGCGTCAGGAGAGAGCAGAAAATCGTTTTCATAAGTTCACGTCCGATAGGAATTGCCGAAGGAAATGGATTTGACACGACAACAGGACTGACGTGAGACGATTAGAATTCTCCGATGACTTCGGACCCGTTGATGGTTCCGATGGCGGCGTACTGACGGAGATTGATGTTTTCTCCGACGAAGCGGACGGCCCCGTCTCCCATGAGAAACTGTGCACCACCCTTGTGCTTGCTGCTGGGGTTGTAGACGCTGTCGCCGTTGATGATGTAATCAGTGTCATTGGAGACCCGTTCGACGCGGAAGCGAACCTGGAACTCTTCGATAGTGAGGCCGATGGCCGCTCCGGGATTGCTGTGATAGCCGATCCAGAGGCTGCCGGCAGGTCCGCTTCCAATGCGTTCTTCACGTTCGGTGACGAGGAACGAGTTGCTCAGGCCGTCTGTGAAGTCCGCAAATTTGACGTTGGAGTTCTCATAGAAAACGGTTGGTCGGTCGCTGCCTGCATTGGTCGCGACGGGATCGGTGTTGTTGTAAAGAGCTGAGAAAGAGCCAACGTAGTTGGATTTTCCGAAGCTGTAATAGGTACCACTTCCGGAAGGGATTTCAGCACGAAGGCGGTCGTTGACGTTTTTACCTCCGTCAGACGGGCAGATATAAGACGGGATGACGGAACTGGCGAGCCGGTTGCCTGTGGTTGTCAAATCAGTGATCGCATCCCACGAGGGGGTATTGTCGGCAGCTTGGGCGTTGAATGCACCGGTGGCTGCGATGGCGTCGTAGAGAGAACCCTGTTCCAGATTCGGGAGAATGAGACAGCTCCAGGCAAGGTGACTGGTTCTCATTGTGCCGGGAGGCATCGTGTTGAAGGTGTCGTGATAGTTGTGCAGGGCGAGTCCGATTTGCTTGAGGTTGTTTTTGCAGGTACTACGTCGGGCAGCTTCGCGGGCCTGCTGAACAGCGGGGAGGAGAATGGCGACAAGAGTCGCAATTATCGCAATGACAACCAAAAGCTCGATCAGCGTAAATGCGTTTCTTTTCAT
The DNA here is from genome assembly GCA_005778225.1 of Planctomyces sp. Taxonomy (GTDB): domain Bacteria; phylum Planctomycetota; class Planctomycetia; order Planctomycetales; family Planctomycetaceae; genus SXPC01. The sequence goes on along the minus strand of SXPC01000294.1, from coordinate 12,157 downwards.
GGTGACAGCCCTTACAGAAGAATGGATGAGCGATGTGATGTGCAGATGCGTGCGAATGATTGCCGAGATAAAGAGTCACTTCGCACGTTTGTAACATGGGTACAGCAAACACGCAACAACAAATACAAATTCTTTTATGTTTTGTTTTGCGGTGAGCTTTTCATTTTTGGGAAGCATGCAAGTTCCCTCTCTTAAGCTCTTAAGTGCTCAACATGACAACGAAAAAGGATTCTAAGCTGATCTTAGAATCCTTTTATAAACGTGGCAGAGCCCCGCAAATCACGATCTGTTTGCTGTCTTATCGATAGCGTGATAACCAGTGAGCATAAGCAGACGGTAAGGTCTTCCACGCAGGATTTTCCACGCCCAGTTCCTTGGCGGCGAAGTACGGCCAGTGTGGATTGGCCAGGAACGGTCGGCCGATGGTGGCGAAGTCAATTTTGCCTTCGCGGATGAGAGTATCGGCACCTTTTGGGCCATCGATATACCAGCTGGTGGTGCCAGGGAGTCCTGTTTCGCGGAGGACGCGGCTGGCGATTTCGCCCAGGAAGTTCGGGCCCCAGGGAATTTGGGCGTCCGGCGTGTTGAAGCCGATGGAGACATCGACGGTATCGAGGCCGGCTTGCTTCATCTTCTTCAGCAGCTCGATGGATTCGGTGAGCCTCTGTTCGTCATTACCATCGAATTCAACGACGCTGAAACGGACTGCGAGCGGACGATTTTCCGGCCAGACTTTTCGAACAGCGGCGAGGGTCTCGAGGGCATAACGACCGCGGTTTTCTGCGCTGCCGCCGTATTGGTCAGTTCGTTTGTTCGAGAGGGGCGACCAGAAGTTCTGGGCGAGGTAGCCGTGGGCGAAGTGCATTTGCAGCCACTCGAAGCCGAGGTCACGGGCGCGCTCGACGGATTTGACGGTATCTGCCTGGACGCGGGCAATCTCTTCCAAAGACATCTCGCGCGGAACCCGCGGGAGATTGGCGCCGAACGGGACCGCCGAGGGGGCGATCGTCTCCCAGGAATTCGGCTGGCCTTCGGGAATATGGTCATCGCCTTCCCAGGGACGATTGGCAGAGGCTTTACGTCCGGCGTGGGCAATCTGGAGTCCGGGGACCGCGCCCCATTCTTTGATGGCTTTGATGATCGGTTCGAGGGCCGCAGCTTGTTCATCGTTCCAAAGGCCTGCATCACCCCAGCTAATTCGCCCTTCCGGGGAGACAGCCGTTGCTTCGAGGATGACGAGTCCTGCACCACCACGGGCCAGCGAGGTGTAATGGACCTTATGCCAATCGTTGGCGACGCCTTCGACCGACATGTATTGGCACATCGGAGAGACAACAATGCGGTTGCGGAGGGTGACGTCTTTGAGAGTGAACGTGTCAAATAGACCGGGCATGGGGGGACCTATCAATATCGGGAAATCAGAAGCGGGCGTAACATTGTCGCAGTAGCACTGAAGAGTGTCGAAGACTCGAAACGAGTCTTACAGTTTTATAGCCAAATACCAATCATATCCGTGTATTCTGTTCCCAGTGAGTCGGCAGGCGGGGACGCGACAGATCACGATGCGGAGAGGATGTGATTATTCGCCATCGTGATGCCGGAGAGCATGGAGCCGATGATGCCGAGGAAGCCCTGGTCGGTACCGCAGAGGTAGAGGTTGTTGATGGGCGTTTTGCCCTGCAGGTGTTTGACCGGGGACCCGTAGACGCAGCCGTTGAGGTGGCCGGTGAAGCGTTTGATCGTCTTGGGCGTGAACATGTCGATGTCGAGGATCTGACTGCGGAAGTCGGGCATGTAGCCGAGGGAGGCGTTGTAAATTCGCTGCTCCCAGTTCTCTTTGGCGGCGATATAGGCATCGGGATCGAGGTTCAGCCAGTAGTCGGGATTGGCGAGCGCGGTGATGCGCATGATCCCTTCTTCGAGGAGGATCTCGTTACCGTGTTCGTCGAGGCCGTAGTTGAAGTTGTTGGGGGAGCAGATGATGCCGCTGCGGAGATCGCATGGTTCAGTGGGGACGTCGTAAGTGAATTCGGGGGCGCGATTATAGAAGACGATCGTCGGGTCGTGGCCGAGGTCTCGTGGCTGGTCTTTGATGACGTAGATCGTTTCGCAGAAGCTGATGTCCCCGGGGCGGAAAGAGGGGCTTTCCTCGGGGATGCGTTCGTATCCGGGGCAGAGCTTCAGTGTCTCTGCAACTCCGATGGAGGAGAGGACATGGTCGGCTTCGAGTTGGGTGCCGTCATCGAGAATGACGCCGTAGGCTTTGCTGTCTTTGACGAGAATTTGCTGAACGCCATGTCGGAGCTTGAGTTCGCCACCTTGTTCTTTGAACTTTCGGACGAGCTTTTTGAGGATCTGTCGGACCCCTGCATAAGGACGTCCGAAGCCCTGCTGAAAGATGCTCTTGAACATGACGACGAACTGGCTGAAATCCATGTCGCGAGGAGTCGCGCTGCCGTAGAACATCAGCGGGCAGAAGAGCAGGTCGATGAGGACCGGATCGGTGATGTGACGCTGAAGAACCGTGCGGGCTGAGACGGGTTCTTGAGAAAGATCAAGTTCGTCGAAGGTATTGATCGCGTTGACCAGGTTGGCGAAGCCGTCTTTCTGAGACGGAAATTCCCGTTCGACTTCGCTATGAAAGAAAGCGAAATCGTTCGTGAATTTGACGTCATGCCCCGGAAAGGAAACCACGGAGCCCTTCTGCGGCGAGAGATCGAAGTCGTCCCAGCTGATGCGGAGCTGGCGAAGCAGTTTGCTTAAAGGGCCGACTTTGGTCCCTTTGGTCGCATAGTTGGTGACCGCATGGAGCCCGACGTCGTAATTGCGTCCGCGCAGACGATAAAGCGAATTAAGCCCGCCGATGGTGGTGTGGCGTTCGAGAATGACAACCGGCTGATCGTAATAGGCCAGTCGAATCCCGGCTGCCAGACCGGACATTCCCGCACCGATGATGATGGTTCCGTATTTCACGTCGATACGATCAGAAAATTTCACCACAGAGGACACAGGGGATCACAGAGTCACACACAGAGAACTGTTTGAAAACCGTTCGTTTTCTTCCTCCGTGAGCCTCTGTGCTACTCCGTGTTCTCTGTGGTAAATCTTCTTCGGGACTACTTGGCGGGGGTGTCTTTGAGGATCGGGGTCAGGTATTTGACAGTGCTGTCCATGGAGACGAGGTTGGGGTAATCTTCTTCGGGGATCTGGACGCGGTATTGCTTGCGCAGTTCCATGACGATGTCGAGGAAGTCCATGCTGTCAAGTTCCATCTGTTGACGGAAAGAGACGGAATCGTCGAGGTTGGAGAGATCTTCGTCAGGCGCGATTCGCGAGAGAATGTCGAGAATAACCTGTCTGATATCCGAAGGTGCCATGGAAGAAGTGTCCCTTGTATCCGTTGCCCGGGAGATTAGCGTTGCTTATCGAATGAAGACACAGGGGGTTAACACCCCCCGCTCGCCTAAGCAGTGTAAGATGACAGAATCAATACCGTTTGACAATTACCACGGAATTGATTCCCAGCATCCCAAAAGAATTATTGAGAATATAGTCAACCTTGCTCAATTTTCGAGGCTCGTTGATGACAAGGCCTGGAAGCTGGCAGCGTTCGTCGATGTTGTCGAGGTTGATGGTGGCATGGGCATAATGATCCTGAAACGAGGGAATGTTGCCCAGCAGTTCTAATGCACCAGCTGCTCCCATGGCGTGGCCGATGAAGCTTTTGGTGTTGTTGATTGAGACGTTGGTTCCTGCAAAGACTTTGTTGAGAGCTTTGCATTCCTCGATATCACCTTGTTCGGTCGCGGTGGCGTGACTGCTGACGATGTCGATGTCCGAAGCCTGCAGACCGGCACGTTTGAGGGCCAAATGAATGCACTCAGATTGGCGGTTGGAATCCGGGAGGACGAAGTCGGTCGCATCGGAATTCATGGCGTAGCCGACGATTTCCCCGTAAATTTTCGCACCGCGGGCTTTGGCATCGGAGAGACGTTCGACGGTACAAATACCGCCCCCTTCGGCGACAACGATCCCATTGCGGTTGATATCGAAGGGACGAGAGGCTTTTGTCGCGTCCGCATTGTGGGCGAGGGCGCCCTGGCTGGCAAAGCTGGCGAAGATGCCGAAGGTGTGAATGCTTTCTGAGACACCACCCGCGATCGCGAGGTCGACTTCGCCAAGGCGGAGCATCTGGGCTGCCTGGATGAAACCGGCGTTTCCGGCGGCACAGGCGGCTCCGACGGTTAGGTGCGGGCCGGTAATGCCCATGTTGATCGTGACTTCGCCGGCCGGATTATTGGCAACCGTGCGGGGGTTGTGGTGATGAGTCCAGACCTTCGTGTCGTAATCGAATTTGGAGATTTCGTAGACTTCGTTCTCCGTCTCGACGTTGCCGTGTTCGGTGATTCCCAGGTAAACGCCGACGCGGTCTTTGGGGTAATCCAGCCAGTTGATACCGGAGTCGATGACGGCTTCGTTGGCGCAGTAAACCGAGATCGAGCCGACGCGGGTTCCTCGACGCAGGTCTTTACGCTTCTGGTACTTAAGTTCGTCGAAGTTACAAACACCCGCCAGGGTTTTGCCCATGTAGCGTGTCTCGTAATCGACAACGCCCGACTTGCCGGCCAGCAGATTGGCTCGGAATTCGGCGAGGTGATTGCCGTTTGGAGAGGTCAGCCCGACACCCGTCAGCACGATTCTCTGGTCATCGGGAAGTTCGTGAGCGGGGACGAAAGAAGGACGGGTCGCTGACACTGGCATCAATTCTCGCAGTTGGAAAAGGGCTCGAATAGCAAACCGAAGCGTAGCGGTTAGCGAGCAGATTGGCAAGTTTTTGCCCGCTTTTCTGAAATGTAGCGGATTATTTGGGGGAGAACAGCCACTGAAATGTCATGAGGTTCGAGTTATGAGTCATGAGGAACAGCCATGACAGAACTCCTCAGGCGGCTTTTTTCTTCTGCTTGACCCACTGCAACATGCCGGATTTGACCCAGCGGGCCGCGTGCGTGGTATTGGTCATGACCTTAGGCCGCTGGCGGAAGGCGATGCTGTAACAGCGGGCGGCGTCTGAGTATTTGCCGTGGATATAGTACGAGCGGGCCAGGGATAATGTGCGACGGAGAATGAAGTCGTTGCGGTATTTCAGACAGCTGGCGGGAAGTTTTTCGGGATCGAACAGGAGGTCGACGGTGCTCAGGCCGGTGGATTCGATGCGTCCGAGATTATCACGGGCTCGGCCTTCGTGGGTGTAAATCTCAGCGAGGGCATGAGGAATACGGACCGCTTGATGGGTCGCCAGACAGTGCCCAAAGAAGACGAGGTCTTCTCCATTCGTGACGCCAGCGGGATAGCCAAACTGGGTGTAGACGTCTTTTGCGACAATAATGGCACCGTGGACGATGCCGAAGTCGCGATTGACGAATGCTGCGAATGTTTTTTCCGGTGACTCAAACTCGGGCTGCATTCTCGCGGTTTTGTGATGGCCGTGTTCGTTGATGGAGACATGGTGGCCGAGGTGAATTTTGATGCGAGGGTGGAGAGAAATGCTCTCGAAGATATGGACGAGAGCCTGCGAATCGAGGGCGTCATCCGCGTCGAAGCAGAGGATGTAGCTGCCTTTCGCCAGGCTGATCCCGTGATTTCGGGCCACAGAAACGCCGGCGTTTTCCTGGCGGATGTAGCGGATGCGGGTGTCGGTGCGGACGAAACGCCCCATCACGTGGGCAGTGTCATCCTTAGAACCATCGTCGACGATAATCAATTCCCAGTCGGAAAACGCCTGGACAAGGACCGATTCGATGGCACGAGGCAGGTAGGCGGCGTAGTTGTAGCTCGGCACGACCAGCGAAAACAGCGGCATGTCGGGGCCCTCCTGGCGAAAAAGAAAACCCCCGTGGGTAAGGCGGGGGTGTTGGTTCTAACTTGGAAGTGGCGGTTGCGTCCAGTCGACTTATCGTCTTGAGGTCGCAGGATCCCAACCGGCGACGGCGGCGTCGGGGGCGAGAACGAAGATTTCGACGCGTCGGTTTTGCTGACGTCCGCGTCCATCGGTGTTGGCGGCGACCGGCTGGTACATGCTGTAACCGGCAGAACCGAGGCGAGTATCGTTGATGCCGAGTTTGGTCAGCTGAAGAACGACAGAGTTCGCACGGTTGGTCGACAAGTGCCAGTTGGTCGGGTGCTTGGCGCGAGTCGGGCCTTTGTTGATCGGCTGGTCATCGGTGTGTCCGACCACGAGGATATTAAGGCGACGGGCTTCGTTGTCGTTCATGATGTTTGAAAACTCACGCAGAAGCTGAGCGGAGTCTTGTCGAAGAACGTCGCTGCCCGAATCGAACAGGATCGTTTCGTCGAAACGACTGACGCCGGTCTTGGGATCGAACTCGAAGCCTGGGAATCGTCGGGCCAGTTCCTCGAGTCGTCGAGAGGCATCGTTGGAAAGAGGATTGCCGTTCTGGCCGGTGCTCGCGAGGAGATCACGGTACTTGCCGTGGACGTTTTCTCGCTCCGCCATGAGGTTGTCAACACGCTGATTAGCGAGGTTGAGGCGGTTCGCCATGTCGGCATTGGCCTGCTCGAGCTGCTGACGATCCATCGCCATTTGATTGGCGAGCTGCTGAGCTTCGTTGAGTTGACCGGCCAGCATCTGTCCCTGCTCATGCAGGCGAGCGGCGTTGATCTGGCTCATGCGATATTGGCTTTTAGGCACTCCACAGCAGCATCCGCTCAAGCCCACAAGAATGGCCAAAGCTAACAGCGACTTCGAAGGTGTGCGTTGAAAAAGCATGACTGACTCCTGCGACGGACGTGAGTCGTGACCTGCGTGAAGACGCAAAGCCAGACTGTCGACGCAAATTGAGAAGGGAAGTGAATGGTGAGAAGGAATTCTCGGGAAGGGCGACCCAGGAACTGAGTCGTTTGGGAAGGGAGGTTTGCCAGATCGACAGAGATGTCTTTGGCGAACCGAAGTGATGTGAACTTGAGGAAAGTTTCGTGAGAGGAAGAGTTTTTATCAGAATATTTTCTTGATCTCCAGATGGTTTGGAGACGATCTGCAAAGATTACAAGCTGGAGGGGGATTTTGATTAAAGTTTTGGGTTGAAGAGTGTGCGAGATTCGTCATGAGGAACAGCTGGAAGAGTTCCGCCAGCTTCGTCCAGCCCACCGTTGCCTACTTGACGCTCATAGAAAAGATGTCATAATTAATGACTAGTTAAACTAGTCAGAAGGGGCTATGGCCATGGCGCGTGAGTGGAATATCGTCGATGCAAAAAGCAAGCTGAGTGAAGTGCTCAATCGAGCTGAGCATGAGGCTCAGTTCATCAATCGGCGCAATCGGCAGTATGTCGTCATTGACGGCGATGAATACCGACGACTGACAGGAACACTTCCAAGTCTCAAAGAACTCCTCCTCAATGGTCCTGGTTTGGAAGGACTTGATCTCAACCGGGACAAATCCGGAGGCCGGGAGATCGAGCTATGAGAGCGTTGATTGACACATGCGTTCTTTCAGAGATGCAGCGTCCGCAAGTCTCCCCTCAAGTTCGTCGTCGATTGGAAGCGATTGCGCTCGATGATATGTACATTAGCGTGCTTTCTCTGGGCGAAATACGAAAAGGGATTGATAAGCTTAAGGCAAGCGTTCGGAAGACGGGGCTTGATACGTGGTTCAATCAGGTTGTCCTTTCCTCTCAAGGACGCATTCTGCCAATCGACCATGACACCGCCATGATTTGGGGGGAGATCACAGCCCGGGCTGAAAAGAAAGGCCGGTCGATCCCTACCATTGATGGACTGATCGCAGCCACTGCATTGCGACATGGTCTTCATTTGATGACGCGGAACGTGACAGACTTTGAAGCAACGGGAGTCCTTCTGGTGAATCCTTGGGAATGACTTTTATGATGTCACCAGCTTTAACGACTTACCTTGGCTGCTCGTTGATATGCGATGAAGTGCCGTGCGCAAAGTGTCTTGAGTGGAAGAACCAGCTGGAAGCAGAGGCGACAGGAGAAGCTTGTTTTCGCGTTCGTGAAAAGGATGTCACGCTGGAGAATGCTGTCGAAGAAGTTCGTCAGTTGCTTCAAGAATCCCAACGACCCGTGATCTTTGCCGATGGGCATTTGACGTCCGCTCAGGGGCATCTGCTGGTGGATCTGGCAGCCCGGGAGCATGCCATCCTGACGACACAATTCACCTCCGCAGACGCGGAATTGACAGGGGCGATGGCAAGGCGCGGCGCATCGACCTGTACGCTGGGGGAGGTTTCTCAACGGGCAGATCTTTTACTCTTTTGGAATACGGGGAGTGAACTGATTGAGCAGATTGGAGAGCGACTGGGAAAACGGGAGCGAAAAGTGTTCTCCGTCGGGAGCAATGGATTTCGTGAATCCGCCGAGTTCCCTCATGCGACCTCGACTCCATTAACTAGCAAACCAAAGAGTTCGACTCGGCCACCTTCTCCCCGCGAGAGAAGGAATGATGAAGCAGAAGAGTTTTTGACTTCACTACAACTGCTGTTGAATGGGAAAACCAAAGACGCTGCAGCGGATGTCCTGGCACTCGTCGAAGCACTGCTCGCGGCGGACTATCCGGTGATTTTCGTGGGAGGCGACGAGCCCTCCTGGCATACCCCGTCAGCGATGAGGCAGCTGGTGGATGTGCATCTTATGTTGCGAGAAAAGAATCGTGCATTTCTGCTGGCTATGCCACATCAGGCCGTCGCGCTGACGGTCGGGAATGTTTTGTTGAGTCGGACTGGTTACGGAGATGCCGTCGACTTTGCATCGGTGGGAAAGCAGATGACGATGGACCTGTCTGTTGAGGCGTTGTTGAAAGAGGGGGAAGTTGACTTATTGATTCTCATTTCCGACCGAGATAGCGAGCGACTAAATGACCTCGTTTCCCAATCCGGTCGAACGCTGAAGATCGTCCGTCTCTCGCCAGCGGCAAGTGGTGTCGCCGAGGTTGTCATTGGGACGAGTCGCGCGGATGTCGGCAGTTATGTGCTGCGGTTTGATGGCGTTCCCGTTCCTGTCAGGACTGTGGAGAACTCCACCGATTCTCCCCGTCTGACAGAAATCCTGACGAACTTACTGACATGACGACTGTCATCCTTCCCGTTTGCCGGTGGAGGGATTACTAATAAGAGACTGTCTGAACTTGCGGACGGAGACATTTGCCTGTGGGTGAATCGCATATGGATGGTTGCTCCAGCCTATGCCCTACCCTCATCCGTCAGCGAAGCGCTGCCACCTTCTCCCCTCAAGGGAGAAGGAACGAAAAGACCGCTCTCCCTCAAGGGAGAAGGGACATTGGAATTACGAAAGCCCTGACCATGCACCCTTGGATTGCTGACCGGATGTCGTTGATTGATGCCTCGGGGATTCGCAAGGTGTTTGACCTCGCGGCGAAGATGAAGGACCCGGTCAATCTGAGTATCGGACAGCCTCACTTCGATACGCCCGAGCCTGTGAAAGCTGCTCTTAAGAAAGCGATCGATGATGGCAAAAACGCCTACAGCCAGACGCAGGGGATTCTGCCGCTGGTTGAGCGATTGCAGGAAGAGGTCGACCGCACGTATGGGCATCAGAATCGGAAAGTGTTCGTAACGTCGGGGACGAGCGGAGCGCTCAACCTGGCATTGCTCGCGCTGATCAACCCCGGCGACGAAGTCATTGTCTTCGATCCCTGGTTCGTGATGTACAAGCACCTCACGAATCTGGCAGGCGGGAAAGTTGTCCCGATCAATACTTACCCCGACTTCCAGATGGATATCTCGAAGGTCGAAGCCGCCATCACGCCGAAGACCAAGCTGATCATCGCCAACAGCCCTTCCAATCCGACAGGGACGGTTGCCTCTGCGGAGAATATGCAGGCGATTGCCCAGCTTGCCAAAGACAAAAATATCGCGCTGATCAGCGACGAGATTTACCGCCTCTACTGCTACGACCAGGAATTCACCAGCCCTGCGTTGTTCAACGATCAGACGATCGTCATCGACGGCCTAAGCAAGTCTCACTCGATGACAGGCCTCCGCCTCGGCTTTTGCCACGGGCCAAGTGAGGTCATGGAGCAGATGATCAAGCTGCAGCAGTTTACCTATGTCTGCGCCCCACAGCCGACGCAATGGGCGGCACTCACGGCACTCGACATGGATCTCTCCTCTGTTGTCGAAGATTACAAACGCAAGCGGGACTTCATGCGTGACAATCTGAAGGGCTATGACATTCAGGGAGCAGATGGCGCGTTTTACATGTTCATCAAGGCCCCCTGGGGAACCGCGACCGAGTTCGTCAAAAAGGCAATCGAGAACAACCTGCTCATCATCCCGGGCAACGTCTTTTCAGATCAGGATACGCACTTCCGACTGTCGTACGCCTCGGATGATCGCAACCTCGAGCGCGGGGTCGAGATCCTCAATAAGATCCGCTAATTAAACTTGGGTAGCCCGGGTTGTCCCAACCCGGGGGTGCCGCTTCGGCACGATAGAAACACGGAATCGACGTACAATGCGCGTTCGACGTGTTTCTTACGGCTTCGCCGTCCGGGTTGGGACGCCCCAGACTTCTCGGGACATTCCGTGAAATTGAAGCAATTGCGTATTTTTGCGCGATTCGCAGGGGCTCTGAGGCAGCCGACTCCTGAGTTCGTCAAATTCCCACTTCATTTGGCTAAATCGGTTTGTTAGGATCACGCCTGTCCTAGTAGCTCACCACTTGATTGATCCTATCTACGTATGGCCACCCACCTCAAAATTTTTCGTACTGAGACCGTCGAAGATCACCTCGTTCTGATTCCACAGAGCGAAGGGGCGAGCTTCCGTTACGCGGACTTGCAGATGGAAGGCAATTACGTCCGCACGATGGTTGCGGATAAAAAATACCGCGGGCTGATCATCGACCTGTCGAACATGAATTACTTTGGCTCTGAATTCATCGGAGCGCTGATTACGATCGCGCGGGAAAAGAAAAACCGCGGCGGTAAAGCAGTGGTCTGTGGAGCAGCTCCGCAGATGCTGGAAGTGCTGCAGAACATGAGCCTGTTCAAAATCTGGCCCTATTACCCAACGAGGGAAGATGCCGTCGCGGCGTTGAATGCCCCGATTTCATAATGGGAGCGGATTCTGGGGTCAGCTAACGATCCTGACCCCAGCCACCCGGCGATACAGCTTGATGTTTCGACCTCACCGGAACTTGATGAACTTCATTGACGTCGAACTCGCGTTGTTATTTGCTTAAGAATTGCTGGTAGGTTTCCGCAACTTTGGCTTCTTCGGCGCTGCCGCTGTGGATGTAGATGCCGTAGCGGAGTTTGAGTGGAGTTTTCTTGCTGAGAATGACGGGTTGCTCAGGCTCTTTGGCGTTCGAGTAGGAAGACGGGCCGAAGGGGCTGATGGAAAACAGGCCGTAGTTGCGGACGTGGTAAAGGCCTTCGCGGAAGTTGGCCGGATCGTCGAAAAGGGCCACTCCAATGCGCTGACCGTTGCGTTCGCCCGTGTAATCGACCCAGGCTGAGGATTTACCCCAGGCTCCTTTTTCGCCTTTGAGTCCATCAGCGTTGATGATCAGTCCGCCGGCATCGCCACGGAGATCGTCGTCCATACGGATGCCGAGGAACCCTTCCTTGGTATCGCCGATCATGACTTTGTCTTCGACGGGAGTCAGTGTGACTTCGACAATCCAGAGACCTTTGGCGTGAAGGGTGTAGCGAGTTGATTCGAGAAGAACGGGCTGTTTCTCGTCGTCCTGCCATTCATTGGAAGCAATGAAGCTGACGGAATCGCCGGTGGCTTTCTCGATGGCGATGTCTTTATTGACTGTCGGATGCTTCTCCATCCAATGGTCGAGTTCTTTAACTTTCTCGACGCCGATCCAGATGCCTCGGTGGTGTTTGTGATCGTAGCTTTTCGGGTACTTGCCATCCGCGTCAGGTTCCTGGAGCGGACGGACAAAAGAGACGTCCGTGCCGGGAATATTGACCGGGAAGAAGTACGGCTTGGGGGCTTTGTCGCTGTAGTAATAGTTGGTGACGAGCTTGCCGTCGTTGGTGATGACGAGTTTGCCATCGGCTTTTTCGATATGAAGTCGGTCAGCGGCAAGAGCGGTAGAACCCTGTGAAAGCTGGATGCAGTGGTGGCGGGGGTGTGTTCCCAGGC
>SXPC01000293.1 GCA_005778225.1 Planctomyces sp. | reverse complement strand
GATCATGATGATGTTCTTCGGCGTCACTTCGCGTCGAATGGTCTCAGGAAGCTGGTTCCAGCGATAACGATTGCGCAGTGCGATCGCGACGGCTCGTTTGGCATCGTGCTGGCCAATGATGTTCGCATCGAGACGAGCGACAATCTCACGGGGAGTGAGGGAATCGGGCTGGGGGAGTGAATCAGTCATGAGGTCGTAATTCGTCATTCAAAGAGAAGTTTTGCCACAGAGTACACAGAGGTCACTGAGATTTCAGAAGCGAGAAAATGAAACTCACTCATTGCTCCTCGGTGATCTCTGTGCCCTCTGTGGCTAATTTTCAGGCCTTGTTCGGGATGACTTCCACGATGATGTTGTTGTTGGTGTAGACGTCAATCTCGGAGGCGATGTTGAGGGCCTGGACGGCGATTTCTTTGGCAGACAGGCTCGTATTGCGAACGAGTGCTCTGGCGGCGGCGATGGCGAGGGTGCCTCCTGAGCCGATGCCGATGATGCCGTCGGTGGGGGAAACGACGTCCCCTTGCCCGGTCATTAATAGGAGGTGTTCAGGGGAGACAACGATCATCATCGCTTCGAGGCGACGCAACGCGCGATCAGTTCGCCAGTCGCGGGCCAGTTCAGTTGCAGCGCGGGGGATGTTGCCGGGGTAATCCTTCGCCTTGGCTTCGAAGCGTTCCAGCAAGGCGAAGGCGTCGGCGGTTGAACCAGCGAATCCGACGAGGGCTTTGCCATCGAGGATCTTGCGGATCTTGCAGGTGTCGGATTTGAGGATGCTCTGGCCGTAGGTGACCTGCCCATCGCCGGCGATAGCGGTTTCGCCGTTGTGACGCAGGGCGAGGATCGTGGTGGAGTGTGTCTGGATGCGAGGCATTGGCGGTATAACTACTTACGTCAATTTTGGGAGTCAATTTTGATCAAATCACGTCCCAATTATATCACCTCCGACCACCGTGCACACGCTTCAAAAGCCTTGCAGAACTCAAACAGTCAGTTTGAAATCTCGGATGGGTGTTGATTTCCGCTATTAAAGAGGAGGAGACTGGAACGCAGAGGTCGCGGAGGGGGGCAGAGGGCGTGGAGTTTTAAGAGGAGATAAAATGCGGTCGACCGGAAGACGAGATTAAAAGGATTGTGTTTTCGCGAGGTTTAGCAGAAGTCAGTCACTCGAAGAGCCTTGAGTTTTTAATGCGGAATTGGTCCGAATTCGTTAAGAATGCCTACAAACAGGAAGTATCCTTCTGTGAAAATCATTTCGGTACCAACTTCAGAGATCACCAACTGGGAATCGTTTCACGATGTGATGTTGAGAGCTCTTAAGCTCCCAGATTTTTACGGTAAGAATATGGATGCTTTAATCGACTGCTTAACAGATGCAGGAGAGCCTGAGACTGGGATGTGTGGAGTCGCTGAGCCGGGTGGAATTTGTCTTCACCTGAGCGACGCGCGTGAATTGAAAGCAAGATGTCAGGATGTCTTCGAATCATTGGTCGAGTTGGTAGCATTCGTCAACTACCGACGGATAGAAGTGGGTGAGGGACCCGTGCTAATGTTGAGTTACGACGTATAAAACGTGGGCTATCTGAGACTCTGCGACCTCTGCTTTACTCTGTTGCCTCTGCGTTCCAGTCTTCTCCTTCTTCAATGGGCGCGCATAAAAAAACTCCGAAGCCAGTGTGGAGCTGGCTTCGGAGTGCGAGACGTCGGTATCACTGAGAATCACTCATCATGAGTGACGGCTGGGTGCGGGACTACTTGATGCAAGTGTCGCCACAACCTGCTGGTGCAGCACAGGTCGGGACAGCACAGCTTGGATCAGCGATTTCGCAGCATGGGTCAACTGGAACTTTGACGCAGACGGTCTTCGGAACGCAGCGGGTTTCTTTGCAGGCAACCGTGCGGCAGACAACTCGTGTGCGATTTTCCATGTGGGTTTCGCAGACCGTCTTGCAGGTCGTGAATGGAACCTGGCGGGTTCGGCATTCTTTGACCATGGTGCAAGTGGTGTAAGGAACCTGACGTCGGATCGTTTCGCAGGTGTAGCTGCAGGTGGTGTAAGGAACCTGACGGGTGACACAACGGCTCGTCATGTTGCAGACAGTGTAAGGAACTTGTCGCTTGCAGCATTCGGTGACCATGCGGCAGGTGGTGTAAGGAACGCGACGGCTGTGGCATTCTTTGACCATCTTGCAGGTGGTGTAAGGAACCGACTTGGTGTAGCTGTAAGGAACTTGTTCACAGACGGTATAAGGAACAGACATCGTGTGGCATTCAGGAACCATCTTGGTGCAGCAGATCTTGCGAGTGATCTGTTGTGGGCACCAGACTTTGCGGCAGACCATCTTGCCTGGGCATTGAACTTTTTCAACGCGTCGGCAGTTGGTTGTCGTGTGGCAGTTGACAGAAGGATCGCTGTTGGCGGCAACGCCGTCAGCACATTCGTCAACGCAAGGGGCGGCACAGGTTGGATCGCATGGATCTTCGATGACGCGGGTGATGATTGGACCAGGAACGTACTCTTGAACTGTCTTCCAGGTGCCGCAGTCGACTTTTTCATAGCGGACATCGGTGACTGGTTTGCAGGTTGTGTAGGTGACGTTCTTGTAGCAGGTCTTGGAGACGGTCTTGTAACCGGTGCAGCAGACTTGCTTGTAGCAGGTGTTGTACACAGGACGGCATGTCGTGTAGCAGACGTCCTTGTAGCAGGTGTTGTAGATCGGCTTGTTGACGGTGTAGCAGACCGTGCGGTAGCAGGTCTTGTAAACCGGTTGCATGACCTTGCAAGTCACCGTGCGGTAGCAGGTCTTGTAGACCGGGCGTCGTACGGTGTTGCAAACTTCACGATAGCAGGTCTGATAGACCGGGCGGCAGGTCGTGTAGTTTTCGGTGCGGTAGCAGGTCGTGTAGATCTGCTTGCGGCAGGTGACGGGGACTTGCTCGCAGATGGTGTCCTGCACGGTTTTGTAGCAGGTGAATTCCTGGTTTTCCCAGACGGTCTTTTTCACGACTTTGTAGCAGTCAGTGCTGTGGCTGACGGCCTGGATGTAGTCGCCGTTGAGAGCGCATTGCTCTTCGGGACAGTATTGGTAGCTGGCGGCTCCACAGTAGCCAGCCATTGCCTGCTGCATTTGGCCCATAACCAGGCACAACGCAGCAAAGCTGAAGATGAATGTGGCGCGTTTCATTTCACGTCTCGCTTATGAAATTTAAATTGGGCAACAGATGCGGGTGCACACATCTACTGCTTTCGTCGTCAATGACGGTGCCTCTGAAGATCCGTCACAGCCTTTTGAGGTTTCCTGGACAACTCAAACTTCGCGGATTGTGTAGTCGTAATGACCAGAACAACCGGAACGGTTTGACGTCAGACAGGTCTGAATCAGGCTGTGTTCCACATAAGATCGGCAGGCACGAGGGATCAGCATCGAAAATATCGACGCTTGTTCTGAGCGGATTGATGATGTGTGCACCTGGAAGGGGTCTGATCGCTCGAAAAAACGGTCACAGCCATTACCATGCTCAGAGTTTCGCTGCTAAGCCTATCGGGTAAACTCAGCGTTGCCTGGGCAGTAGCTGCAGAGTCGCCAGTTGAGCTAATCGTTAAAGTTTGACATTCCACCGAGACCACGATGCGGAGACCGAAATGACGACCATGGAACAACGGATGGCGATCTGCCAGGAAATGTTTGAAGGCCTGAGCTGGGATGAGCAATGTCAGATGATTGCGAAGTTGGGGTACCAGGGGATCGAGGTGGCGCCGTTTACTCTGGGAAGTGCGCCGACAGAACTCTCTGCTGAAGAGCGACGTCGAATGAAAGAGGTCGCCAGCGAGCATGGTCTGACGATCATTGGTCTGCATTGGTTGCTTGCGAAGACGAATGGTTACCATCTGACGACCGCTGATGATGCAACGCGAACAAAGACGGCTGAGTATTTAAGAGGGCTGGTGCATCTGTGTGGTGACCTGGGGGGAACGATCATGGTGCTCGGGTCTCCGCTGCAGCGCAATATCGAAGAAGGAATGACGCGCGAACAGGCGTTCGAGAACGCCTGTGGCATTCTCTCCTCTATTACGAGTGACCTTGAGACGCGTCATGTGACGTTGTGCATTGAACCTCTTGGTCGCAAAGAGACGAACTTCTGCAACACCTGCGCGGAAGCCGTTGAGATGATTGAGCGTATTGGCCATCCGAACGTCGCGCTGCATCAGGACATCAAGGCGATGTTGGATGAACCAACAGGACTTGTCGATCTGATTCATCAGTTCGCGCGTTACACATCGCACTTCCATCTGAACGACAGTAATCTTCTGGGGCCGGGGATGGGTAAAACTGACTTTCAGCCGGTGGTGAAGGCATTAAAGGAGACGAATTATGCAGGCTGGCTGTCGTTGGAAGTGTTTCGTTATGAGCCGAGCAGTGAAGAGGTGGCGCGGCTGAGTCTGGCACACATGAAAGAGGTGTTTGAGCAGGTGTGAGGTCATGCTGAGTTCGTTCGACGAGAGAACGTCATGATTGATGAGCGTGCGCGGAAGTGATTGTTGAACGCGCGCGATCAGAGGTGTTGAAGAGCGGGACGGGATGTCATGTCGAGGTCATGATGATGTGATGATGGCGATGAAGAGACGTGATCATGATCACGTTTGCATGATGAGATGATGTTGTCTGAGCATGTGGATGGCTCATTGAAGTGGACATTGAGGATGAGAATGAAAAAGAAAATGAAAAATTGTCAAAAATTTTTCATGGCCTCTCGTCATGATCACTACGATGAGCGCGAGCAAATGTGCTATCGGGCAACATCGCTATCGTAGCGAAACTTATCGATACGATATGGAGAAACTCTGAGTGGTCTGATGATGACTTCCATGTTTGATCGCAGGCGTTCACGAGCGCGATTGAAGCAGGCTTGTTTGGGGCGGTAAAAAGGGGCTCTCGAAGCATCATGCCAAGTCATGGTCATGATTTTGAGTTGATAAATGTCTTGCGTTATTCCTTGAAAGCTTTAGGATTCTGCAAATTCAAATCACGTACTGCGGAGACTTCACACCGACACAAAAATTTTGACGACTGCTCGCTGTAGAAATCACAGCGTGCCTGAAGTCAATCTGGTTGTTCTCGAGTGAGGTTCAAAGCAGTTCGGTTCTTTTGGGATTCAGGGGTCTTCAAGGTTGATGATCCCAATTTTTTTCATTGTGAACAACTTGCTGATTTAGCCCGGTAGCTACGGCAGGTGGTTTCACAAAGGCATTTCGTAAGGAGGAATTTACGTGGCCAAGAAAGCACCAGCACCAAAGAAAGCAGCCCCTAAAAAAGCAGCAGCCCCTAAGAAGGCCGCAGCTCCAAAGAAGGCAGCAGCCCCTAAGAAAGCAGCAGCCCCTAAAAAGGCCGCAGCTCCAAAGAAGGCCGCTCCTAAAAAAGCAGCTAAGTAGTTCCTGCCTGGCTCTTTCGGGAGTCCTCAGGGATCGCTGCGACGGGGTTTGCCTCGGTGCAACGAAAACACACAAGAAAACGGCCGTGGTCTCCACGCCGTTTTCTTTTTTTATGCGCGGTGTGGAATTCGATGCAGGCTGTAGGGTCCGCTGTGAGGACCGTGTTTGCGGTGGAGACAGAAGAACAATACAGGCCTTAATAAGGCCTATGCACACAGTCACGGTGGAAAGTCGATTGATGGCCCGCACAGCGGACCCTACGTGGCTGAATGTTATTGAGCGCCTGGAGGGGGTGGGAGTTCGAAGTAGCCGATGTTGCGTGGGTCGACGGTCGAGTCTTTGAACTCGGCTGGTGACGGGAGGAGTTCGACGCTGCCTTTAGTGCTCAGGGGATCCATTGGTTCTTTGCCGAAGCTGACGCCGAAGGGGACGACCTTATTGGGGTCCTGGCCGGGCAGGTTTTCGTTGGAGACGGGAATCCCTTCTGGCTTCATCAGGTTGACGGGGCTTTGTGAGGGGGCTTGCTGTTGAAGTTTCTGCTTGAGAATGGAGAGGCCATCCAGTTTTTGTGGTTTGAGGGAATTGAGGATCATCTGTCGGTGTTGCATCCAGGCATCGTCGACGTTGTGGTTGCCCAGGGGGAGGTAGACGTTGACATAGGAGCGCGATTTATCAGACAGGACGTGCGCAGCCAGTGAGTTGGCGGGGACTTTGCCCTCCAGGCTTTCGATGACATAATCACTTTGCTGAGAGACCAGAGCAGCGATGGATTCGTCGTGAGTGCCGTATTCGATCATCCCGCGGTTATTGCGGGTGGTACGAACATGGAGAACTCGGCTTGGTTTGAACTCAGAGACGTAACGAGTGAGGATCACAATTTCTGGTTGGTTGGCTGGTTTGGCGACGGCTTGCTGGCCGGCTACGACTTGTGGAGCAGGGATGAAGTTCTGGTCGAGCAGGACGTTGGCAGAGTTGGTCGCGCGGGCGAACTTTAATCCATCAGGATTGCCAGAGCGGATCAGAAGGACCTGGAGATCCTGTTCGGGCTTGATGTTCTTGTTGAGGTTGAACAGCAGGCGGTCCATGAAGAGGGCCGACGATGTTTCATCGCCGTAGAGGCTTCCCAGGATCATGACTTTGAAGTTGCCTTTGCCGACGAGAGCATATTCGAAGTTCTGCTTGTCTGTGGTCTGAGGGCCGCGATACCATCGAACGGTCGCATCGCTGCCTGTCTGCATGCTCGTTTCGAAGATCGGCGTACTGCCTGAAGTGGTCGAGATGATGTTTGATGCGGGCGGTGCATAGGATGAACCGGCTTGTGCGATCAGGTTCTGGGCTTGTTCGACGGCGCGTTCAATCACTTCTGGATCAAATGGGAACAGAGGGCTATCCGCGCTGGCGATCGGAGC
This sequence comes from Planctomyces sp., assembly GCA_005778225.1. GTDB lineage: Bacteria > Planctomycetota > Planctomycetia > Planctomycetales > Planctomycetaceae > SXPC01. The sequence goes on along the minus strand of SXPC01000293.1, from coordinate 65,792 downwards.
ATCGGTTGCGGGGGCCGACGATTCACTTTCACCCCATGTTGCGGCATTGCCCAGTGTGGATGACGGAGTGTTTGATTCCGACGGAGCAGTCTTGACCGGTGTCGGCGAGAGGGCGGGCGTTTCCCAGAGCGCTGGCGAACCAAGCGAGAGGCCGGCGAATGGCGGGGCGCTGGTTGAGGCGATTGGGCCTTCTAATGAGGTGGCTGGTGTGCTCGACCATGTCCCGTCGGAGGGGACAGGCGTTGGCGCCAGGCTGGCTGCCTGTGTCTTGTACCAGTCGTATGTCGCGGCTGAGTACGTCAGCAGTTCCTGTTGATGCTCGATCACCCATGCGCATGCGGGCGCAGACAGCAGCAAAAGCACAATGGCTTGAAAAAACATTTTCATGGAGAAGAGACCTCTTGGGGAGAAGGGTCGTCTAGGAAAGGCGCTAGGCGTTGGGCACTAGGCGCTAGGAAGAAGAGCAAATGGTGTTCCTCACCGTTTGCTCGACTCCCATCGATCAAATCTGACTATCGTGACGTGTACGTTTTTTACTCTGCGTTTTCCTAACGCCTAGCGCCTAACGCCCAGCGCCTTTTCAGACTATCGCTCAATACCGAGGTGGTATTTGAGTTCTTCGAAGCGACGGATGTATTCTTCGCTGGTCGAGTGAACGTGTTCGGCTTCGGTGATGAAGCGGATACCTTCTCGTTTCTGGACGTTGTACGATTCGAGGATGTCGACGAAGGCGTCGGTCTCTTCGCCGTACATGATGATCAGCTTGTGCTCATCGAACTGGACTTCGAGAGGGATGTGCGGATTGAGGACGGCGATGCCGGTGCAGCCATCGTTGACGAGCAGGTCTTCGTAGTCGTACAGGATGCTACGGAGGACCGGCAGGTCGATGGACTCGCGGTGGAGGTCTTCGTGCTTATCGCCGTTCTGGTTGTGGCTGGTCTCGAGGACGACATCGACCTCATCGCCGAGCGGTTCGAGCAGGTCGATGAACAGGTCCATGACCGATTCACGCGTTTGAGCGGCCATAATGACCGGGATATTGGCTCCGGTGTCTTTGTCTTTGTAGATCTCCTGACGGAAACCTGCACTGGGAACGACTTCCAGATTGAAGGAAGGCCGAACGGCGTCTGACAGCAGGAAGCTGCCGTAACGGGCCGTCTTCAGGTGACGCTGGATCTGATCTTCGTTCAGCGCATCGAAGGCGTTCGGATGGCTTGTCCCCGGGGAGGTGCCGCGGCTGCCGTGTGTGGTTGTTTTACGCAAGAAACCCATTGGTAACGACCTAACGTGTATTGTATGACGTGCGGAGTTTGTAAGGGCGGACATGCCCGGCCGACGTCGTGCGGCTCAATGATTGGGACTCCCTCCGATCCACTTCGTTCTCGTCCGAGAGCGAAGATGTGAGCCGTCCATGCTGTTTTTGTTCCGTTGAACGAGAAAACCATAGCATGTGTTTTTCGAGGTGGTCGGAGCAGAAAAATTGCGACGAAGAAAATGGGACGTCGAGTTTGTGCAACAGACCACGTATGGAAGATGCGATGACTTGTCCTGATAGGGGCGAGGTCCGGTTGCAACGGTTGGGTAAAGCAGAGAAACTGTAAGGGCAGAAAACGTCGTCGAGTCTTCTCAGTCAATTGGTGGTCGCGGCGGGGGATGACGGTCGTATGAGTCGTAATGACGGAGTGCGGCATCTGCCTGAAAATGAAAATTGTGAATCACGAAGTCAGGCGAAGGAGCAAGCATGCGGGCAGGTCACGTCAACTTGAGTCGATTTTTTACAATCTATTGTCTGATTGTTTGTAGTTTTTTCTGTCTGCAGCCCAGCATCTTTGCTGCAGAGAGCGAAGAGACGTGGGAACAGATTCTGATTGATGGCAACCCTGCGGGTTATCGCAAATCGGCGCGAAGTGTCGGTCAGGATGGTGAGCTCACCTTTACGTCCAACGAGCACCTGGAAGTCAGCCGGTTCGGACAGACGATTGCCATTGATGCAACCCATGTCACTGTGCAGTCGGCGGATGGGAACGTGAAGTCGTTTCAGTTCGAGATGGACAACAAGCCTCTCATGTCGATCACCAGCAGCGGTGTGCGCGACGGGAAAGTCATGAAAGTCACAACGGGGACCGGCAATTCGCAGGCGAAGAAAGAAATTCCCTGGAACGATGACTTTATGAGTGCAGATTACGCCTCTTACCTGCTTGAGACGAAGCCCTTGAAAAAGGGAGATGTCCGACAGATGAAAGTCTTTATGGCTGAGTACAGCCAGATCGCGACGATTACGCATACCGGGCAAGGGGAGGTCGTCGTTAAAGACAAGGCGGGCAAGGAAAGGACGTATAACGTCATCCTGGAGAAGAGCAGTCTGCTGCCGGGGACGGTGAGTAAAGTTTTTCTCGATGCGAAGAATAAATTCGTGCGGAGTGAAGTTCAGCAGATGGGGATGAACCTGGTCACGCAGGCAACGACCAAGGAGATCGCGCTGACCGAGATCATGCCGAAGATGATTGATATTGGAATGAACTCGCTGGTCAAGCCGACACCGCCTCTGGAGAAGGGGCACCGGACGCGCCATGCGATGTACTCGCTCAGCGTGCCCTCATCTTCGAGTATCAGCCAGATTCCCAGCGGGAGGTATCAGAAGGTCACTGAGAAGAAATCCGGCGATCAGCGGATCATCCAGATCGAAATCGATGCGGAGGGCAAGTTCCCCGTCAATCCTGAGGCCGATCTCAATCAGGTCAAACCCGATGAGTACCTGGCGTCTTCGTTGTACCTGGAGCTGAAAGATCCTGAGCTCATGGCGCTGGCGAAGGCGATCAATGTGACGGGGACGCCGGGAGAGAAGGCGCTCGCGCTCGAGAAGGAAGTCTTTAAGCGTCTCAATCGGAAGGATTTCAGTACTGCATTTGCGACGGCTGCGGAAGTTGCGAAGTCATTGCAGGGTGATTGTACGGAGCATGCGGTTCTGCTGGCTGCGCTGTTGCGGGTGAAAGAGATTCCATCGCGCGTTTGTGTAGGGCTGGTTTATGTCGATGCGCTGAATTCTTTCGGAGGTCACATGTGGACAGAAGCCTGGGTTGGCGACCGCTGGCTGCCGGTCGATGCCACGCTGGGTCAAGGAGGGATTGGAGCGGGGCATATCAAGCTGGCACAATCGAGCCTGGCGGGTGAGTCGCCTTTTCCGATTGCGCTGTTCCTGCCCACGATTGAGTTGATGCAGGGGTTGAAGATTCAGGTGAAATCGCAGGAGTAGTTTTTGTAGGGTCCGCTGTGCGGACCATCTATTGAGGATGGAATGTCAACCAACACCCATTCACTCCCAAACTTTTCACTCACGCGATTTACGGTCCGCACAGCGGACCCTACGCGAGCAGGCTTAGGAGGTAGCGGCCTTTTTCGTAGAGGGTCCAGCTGGCAATCGTGATGAAGGAGAGGACGGAGAGGATCAGGCAGATGTCCCACCAGAGGGCGGGTTTGAAGCGGGGGTCTTTGTTGGAGTAGCGGAACATCAGCGTGCCGATACCGATCATCGGGAGCAGGAGGGCCTGCATCATGCCGGCGAGCAGGATCGCCCGGACAGGATTGGCACCGGTGCAGTACATCGCGAAGTTGAGCATCGGCAAGACTGCTCCCCAGGTGGCGATGTTTCGATTCGATGCGACCTCGCTGGTGTCTTTTCGCCAGCCAAGCATGCTGAAGAAGTCAGCGAGGGTATGGGCGTGGCCAGCGTTGGCGACCAGAAACGTTGAGAACAAGACGCAGAATGCTCCCAGCAGGAACAGCCAGCTGGCGTAGATGCCGAAGATGGGGCGATACGCGGCTGCGAGTGTACTCACCATCCGCATGCCGTCGGGGTCGAGACCTTCGGGGTACAAGACAGAGGCGCCGAGGATCAGGAATGCGACGGTCGCGATCGTGTAGACGATCATCGAGAGAAACGAATCGAGCATCATAATCTTGATCCAGCCGGTCGCGCGGGTCGCCCAGGCTTCGCTGTTGTCGCGGTAGCCGACGTGTTTGGCGTAGCCTTTCTCTAAGCACCAGTAAGGGTATTGAATCAGCTCTGCTGCTCCGACGCCGATGACGCCGAAAGCATCCAGCGCGGTGCTGAGGGGATTGGAGGATGACGTCTTCGGCGGCAGTTTGAAGGAGAGGCCTTCAAGAACCTGTGTCGAGGTGACCGCCCAGTTGGGGGTGAATTGTAAGGCGACGACGTTGCCGATTGTCACGAGTGTGAAGGTGAAGACGAAGGCGGTCGTAAGGTTCTGCAGCAGTGAGTAGGATCCGACGTAAAGCAGATAGGATGTCAGGACGGCCATGATCAGTGCCCAGAGTTTATCGTCATAGGTATAAGGGTCTGCCCAATCCCCAGTTTCTCGTACGAGTCTGAGGGCTTCCTCACCGGGAGAGCCAGCGATCGAGAGTTGTTGTTCGATGCGGTCGATGCCTCGTAGGAGGCGTGTCTGCTCTTCGTCGGGCAGGGAGGTGAAGGATTCGTGCTGGGTGTCGATGGCGTTGCGGTACTTAATGTAATGTTTGAGTTCCCCTTTGCTGGGGATCGCGATCGCGTTGACGTAATCGCGGGTGATCGGGCAGGCGATCGCGAGGGACTGGCCGACGCCTCCAACGATCCCGCCAAGCTGGACGACGCTGACGAGCATCATCGCGATCCAGGTCCAGAGGATGAAGTTGATCGGCCCGATCTTACCGGGGACGCTGTTGAGTGCGCGGAGAGAGGATTGGCCGGTCAGAATTGTGTGTCGACCGATCTCGACCTGGGCGAAGACTTTGATGATGCAGCCGAAGAGAATGAGCCACAGCAGGGTGACCCCGGACTGGGCGCCGGTTTTGGTCGTCGAGATGAGTTCACCCGACCCAACGATCGAGCCTGCGATGATGAGCCCGGGGCCCATCTGCAACAGGATTCGCCCGAGGCTGCGTGGCGGCTCGACGGCGTGGTTGTTCGGAGTCGATTCGGGAGTTAGCATCAGTCACCGGGGGTTGTCAGCGAGCGCAAAAAAGTGCCGTTTTGTTGATGCCACCTTACAGAAAACCGATTCGGACGGCAAACGGAAGGGTTTCAAGCGATCGTTGTGTATTTGCGTCGCGAAGCGTACGATAGATCAAGGCGACAAAATACATCCTCAAGTTCATACATTCTCACGTTGAATAGCGTGACGCTCAGCAGGAAACGGATCAGTCATGTCGGAACTGTCAGGAAAACGGGTGGTCATTACCGGGGGCGGGTCGGGAATCGGCGAAGGGATCGCCAAGGCGCTTGCGGCTGAAGGTTGCAGAGTGGTCATCGGCGGCCGGACAGTCGAGAAGCTGAAAGTCGTCGCCGAGGGGATTTCTGGAGAGCACACTGTTGGCTATCACCCGCTCGATGTGGCGGACCGGACGAGCGTCGAGACGTTTTTCGTCTGGGCTAAAGAGATCCTGGGTGGCGTCGATATCCTGATCAACTCCGCCGGGATCAATATCGCCAAGCGGTCCATGGCTGAGATGGTCCCTGAAGACTGGGATAAAGTGCTGACGACGAATGCCACCGGAGCCTACAACTGTATGGCGGCCGTCCTGCCGGGGATGCGGGAGCAGAAAGACGGGCTGATCATCAGCGTCGCCTCGATTGCCGGGCTGCGCGCGATCGCGGGACTGGCAGGGGTGGCGTATTGTGCTTCGAAATTTGCTGTTTCGGCGCTCGGGACGGCGGTCGCGGAAGAAGAGAAGAAGCACGGCATCCGCGTGACGACTATTTACCCGGGCGAAGTCGCAACGGCGATTCTAGACCGACGCCCCGTCCCGCCCAGCGCAGAAGCCCGGGCTGCGATGGTGCAGCCGGAAGATGTCGCAGCGGCTGTCATCATGATCGCGAAGCTGCCTCCGCGGGCGAATGTCCTGGAAATGGTCATCAAGCCAACCGTGCAGACGTTTATATAAGGGTTTGCAGTAGGGTGCGGGTGAGTCTGCGAACCGCACCGGGAGTGGATGCGATCGCCGAGAGGTTATCCAGACATCATTGCGGCCCGGCTCGTTGACAATTCCAGTGGAATCCCATGAAATCTTCTCCCTCTTGCGAGCCTCCTTGCAAAGTGATCGAACAACAGGTGCGGTTCGCGGAGCCTCACCAGCACCCTACGAGTCGTCGGCGGCTTTGTGTTTATGTGAGAGTTTTTCTATAACGGGTGAGTGAATATTGATTCGTCTGATCACTCGTGAATGCTCTCGATGAGGAATGTGATGAAAAAATCTCTGGCTGCAATCTGTCTGGCGATCTCCTGTCTCGTCTTTGCAGGCACGCGATCGACTTGGGGACACCCGGGCCATGGAACTGCTGGCGCGAAGTCGGCTCCTCAAGTGGCCGAGTTGATGGCGACGGCGGCCAATCGCCTGCTGATGTCGTTGACGGAAGAACAGCGCAAGCAAGTCGTCTTTGAATTCGGCGATGAAGAGCGGGAAGATTTCCACTTCGTCCCCGATAAATTCATCAAGCCGGAAGCTGCTCGCAAGGGGCTGACGATCGAGCAGATGCAGCCCAACCAGAAGAACCTCGCGAAGGCCCTGCCGGCGACGGCGCTGTCAAATCGCGGTTTCCTCGAAGCGATGTCGATCATGTCGCTGGAGCAGTTCCTGTTCGAACTCGAAAAAGGGAACGAGATCCGCAATCCGCAGCGTTATTACGTTTCGATCTTCGGAACACCAAGCGCAACAGGGACCTGGGGCTGGCGATTTGAAGGTCACCACCTGTCGGTCAACGTCACGATTATCGAAGGCAAGAAATTCTCTGTCACCCCGTCGTTCTTTGGAACCAACCCGGCCATCATTCAAGAAGGGCCGATGAAGGGGACCGAAGTGCTGGTCGGCGAAGAGCGGATGGCGCTTGACCTCGTCAAAACGCTGACGGCTGAGCAGATGAAGAAAGTCATGATCCCGGGCAAGAATGTCGACGAAGTCATCACGTCCGATGATCGAACCGCAAAGCGGGAAACCTTCGAACAACATGGACTGGTCTACGAAGACCTGACGGCTGAACAGCAGCAGAAACTGGTCTCACTGGTCAATGTCTACCTGGGACGTTTCCAGCCCGAGATTCTTCAAGGGACGAAATACAAGGGGCTGCTCGAAGATGGCAAAGGCCTGCGATTTGCCTGGTCGGGCGGGACCGAACTGGGACAACAGCATTATTACCGCATCGTGAGCCCGGAGTTTCTGATCGAGTTTGCCAACTCTCAGAACAACCACAATCACATCCATGCGGTCCTGCGAGACTTCAAAGGAGACTTTGGTCGCGACTTCCTGGCCGAACACTACAAAGAAGGCCACACCGCGAACAACGCCCACGATCCGAAACCGTAATTTTTAACAGAGGCGGTTGAGTGGAGGCGATTGAAGCCTTCCCTCATCCGACCTCGAAGACTCGGCCACCTTCTCCCCGAGGGAGAAGGGACTTTCAAACAGGTGACCTTATGCGCGCGATGGTGCTCAACGAATACAAGAAACTCGATCTTCAGGACTTCCCGTCTCCGGAATGTGGGCCGCTGGATGTGATTGTCGCGGTCGAAGCCTGCGGGATCTGCGGCAGCGATATCCACGGTTACGACGGCAGCACGGGACGACGTATCCCGCCGCTGATCATGGGACACGAAGCAGCCGGGATCATCTCGAAGATCGGTGCCGAAGTGACTTCGTTTGCCGTGGGCGATCGGGTCACGTTTGATTCGATGGTCTTCTGCGGGAAGTGTCACTTCTGCCTGCGTGGTCAGCGCAATCTGTGTGATAACCGACGTGTGCTGGGGGTTTCGTGTGGCGAGTATCGTCAGCACGGCGCCTTTGCGGAGTTGATTCGTGTTCCTCAGCAGATCGTCTACAAGATTCCTGAGACCGTCAGCTTCCGACAGGCGGCGATGATCGAGCCAGTCTCGGTCGCTGTGCATGCTGCCAACGTCACGCCGGTGACACTTGGCGATACCGCAGTGGTCGTCGGAGCCGGGATGATCGGTCTGCTCGTCGTGCAGACGTTGAAGCTGAAAGGGGCCAGTCAGGTCATCGCGGTCGACCTCGATAATGAGAAGCTCAAGACAGCCAAGTTGCTCGGAGCGGATGTCGGTCTCAATCCGAAGGAATGCGACGTCGCTGCCAAGGTTAAGGAACTGACCGGCGGACGCGGGGCCGATATCTGTGCGGAAGTGGTCGGGGCTGCTCCGACCATCAAGACCGCCATCGACTGCGTTCGCAAAGGGGGAACCGTCACGCTGGTCGGTAACCTCTCTCCCGAAGTCAACCTGCCACTGCAGTCGGTCGTCACCCGAGAAGTCCGCCTGCAGGGAACCTGTGGCTGCAACGGCGAATATCCAGAGTGTATCGACCTGCTGTCTCGCGGCTTGATCAACGTCGAACCTCTGATCTCTGCCACTGCCACTCTCGAAGAAGGCCCAGCCTGGTTCGAGAAACTTTACAAGGGTGCTCCAGGCCTGATGAAGGTTCTGATCGAGCCATCTCGCAAAGGTTAAGAAAAAGAAACTTAGCCACCGAGGACACAGAGTTCACAGAGAGGTAGAAAAGTCAGACAATGGCTTATCTGCCTCTCTGCTTTTTCGAAAATGCCCTTAGGCTATTCGCGAGCCTATGGTGCGATACGTTACTATGAAACACTAGTCGATTTACCTCTTCCCCGTGACCTCGGTGTCCTCTGTGGTAAAATCTTCTTCAACCCCGGCTCGGAGCTTTCCATGAAGCGTCTGATTTGTCTCCTTGCCTTCATTTTGACATGTTTTGATTCAGGAGTGGCTGGCGTGGTCTCAGCGGATTTCGGCGTAACAAAAAACGGCGACAAGGTCGTCGAGTACACCCTCACCAACAGCAAGGGGATGGAAGTCGGCGTGATGACGCGCGGCGCGACGCTGACGAAGATTATTGTCCCTGGACGCGATGGAACCAAAGCCGACGTCCTGCTCGGCTTTGATGACGTCACTGGCTTTGAAGGGCCACACAACCCCTACTTCGGCTGCACCACGGGGCGAGTTGCCAACCGCATCGCGTTTGGCAAGTTCACGATCGAGGGAGTTGAATATCAGGTTCCTGTCAATAATGGCAAGAACGCCCTTCATGGCGGTCTGAAGCGAAGTCTTGATAAAGTCATCTGGAAGGCAACGCCTCTCGAAGCAGAGAACGCTGTTCGCTTCACCTTCACCAGTCCCGATGGGGAAGAAGGGTATCCGGGGAATGTTGCGTTCGTCGTCACCTTCACGCTGACCGAGAAGAACGAACTCAAGATCGACTACACCGCGACGACCGACAAAGCCACCCCAATCAATCTGACGAATCACTCCTACTTCAACCTCGCTGGCGAAGGGGCGAAGTCGGTCGCTGATCAGATCATGATGATCAACGCAGACCGCTTCACGGCTGTTGACGAAGGGTTGATCCCAACGGGCGAACTGGCGAGCGTTGCCGGAACGCCGCTCGATTTCCGCCAGCCGACGCCGATTGGCGATCGGATCGAGCAACTGCCTCAGACGGGAGGCTATGACCACAATTACGTCATCAACCGCCAAGGCCCGGGCGTGGTGCTCGCAGCTCGCGTCGTTGATACGAAGTCAGGGCGGGTGATGGAGTGTTACACCGACCAGCCAGGGATTCAGCTTTACACCGCCAACGGCATGACCGTGCCCGCGGGTAAAGGTGGCAAACCGTATGGCAAGAAGAGTGCGTTCTGTCTCGAAACCCAGAACTATCCTAACGCCGTCAACACGCCAAGCTTTCCCAAGAGCGTGTTCAAACCGGGTGAGACGTATGAGCATCATACGGTGTATGCGTTTTCGGTGGAGTGATTTTTGCGGAGCGGGAGGGCGAACCTCCGTGTGAGCCGCTCCTTTGCATTGCGAAACTATAGCAGTGAAGTAGACGACGAAGGCTTCCGTGCATTTGATTCCCGTCCTGTAGGGACGGATTCTGTCAGCCCAGGGTGAAACCCTGGGTGAGCGGGCAGATCAAACATCGCCACCCTGCAGGGGTGGGTCAGCGCGGGGTATTACGTGAGCCGTCCTTTCAGGACGGAAACTTCTCTTTCGCATCACATACCCAGGGTTTCACCCTGGGCTGGTAGATAACGGCCCTTCAGGCCTCAGAGGAAGAGAGTGAGATTGGCGTCGAGAAGTCGATGATAGGTTGCAACGCGGGACAGCGGCTCGGACGGAGCCTCGCCCTCCCGATGTACGTAAAAAAAGGGAGGCTTGTCGCCTCCCTTTTTCGTTTTGCATTTGGCCAAAACCTACGCCCCGTATTTCTCAAAGCGGCCGGCGTGGGCTAAGGCGAAGCTCATCAGGTATTTGGCCTGGAACTGGCCGAGGCCGCCGGAGAGGCAACTGGCTTCGCCGAAGGATTCGCAGGCGTCGGTGCGGACCATGTCGGACGAGAGCAGGACTGGGACGGGGTGGAAGCTGTGTGACTTCATCTTGGCGGGGGTGCTGTGGTCACCTGTGACGATGAGGACGTCTGGCTTGAGGGCGGTGATTTTCGGGATCGCGGCGTCGAGTTCTTCGATGCGTTTGACCTTAGCGTCGAAGTTGCCGTCTTCGCCGGTGGAGTCGGTGTATTTGAAGTGCATGAAGAAGAAGTCGTAATCATTCCACGATGATTTCAGGCGTTCACACTGATCATCGAGAGTCTGGCCGGCGTCGAGGATGTCCATGCTGACCAGACGGGCCAGGCCGCGATACATCGGATAGACAGCGATGGCAGCCGGGCGGACGCCATAGACTTCCTTGAAGGTCGGGATGACCGGCTTGCAGTCGATGCCGCGGAGGGTCAGGAAGTTGGCGGGAAAATCACCTTTGAGGACTTCGCGGGCCTGTTTGAGGAACGCGGTCGCGACTTCGGCGGTTTTCTTTGAACCAGCAGAACGGGCATGTGGTTCGAGGGGAGGAACGCCGGTCTTCTGGGGGTCTGTATCGGCGACATCCCCTTCGAGTCCATCGCCACGGAAGACGATGACGAGGCGGTATTCTTTGACGTGTCGGACGAAGACTTCGACGCCGGGGATGGTGATTTTGTCGAGTTTCTCACACAGCTTGGCAGCGATGTCGGACGAAATGCGACCTGCACGACGGTCCGAAATGTCCCCTTTGTCGTCGAGGGAGCAGAAGTTGCCGCGGATCGCGACGTCTTTATCGCCGAGTTCGAAATCGATGCCGAGGGCTTCGAGAACGCCGCGGCCGATGTTGTATTCGAGAGGATCGTAGCCGAACAGTCCGAGGTGGCCGGGGCCTGAACCCGGGGTGATTCCGGGGATGACGGGAGTCGAGAGACCGAGGACGCCGGCTTTGGCGAGGGCGTCGAGGTTCGGGGTCTTGGCGGTTTCGAGTTCGGTTTTGCCGCCGGGAGTGAGTGGCAGGCCGCCGAGGCCGTCGGCGACGAGAAGGACGATTTTTGAGCCGTTGTCTTTTTGCAACTGTCGCGTTAAGTCGTGGAAGTTCATGGATTTGGCTTCACTTGTGAAATGTGTCGGTGAGCTGGTCAGCGGGACGTATTGTTTCGAGAAATGTTAAGCACTGCAAGGGTGGGGGGGATTTTTCACGACGTGCGGGCGGGCGAAACGGGGGACGTCTGGACCGGTTCGACACGGCTGCGAAGAATATTGTGGTGTTTCGAAATTTTTTCGGTGAAATCCTCTCGAACGTCGGGGTCGCTTTGCAGGTATAACTGTGGGCAAAATAATCAATCACAACGACTTGTGGCGTTCCGGCGGTTCTATTTCGTCTGAGAACTTTTGCCAGAGTGTTCTGAGCGATCACATCTGATGTTCCGGTCCCATCTGTGTCTGTCTGGGAAGACCTCAACCATGCGAGCTATCGCCCTTCGAATCACGTTTGTCATGTGTGTCAGCTTGATGGCTGTGCCATCGCTGTCTGCCCAGTCGGTTCGCATGAGTGGCGAAGATGAGCAGATCGTGGCGGAAATCAACCGCATGATCAAGCAGGGGTGGGAAGACAATGACGTCAAGCCGTCTGCTCGGGCTGCCGATGGTGAGTGGCTGCGTCGGGTCACACTTGATGTGCACGGGCACATCCCGACCTCCAAAGAAGTCGCTGCGTTTAACGCCGATAAAGACAAAGCCAAACGCCAGCATGCGATCCTGCGTCTGCTGGATCATCCTGACTATGTGAAAAACTGGACGACTGTCTGGACCAACCTGATGATCGGTCAGGGAACCCCCGACCGGACGAGTCGTGAGGGAATGCAGAAGTATCTGCGTGAATCGCTGGCCAAGAACAAGCCCTGGAACGAGATGGTGTTTGATCTCGTGACGGCGGAAGGTCGTTTTGATGAGAATGGTGCGGTCAATTATCTGCTGAGCCAGATGCAGGATCGTGATGGAGGCGTTCAGGCAACTGCCAAGACGACTCGTCTGTTCCTGGGGATTCAGGTGCAATGTACTCAGTGTCATAACCACCCGTTCAATGAGTGGCAACACTCGCAGTTCTGGGAATTTAACAGCTTCCTGAAAGAAGCTCGTCGTGTTGATCACCGCAAACTTGATCCCAATTCGGGACGTCAAGTGGACGACTACTCGGAACTGCTCAACGGGCAGTTCAATGGTCCGGTCTACTTTGAAAAACGCAACGGTGTCATGCAGGTCGCTTATCCGAACTACTTCGGCAAGCAGATTGGGCCTGATGAGAAGGTCAACCGACGCATGGTGTTTGGTGAACTGCTGAGAGCGGATGAAGAACGTCACGTTGCCCGGGCCTTCGTCAATCGAATGTGGGCTCATTTCTTCGGCTATGGATTCACTCGACCTGTCGATGACATCGGACCTCACAACCCACCATCGAATCCTGAGCTGCTGGAATTCCTGACAGCGAAGTTTGCGGAGTCGAATTACAACGTCAAGCAGTTGATGGCGTGGATTGTCAGCTGTGAGTCGTATCAGCTGGAAAGTAAGTTCAGCAATTCCAACGAGATCGATAACCCCGCTGCGGGAGAGTCGCCGTTGTTCAGTCGGATGTATGTCAAGGCGATGACGGCAGAACAGGTTTATGACTCCATGCTCGTCGCGACGCTGCCTGCTCAGGCTGGTGAACTTAACCTGGAACAGGCTCAAGCGGATCGTCAGCGCTGGTTACAGCAATTCATCACGACCTTCGGGACCGATGAGAATGACGAATCGACCAACTTCAACGGAACGATCCCACAAGCCCTGATGATGATGAACGGCGAACTGATTAACCGTGCTCTCGCGGAGAATCAGGCGACTCGTCTGCAGCAGGTCATTGCGGCTGCGAAGGATCCAAACGACGTCGTGCAAGAGCTGTATCAGACAGTTCTCAGCCGGTCTCCGACACGAGCGGAATTGAATCAACTCCGTCCGGTTTTGAACCGCAAAGCCACGATCCGTGAAGCGTACGAAGATCTCTACTGGGCGTTGCTCAACAGCAACGAGTTTCAGTTGATTTACTAATCCTGTCGGGTCCGCAGAGCGGACCGTTGAACCAGCGCTGAATCTCGTCGGCCTTTACTCGAATAAAACGTTCACTTTTGGTCCGCACAGCGGACCCTACGAAGACACTCGGAACTATCACTTCTTCTAAGGAAATTCCCGTCATGTTCAATCCACTTCTTGATCGACGTCACTTCATGCAGCACGTGGCTGCGGGGGCTGCTCTGACGGTTCCGACGCTCGGCTTTCTGGAGCACCTGAGTGCCAACGTGCAGCAGGTCAAAAAGGCTGAGAAGGCCTGTATTATGGTCTGGCTGGGTGGCGGTGCCCCGACGATCGATATGTGGGATCTGAAACCAGAATCCAAGAACGGCGGCGAGTTCAAGCCGATTGCGACCAAGGGGGACTTCCAGATTTCGGATCAGCTGCCGAAGTTGGCCGGTGTGATGGATCGCATGAGTGTCGTCCGTTCGATGAGTACTCGCGAAGCGGATCACGCTCGCGGTCGTTATTACATGCATACGGCGTATGTTCCGAACCCGACTGTTGAGCACCCAGACTTCGGTTCGGTGGTCAGCTACGAACTGGGGCCCAAACGCAGCTATCTGGAAATTCCATCGTTCATCTCCATTGGTGGCGGTGGCGGGAGTGCGGGCTTCCTGGGGATGTCGCATGCTCCGTTCGTTGTCGATGGAAATGGAAACATTCGCAACGCTGAGATGCGCAACATGACGGCTGATCGTCTTGGTCAGCGTCTGTCGATGCTCGGTGTGATCGAAGACAACTTCATTCGCTCGAATCGGGGTGAGCTGCCACAGGCTCACAAAGACATTTACGTCCAGGCCAAGAACCTGCTGACGTCTCAACAGATGGCGGCCTTCAAGACCGAACAGGAAGACGCCAAGACACGCGAAGCCTATGGCAATAACAACCTGGGACGCGGTCTGCTGATGGCTCGTCGTCTGGTCGAGACAGGTGTGCCATTCATCGAAGTCAATGATGGCGGCTGGGATCTTCACAACGGTGTCTTTAACGCCCTCAAGAACAACAAGCTGCCGCCTCTCGATCAGGCGGTTGCTGCTCTGATGAACGACCTAACGGCCCGCGGCATGCTCAACAATGTTGTTGTTCTGGTCATGGGTGAATTCGGCCGGACACCTCGCATCAACCAGGATGTCGGGCGGGATCACTGGGCGTCGAGCTGGTCACTGGCAATTGGTGGCGGTGGTCTCAAGGGGGGGCGTGCTGTCGGGGCAACCGATAAGGATGGCGTTGGTATCGAAAGCCAAAGCTACCTGCCGGGCGACCTGTGGGCGACAGTCGCGCAAGCCATGGGCATTCCGCTGAGCACGGTTCACACGTCCAAGCGTGGTCGTCCGATGAAGATCGCCAACGGCGGTACTCCGATTGCGGATCTGCTGTCGTAGTTTCTGACCGAAGCCCTTTTGATTCATAAAGCAGCGCTCTGGCATGTCTTCTGGAGAACACGACCATCTGACAGGCGGGCAGCCTGACGAAATCAATTCGGGAACTGACGGGGAGCTGAAGAAAATTCAGATTCACGCGGATTCCGAATTGATCAGTCTTTTCACGAAGACGCAACGTCGATTGTACGTGTTCATCCTGCATGCGACGGGCAATCCCGATCAGGCTGAAGAAATTCTGCAGGAGACGAATGTCGTCATCCTGACCAAGCTGGAACAATTTCAGCGCGGCACGAATTTTTATGCCTGGGTCTGTCAGATTGCTCATTATGAGATCCTGAAGTTTCGACAACGTAAACAACGCAGCAAGCTGATCTACAGTGATGAATTCCTACAGCACATCGTCTCCGCGACGTTGGCTCAGGATGATGGGCTGTCTGAACTCAAGCAACGGGCGTTGAGAAACTGTCTGAATAAACTGCGTCCTAAGGATCGCGAGATCATTGAGAACCGGTACAATCCGGATGTGAGCACGCAAGACCTTTCGGAGCGTCTGCATCGTCCTGCCAACTCGATTTACCAATCGATCGGGCGGATTCGCAAGACGCTTCTGGAATGTATTCGTCGCGAGATGAGCCTTGAGCAACATCCGCATACAACTTGACTACCCTCATTAAAACAGCCTTATTAAAACAACGATTTGTCGTTCATGACTTCCCGAAGTAACACCATCAAGCCTGAGATTATCGACGAGCTGTCCGCGTTGCTGGGCAAGCTTTGCGATCAGTCATTGACGGTGGAAGAAACGCGGCGTCTCGAAGCACTGGTGATGAGTCATCCTGGCTACACACAGTATTACCTCGACTATCTGCAGGTGCATGGCGAGTTGCTGTGGGATGAAGGGCGTCTCGGTGAGCGGACGCAGAGTCGTCCCGCGATCGGCCGACGCCGGGTACTTAAAGTCGTCCGTCGCGCGATGGCGAAGCCCGCCAGTTGGGCGGTGGTGTCGCTGGCATTGATGTTTGGGGTGTTCGTGTTCTGGACTCCGAAGAACGAGTCTGGACCGACCATCGTGGAGAATGTTGCCAAGCCTCAGACGTCTGCTGAGGTAACGTCTGTTATTGAGAAAACGCCTGCGGCTAATCCTAAGATCGACGCGCCGCTGGTCGTTGATAATCAGAAGCCGACGGTTGCTCGTCCTGATGTATCGACGCCGGTAACCGCTCCACCGATGCGTGGGCCTGATGCCAACTCGATCGTTGAGTCCGATGGTCGCAAGCCGTTGATGAAGGAAGAGCCTGGGTTGCCGCCTTCGTTCCTGGAGCCAATGGTAACCCCTTCGACGCAGAATGCGGTTGCTGTCGTTGATGATGGCAAACCACTTAACGACGAAGCCGTCATCGCGAAGATCAATCAGTTGCTGCATGATGAGTGGACCGAGCAGGCCGTCAAACCGGCTGAGTTTGCCAGTGATGATGTCTGGCTGCGACGGGTGACCATGGACCTGTGGGGACGCATTCCCAGTGTCAAGGAAATGAATGGCTTTCAGTCTGCTGAGGGTGATGGCAAACGGGCTCGGTTCGTCAAGAAGTTACTGGCTTCGGAAGCGTATGCTCTTCACTTTGCTGACTACTGGACGACGCTGCTGGTGGGAAGACGTCCTAACGCGCTCGTGCATTCCAATCAACTGCGGTCATATCTGGCGAATCGTTTTCATGAGAAGCCTTACTGGGATGAAGTAGTTGCGGACCTGATTTCTGCTGAGGGGAATCCTGCGGAGAACGGGCCCGCGAATTATCTGGTTGCTCACCTCAATAATCAGGCGGTCCCTGCAACGGCGGTGACGGCTCGCTTATTCCTGTGCAAGCAGATGCAGTGCGTGCAGTGTCACAATCACCCGTTCAATGATTCTCGTCAGACCGACTTCTGGCAGCTCAACAGCTTCTTCAAACAGACGAAGATCCAGGCGGTCACGGGTGGCGAAGAGCTGCAGAACAAGATGAGTACGATGACGAGCAGCCCCAACGGCGGCGTGCGACTCGTCAATCTGAAGCAAGGCGGGCCGACGTTCTATGAATCGCGCAACGATGTGATGCATGTGGCATTTCCTTCGTACGCGGGGGTGACGATTGGGGAAGGTGACGACGTTAATCGTCGCGAAGAACTGGCTCGCATTTTGCAGAATCAGGGGAAGAACGAACTGGCGGCTGCGTATGTCAATCGCATCTGGTCGTACTTCTTTACCTATGGATTTACGAACCCGGTCGATGATCTGGGAAGCCACAATCCTGCTGTTTATCCGGAACTGTTCCAGTTCCTGTCGCAGCAGTTTGCTGCGTCGGACTTTGACACGAAGCGTCTGATGACATGGATCTGTCTGAGCGATCTGTATCGACTTTCAAGCGAGACGACCGGGACTCCCGAAGCCGATCTTGCGGCTGGTGTGCCTGTCTTTTCGAAGATGTATCTGAAGCCGATGTCGCCGGAGCAGGTATATGATTCGTTTTCCCTGATGAGCGATGAGTACCCTCAGAACCGACAGGATTGGGATCGTTATCTCAAGGGGCGCGATGAATGGATTCGTCAGTTCTCGATTGCTTCGCAGACGGATGAGAATGATGAAGTGAATCTCCTTGATGGAACGGTCCCTCAGGCTCTCGAACTGATTAACGGAGAGATGAGCCAGGAGACCGTGAAGGCGATCGCGGTCAGCGTGATGAGAGACATTAACCCGGCTCGTCTGACGTCGGAGCAGGAGCAGGGGCTCGTGCGATCGATCTGCCAGAAGACGTTGTCACGGGAGCCGACGGAGAAAGAACTGACGGCGTTTCGTCGGGCCTTGCTGGCAACGCGTCATCAGGCGACGGGAACTGCTGAGAAGCAGTTGGCGATGTATCAGCAGACGCTGGAGGATATTGCCTGGGCGTATGTGAATTCGAATGAGTTCAGTGTGGTGCGATAAAGGTTGCGTCGTTGCGAATAGGTGCGCTCTCTGTCGGTCGCGGCTCTGTTGAGACTATTCGCTTCTAAGGCGGACGGTGCCGGCGTAATGGGTTTTCGTGCCGGCGGGGGTTTGGAGGATGAGGCCGCCGCGTGTGTCGATGCCGATGCAAATGCCCTGGTGAATCGTTTCTCCGGTGGTGATGGTGACGTCGAGTCGGTCGAGGTAGGAACGTGACTGGAAGCGGTCTCGGAGAGATTCCGACGTCTCGGCAGGTGACTGGCCGAGTGCTAAATAGCTTTGCAGCATGCGTTGGGTGATGGTGTCGACGAGAGTGTCGTTCGAGTCGAGATCTGTGAGGACGTCCCCGAGGCTGATGGCGCGTTGCTGGACGTCGACAGGGGCGTTCAATAGGGAGTTGTGAGTGTTGATGCCGACGCCGATGACGAGAGGGCCTTCGGGGCCGTGGGCCGATTCGATGAGGATGCCAGCGAGCTTCTTCGCGTTGAGGTAGACGTCGTTGGGCCACTTCACTTTGAGAGAGAGTTGTCCGTAGAAGCTTTCGAGGGCTTCGCAAATGGCGACACCGGTTGAGAGGGAGAGTAGGCCCAGAGTGTCTGACTTGAGGTCGAAGTCGGCGGGGCTGATGACAAGTGAAAACGTCAGCGCCCCATTGCCTGCGAACCAGCGATTTTCGCCGCGTCCACGACCGGCGGTTTGCTTCTCGCCAACGACCAGCCAGGGGAGATTGACGGGATGCTTGTTTCGAAGAGCGGTCAGGCAGTACGTGTTGGTGCTATCGATTTCGGGGAGCGTTTCACGCCAGACGGGGATTTGCATGGACGTCTAAGCCACCTCGGCGGTCTGGTGGACTAGGGCTGATTCGGGGTGGTTAGGCCAGGCTTCGATGGCTTCGACGGCGTTGAGTTCTGCGGGGGTGGCTTCTTCGGGGGCTTTGTGGTCCATGCTGACTAAGCCGAGGATGTTGAGGACTGTGCCGAGTTGCAGCCAGATTGTGGCGGGTTCGTGGAAGACGAGGACACCGCCGAGGGCTGCGAGGGCGATCTGGGAGGCGTTAACGATGTTGGCCTGTATGACGCTGAGGTTGGCGAAAGCGAGGCTGATGAAGATGTAGGCGACGCCGGTCAGAACGCCTTGCCCGATGATGGCTGACCAGGAGGTCATGTTGATATCGGAGAGGGCTTGTGGTGTCATGGTGAAACAGCTGACAACGCCGCAGCTCAGTACCCCCGCCGCGGCCATCATGGCCATGGAAGCAGAGACAGAGCCGTTGTCTTTGACGGCTTCACGCATGGGGACTGCGACGTAGCCGAAGGCGATGCCGGAGATGATCGTGACGGTGATGCCAAACGCGATGCTGGCTGTTGAGGTGGTGCCCGCGACGGAGTCGACGGCTTGAGGAGCGCCGATGGCGAGCAGGCCGGTTGCGATGACGAGGACGCCTTGAGAGAGGATCGAGCGTTTTGAAATGCCTTCGCCGAGGATCCATTTTCCGAACAGAGAGCCCGAGATCAGGATGAAGGCAAAGCACAACGGCACGGAAACGGCGAGTCCGCAGTAGCTCATGCCGAGCTGGATGAGGATGTTGCCGGGCCATTGCATGACGAGTCCGGCGAAGAACATGGTGATCATGATGCGGCGGGTGGTCTTGATCGGGCGTCCCTGGGATTTTGCCCAGAGCATGCCGGCGATACCCATCATCAGGAGAGGCAGCAGCTTGAACATACAGACGAAGATCGCCCAGCTGACGTCGGCCCGCTCTGCGGCGATGAAGCGCTGGCAGACGTTGGAACTGCCGTAGCAGAGGGCCGCGAGCAACCCGCAAACCATGCCGAAGAGAACTCTTGGCTGGACAATGGGGGGCGCAAGCGTGGGCGTGGTGGGGACGGTCGAGGTGGTCATAGCCGCTCACTTTATCCGGCGTGAAGCGGGCTGAGAAGAGGAAGTAGCGCTGTTGGGTAAGGAATTTGTTTGGGCCGGAAATTCACGTGCAATTCGGGTGTGTCGCGGAGAAGGAATGGGGAAAGGGTTGTGTTTTGACTCCCCTGTCGTGCATATAATAGACGCGTGAAGTATCTTCCGAGATGAATGACGCAGGTGAATGATGTTGGGAGCATGGAGCTTCTTGTACTGGATCGCGGTGATCGGCGGCAGCTTTGTCGGCCTGCTGGTGATCGGCGTGCCGCTGTATCTGTGGCTGGGTTCACAGACGATGGAAATGGTGACTGACCTGAGCCAGAAACAAGCGAGGCTGAACTGCTGGCATTGCGGGAAGGAGACGTCGTCGGAAAGGACAACGTGTCAGTATTGTGGGAAAGAGTTGCGCTAATCTTTGGCTGGTGGGTGGAGTTTGTTCCAGATTTCTGTGCTGAGGGTGTCCGGGGTGTATTTGTCTTTGGGGACGAGGATGAGATCTTGGTCGCGTGCCTGTTGGAAAAAGAACGACCGCGAGAGAGGATGTAGCGGCGAAGTGTTCGGATTTGGCTGTAGCGATTCAATGTTCCGATCGCTCTGTGAAAGATAGATTTCATTGGCGGTGATTTCGCCGATATTAAACTGTTGCGTAACGGGCGCATTCTTCTGACCAGCGGCGACGATCCGAAGTTCGTCGATAGACGACGCATCGGCATTCACATAGAACAATTCGACGTCGCTCCCAACCTCAGGGATGCCGTCAGGAGTCAGAAGCGTCAAATTCGTCCGACCGGAAAATCCCCCTCGCCCCCCTATACGCCCCGGTGAGTAGTATTCATGCCGGAACTTGACGTTCTTGTCGTAGTCGGGCGAATAAAGAATCGCGACGATGTGACCGCGTTGTTGAGGGTCCCGGCCGAAAGTTCGCAGATTGGAATTAAAGTCTTTGGCTCCCGCGCGAATGGTTTCCAGATCAACGATCGTATTAATCTGGGAAACCAATGCTCCTGATCCAACGCGGCCGCTGGCGGTGATGCGGTTGTTGGGTCTGTCGTAGGCAACGAGGGCCTGGCCGAAGAGTCCCTTTTGCATCAGCGCGAGGTTATCAAGAGTTAATTGAAAGTCGCCTGAAAGTTCGCCCATATCGAGTTCGTTAATTTCCGGCAGAACTTCCAGAATCAGTGGCTGGGAGAAGGTCTGATTGTTGTCGGATGATTTGTAAGTGAGCGTGACCGGATGAACGCCCGCTGGAATGGGCTGAGGTACTCCCGTATTGGGTTCGGGAAGCGTGAGTTTGTCGAAAGTGAGTTTGGCGTTGAAATCGTTGGAGAATTTGACGCCGAGGGTTTTGGGAGTGGTAATGGGGGGAGTCACTGAGGACGACGGATTCTCCGGCTGCGGTTCAGTGGGCTTAGTTGACTCGGTTGCTGGTGTCTCGGGAGACTTGCCACTCGTTAGACGCGACAACCTGGTGTAAGCAAGGCCAATCCTGGATGCGTCGATGTTTAATTTCCCTGCAGAATCGACTCCCACATAGTCGACCGTATATCCCGAATCAGGTCTCATCGAGGAAGTGGAGATCGCATAACCGCGTGTGATGGATCCCAGGCTATTGTGTAGAGCGATCAGATCTTTCTCGGAAACAATGATGGGAAGTGAATCTATCCTGGCGATCGACTTGGTGAAAATAAGATCGGGCGTTAACGACAACTCCATGTAATAGTGAAGTTTGGGATCGAATTTTTTAACATAGATTTCCACATCATAGACTCCGGGCTTAAGCGG
Source organism: Planctomyces sp. (assembly GCA_005778225.1). Classification (GTDB taxonomy): domain Bacteria; phylum Planctomycetota; class Planctomycetia; order Planctomycetales; family Planctomycetaceae; genus SXPC01. Next base: position 44,269 of record SXPC01000293.1, on the reverse strand, counting down.
GACCGGCTTTCCAGACTCCGTCTTAAACGGATTATCGGGGCTACCTGCAACCCGATCACTCCGTCGAATTTCGATGTCGGCTGGAACGGGAAAGTCGATCAGAATATTCAATTCGTCTTCAGCAAGCGGTTTCTCAACTGACGTTGCCAGTGGCTGTGTCTGTTGATCTGCTGGTCTTTCATCGGCCTTCCCTAATGACTCGCTTGGAGGCGAAGTAGCTGTACCGTTTGCATGTGCAGCAGTAAACGAACTTGCTTTGAGTTCTTCTTGAATCTTTGCGAGCTGTTGTTGTGAGAACTCAATCGCTTTCTGAAAGTGTTCGACTTGATGACCTTCGACAGGGCCTTTGATCGTTTCAATCTCTAATTTGACAACGTAAGATTCCAATTTGCTGATGTCAGAAATGATCTGAACCTTGATTTGCTCCAGCACTTTCTGCCGAAGTTCTGATAGTTCACCCGACGTTTGCTCATGATAATAGCTTTCAATTTTTCGCAGCTCGTTTTCCAGATAAGAAACAATCTTCGCCTTTTGCTCCGCTTGATCGTCTTCGCGTGTCGGCATTGCATTCGGAAAGAATTGGTTGCGCTGAACCTCTATCAGTTCAAGCCGATGCTGACGGTATTCTTCGATGAGATGGCGATAACGAGTCTTGAGCTGGGCAAATTCTGCTTGTTTGGCTAGATCGACTGGAGGGGTTTCTGAAACGGATTTGTCTGTTGAGGACGGCGTTTCTGGAGTCTTTGGTGCAGGCGCCGGTGTCGAGTTCTCTGCCTGCTCACTCTGCAATTCCTTATTCCCAAAATCACGAGGTGGGTTGAGTTTGTTCAAGCGCTCATTGAGACGCAGAACGGCAAGGAGTTTGCCATTTTGTGACTCGATTTCCTTCAGAACATCTTCTTCGGACTGCCCTGGAGACAACGCTTCGCAGACGCTGACGTTAAATTTGTTTTCAGTATTCTGAGAATCTTGAGACACCCAGAAAAACATCGTGGCAGTTGCGATCTCGCCCTCAATTAGCTTCTTCGTAAGTTCAGCATCGAATACGCAGTATCGATATTTCGAGTCCTCTGTACCTAAATCAAATAACTCCAAAGTTCCAGGAAACCGTTGAGGCTCGGAAGGCCAAAACTGTTGCTCATCAAAAATCAGCTCGATTTGATGACGACCAACTCCCAGTCGAAGTGGTGTGTACGAGCCTCCCTGATCAAAAATGATGCTACGTTTCAATCCATTTGCATCAAGATAGTTCATACGGCAACCACGAAACGTCGACGCAAAACTTATCCGACAAGGTTCTAGCTCTGCTAAAGGCAAATCGTCTTTATGAATTTGTTCTGTGATCAGCTTTTGGATCTTCTTTTCGTAGATTTCTGCCATCCCTTTAAAGGTGCCAGCATTAGCATTATCAGGATACGGTTTGTGTGCTTCCTCTTTTGCAAGATGTTTATAGTTCTCTTGAACGCGACGCAGATCCATGATCAGGGTATCGGTGTGAGAGAGTGACTCCTTGGTTTGATCTTCTCCAGTCTCGCTCAACTCACTTTGAATCCCGCTCTTCAACGGTAACTCCGCTACCTGCTCCACCCCAAACCGTTCACGCTCCAGCAATGCTTCCTGCAGCGCGATCTTGGCATCGAGGAACTTGAGTTGAACGACATTGCGTTCCTCAAGGGTGACTTCGGATTCGGCGAGTTCACGAGCGTACTTCTCGTTGAGTTCAGCTCGTTCGACTTTCAGGTCGAGGAGAGACTGTTCGTGTTGCTTGAGGGGTGGCAAGTTGGGAGCGGGTTGGAGATTGATGGGATTGGGGGAGAGATCGACGTCGGCGACGGCGGGCGGAGCAATGGGAGTCGTGGGTGGTCCGACGGTCCGCACAGCGGACCCTACGGGGGCGTTGAGTTTGGCTTTGACTTGGGCGTGTCGTTGGGTCAAGTCGATGATTTTGGCCTGCAACTCAGGCATCTCGATTTTCAGTTCGGCCGTTTTCTCGTCAATGTGCGGGACAAGATGTTCGCCAGGAAGATTTCCAAGAATGTCCTTCTTTAGAACGTGGTATCCAACGATCCGCAAGCGACGGTCTAATAGTTGTTCATATTCGGCCAACGCCGCATCGAGTTGCAGGCGCAGTTTTGCTTCCTCGGCAATAAGATCAATTGCGACAGCAGAATAGTTCTTTGAAGCGTCGATTAATTTTTGACGGCGGTCTTCCAGGTCTGCGAGATGATCAGTACAGAGTGCTAATCGGTGATTCGAGAAATCGAGATAGGATTTGCGTCCTTGCTCTGGCTCTACCCCCTTGTCTTTGTAGAACTCAATGAGCTGATCCATCGACATCGATTCAAATTTCTTAATCGTGTCGCGGTACCCTTTCTCAGCCGCTTTGAAGAGCTCGATTTCGCGATCCAGGAGCGATAACTCCATGGTGTTGACAGGAGACGAAGAAGGAGGATTATCGTGGGTCTGTTTCTCCGTCAAAGAAGTCTGTTGGACGGGCTCGGCTGCAGGAGTTGCTGGTGCTGGAGTCGTTGTTGCGGACTGCTGTTCGAGGGCCACGCTAGGGATGATTTCGACGATCTCGGGAATTGATTCATTGATCGAGGTATCGATCGCTGAAGTGACTGCTTGCTGGCCATCCGCCTTCCCGCGGTTTCCCATTCCCAGGGTCGTGAGCAGCAGCAAAGTGGCGACGGCGAGGGTGCCGTAGAAAGTGGTTGAGGACATGAGCGGGACTCCGGTTGGGACGATGGCAATGGGGTCGAGGGGGACTGAGGGGAAGGTTAACGGGAGTTGGCCGGTTTGGCAGGTGTCGAGGGTTTTGTTGAGGAGCAGGTCGGGGATGGTCAGGGGGTCTGCGTCGGCTGTGGTTGTGACGCTGAAGAGAGTGAAGGCGGTGCTGAAGGTGACGCCTCGTTTCAGCAGGCGGGTGCGGAGCAAGTTTCGGCCGCGGGCTAAGCGGGACTTGATGGTTTGTTCGGTGGTGTTCGTCAAGTCGGCAGCGGCTTGTCGGGAATAGCCTTCGAGGTAGACGAGGACCAGTGATTCGCGCAGGTGGGAGGGAAGCAGGTCGAGTTCTTTGTTGAGGGTGAGGACGAGTTCCTGGTGTTCGAGGACTTCCTGGCGCGGGAACGAGGGGGCTTCGGTTTCCTCGGGGATCGGATCATAGATGCGTTGGCGGGAAAACATGAGGCAGGTCCTCACTGTGACGCCGTAGATCCAACTGGCGAGTGATTCGCGATGGCGAATGCGGGACGCGTTTTGAGAGACAACCAGAAAGACGGTCTGGAAGGCGTCGGCTTGTTCGTGATGCGAACGCAACAGACGCGATGACAGCGAACGGACGAGTGGTCCGTGGCGTCTGATAATGGCTTCCAGCGCGGAGGTGTCTTTGTGTTCCAGCCAGAGCGTCAACAGTTCGCGGTCGGTGGGAGGAGGAATGGTCGGAACGTCTTTCGAGAGAAGAACTTCCGCAGCCGATTCCTCGTCCAGGCTGGTGTGTCTGGCAGGGCGTTTTAAGGTGGTCGAAAACAGGTTCATCATAGTCTCCTGTAAGTATGGTGACTGCTTTGAGCGGGACGGACCACAAATTTTCAGAAGTTTTCCGAAGAGTTTCTGAAACCATGACGGGCGCAGGAAGGATGTGTTGCGAATTGTGGGAAAAACGGACGGGAGGGAGGAAAGGCGTGGTCCGTGCGAGCGGTTTACGTCACTATTAGTTCAGGAGTGACGTATGACTGATTTGGCCGAGAGTTTGGACGCATCGACAACCACTTTTTCGATCCCGCCAGCGACGGACCGCGAGCTGATAACGCTGTGGGTCGAGCGTCAGGATGCGAAGTCGCTGGAGACGATTATTCGTCGACATGGACGTCTGGTGCATTCGCTGACGCATAAGCTGCTGACGTCGCCGCATGATCGGGCGGATGCTTTTCAGACGGTGTTTTTGATGTTGTCGCAACAGGCTCAGAAGATTCGTCAACGAGAGTCGCTGGCGATGTGGATTTATGGTGTGACAGTGAGGACGTGTCTGATGATGTCGCGTCAACGGGCCCATGCACCGATTCCGGTTCATGTCGAAGCACCGCCGTATCCTGATCGCGAAGTGCTCGAGCATCAGGAATTGATTCTGACATTGAACAAGGAACTCCATCTGCTGCCGGAGCATTTGCGGGAGTCGCTGGTTCTTGTGTACCTGGAAGGGCATTCGCGACAAACAGCCGCGGAGTTGATGAACACGACCGAGCAGACCATCAAATCACGTCTGGCGAGAGGCCGAAATCTGCTGCGGGCTCGGCTACTCAAACAGGGCGTCACGTTCACGACGGCTTTCACGACCTTCAGCCTGATGACCCCTTCGAGCGAAGCTGCGGTTGTTCTTCCCGAACAGCTGATCGATCAAACCTTGATGACCTGCCAGACTGGCGAACTCTCAGGTGCGACGTTCACGCTGCCGATTGACCCGATCACGATTCTTCCCACAGGAGCACCGGTGATGTCTTCGACCACTTTCTATGGAACGCTGGCGGTGACGACGTTGTTGTTGCTGACGACAATGGGGATTGGGAATCGGGGGCAGGCGGAGGGGCGGGTGGCGGCAGTGAATGTGGAAACAGCAGTCGATGACGAGGTCGTTTCTGAAGAAAACGTGACATCGATCGTCAAAATGACCGCAGCGACGCCGGTCATACAAAACACTCATGCGCCCCATGACGTACCTGTCGAACGCAGTGTACCGAGCGAAACCCAATCAGAAGAAGAGTTGTCGAAGTCTGATAACTCGTTGTTCCCATCGAATCCTGGCAACAGTGTTTCAATGCAACCTGCAGTGGAAGATGAAACCCAACAACTGCCAGATCAATACTCATTCCAACTTTATCTCGATCTAAAACTTGAGCGTGCAAAACTGAATGTAGCGATAACGGAAAAGCAGTTGAAATCTCAAGAAGAGCTGTATCGTCGCGGGATCACGTCAAGTGATGTTGAGCAGGCGAAGCTGAATCGCCTGGACGCTCGAATTGAGTATATGGAAGTTTTGAAGGAGCGCGAGGTGTTAAAGGAAGTTTCTTTCGTTCCAGCTCAGGCTGAATCTTCTTCGAATGAAAATAATGTATCTCAGGTTACGGCATCTGGAGATTCTGTAATTGATCTCTTGCAGTCATACGAAGACCAGGCAGAGGAGTACATCAAGAATCGCTCTGTATTATTACAGTTGCAGATCTCGAAGGATCAGCCTCGGTTTGTAACACAGATTGAAGATGCGATTTCTCTTTCTCTCAACCTACTGGAACACAATCTCAAATCGATTGAAGAGAAGTTACGAGTTGATTCCGATGTTGCCGCTGATCGGTTAACGCAAATTCGGAATCGAGCCTATGACTCGTTTATTGATCTACTGACGAGAACTGTCGACTATCAAGCTAAACAGCTCAACGAAACACCCTCAGGTGATCCGCGTGATCAGCAGGTTCTGGATCATTATCGCCAGACACTGAAGTACATCACGTATGAGAAATCACTTGGGAGCTTTGACGCCGTCTCGCAGCACATCCGCACGGATTTGAGTGCGATTCTGTTCAAGGAAAAGCCGAATGAGAAATTGAGAAAGAAGCTGCTTGAACTGCGAGAAGATTTCGGGCCGGATCATCCTGAGGTGAAGCGAGTTGAAGAGCAGTTGCGGCTGCGTCAACAGTATGAAGAATTGAACGGATCGAAATCAGAGGCTCCTGCTGAGAGAAACGGTCTCGATAAGTCAAAAGTGAAGATCATGCAGTCATTGGAGGAAGAGAAGACCGGAAAGACACGTGACAATGAAGTCCACCCAAACTGACTCGACAATTGGATGAAGTCGGGCTTTGTGTTGTCGACCTTTGAAGTTTTGATGAGCGAGATGTCAAGCATTCCCCCATTTATGTCTTGTTATCTTAGGGTGTAAGTCGGCATTTTAACGGTTGTATCGTCTTTACGCGGATGTTGCGTAAACGTCACGGTTAATCCAGCTTGCCTGGACTATCTGGTCGATGGCGGAGTTTGCGGACAATGTATGCTTTTTTGCAACCCGTCAGATCATTTTTCAGGATTCGACTCAAGTTTCGAGCGTTCAAAATTTGCATGCCCTCAAACGCGTTTTCATAATGAACGCCCGACGGGGCGCGAATGGACGGACTCGCGCGGCAGACGGCACGATCAGGATGCAGATCGGCTTCTCGTCAAACTCCCCCCTTGAGTTGTCACTGACACAACCCTGATGACCCACGAAGACACATTAGTACAACTGAGGAGAATGTTATGTCCCGTTTGATGTTTGCACTGGCCCTTCTGGCCTCTGGACTGACTGCGCAGTCGGCCCAGGCTGGATACTGTGGCGGTGCCAGCTATCAATGCTGCCCGACCACTGCGTGCGCTCCGTCGTCGTGTTACACGACCTGTAAAGTTGAGCGTGAAACCTGTTATCGCACTGTCTACGAAACCGTCTACGAACCACAGCAGTACACGACCTGCCGCACGGTTTATGACCGCGTGTGTGAGAACGTCGAACAGACGTGTATGAAGACTGTTTACGAGACTGCTTCTCGCGAAGAAACGTATCAGGTCTGCAAACCTGTTTACGAAACCGCTTATCAGGAACAGCGTTACACGGTTCAACGTCCTGTCTGGGAAACGACGACGCGCGAATGTTCCCATGTCGTTCAACGACCTGTCTGGACGGATCATGTCCGCGAAGTCAATTACTGCGTGCCGCGTACGGTCTCTGAGACGATTGAGCAGGAACGCTGTTACACCGTCATGCGACCTGTGACCGAGACGATCAATCAGGAACGCTGCTATACCGTCATGCGACCTGTGACGACTTATCGTCCAGTCACTCGCGACTGTGGTCACTGGGGAACACAGCAGGTTTACCTGCCAGGGCCAGTGGTTCCACAGCGATCTATCGATCCTTGTACCGGTTGTCCTAAGGTCTGCATGGTGCAGTGCCCAGGTCGGACTGTTTGCAAACGCGTGTGGTGTCCGAATGTTGTGACCGAGCAAGTTGCTTGTACCAGCTACCAGCCACAGGTGGTGCGTCAGGTTTGTCCGATTCAGGTTTGCAAGTATGTTCCCGAACGAGTCGTACAGAAGATTCCTGTGACTGTCTGCAAAGTCGTCCAGGAACAAGTGACTCAGAAGATTCCTTACCGTGTCTGCAACTATGTGAACGAGACTGTCACTCAGCAGATTCCTGTTCGCGTCTGCAAAATGGTCTGTGAAGAGAAGGTTCAACAGATTCCGATTCAGACCTGCAAGATGGTGACCGAGACCCGCACTCGTTCGGTTCCCTACTGCGTCGCCAAGCAAGTTCCATACACGGTGACTCATCAGGTCGCCAAGATGGTTCCACGCGAAGAAACCCAGACCTGCACCCGCATGGTTGCCAAGTGTGTGCCTAAGCAAGTTGCTTACGAAGTCTGCAAGATGGTGCCTGTCACTGTCTGTCCAGATGGTGGTTGTGGCGTTGCTCCTGCTTGTTCGACCTGCAATCAGTAATCTCTCAAGGATGTCGCTGGGGGCAGGATCGATTCCGGACCCCAGGGTGTTTGTCCAACTGCGTATGAACTGGGGGCAGCTAGAAAGCCTGACCCCAGCCACCCCGTGACGGACAACCCGCCAAACTGAATAGCGCAAAGAAAAAGACGCCCTGGTGAAAACCGGGGCGTCTTTTTTATTGAATGCCGATAGCGTTGGTCGAAGGGGGGGTGGGAAGACGACCGTCTCTACTGGCATCGGAAATCAGAATCTGAATTCACCCCCGAGGCTGAGGCCCTGGAGCATGAAGTCGGTGAAGCTCTGGTCGAGGACGACGGCTGGCGTTGTTCCTGTGCCGTTGTCGTTGTAAGCAATGTTGTCGAATGGTCGTGAGACGCGGTGGATGAAGAGGAAGTCGTAGCCGACGTAGACGGACATATGCTCTCGAATGTGAAACTTGCCTTGAACGGCGAGATTGAACATGGGAGAGAATTCGTACGTGCGGTCATTAGAATCGACGAAGCCCGAGGTTGAGTCGAACAGGTCGTTCGTCTTGACGCGGCTAGCTTGTCCGTTGGCGGCGAGAACGAGTGTTGGAGTGACCGAGACGGTAAACCACTCGTGACGCAGTTCGGCTCGCAGTCCGGCCTGAGGGCCGAACAGGTTATTGATCGACTTGCTTTCGATGGTCGTGGTGTGGACGTCGGGAACGGTAGTGACGCCGGTGATGCCGAGTTCTTCGGTCAGATTGACGTAGCGGACCCCGACCGTTGGTCGCCAGTTCCAGAAGGCGTTTGGTCGGCTGGAGTTCCAGACGTAGTTGGCTTCGGTGCCGAACATGCTTGTTTCGAACCGTGCTTTGAGCGAGGTGTCGTAGGCAAGGACAGGAGAACTGGTGATGCCCGAACCGTTGCCAGCAGGAATCTGCCCCTGGAAGAGGAGAGGAATGTAAATCGCGCGGTCGACGCCGACGGCATCGAGAATTGGATCGACGGCTCCCGGAGTCGAATAGAACTCACCGAAGTCGAGTGTGGTCGTGTCTTTGGCGAGGTACCAGGTGGCCCATTCAAGAGTTCCGTTGTTCATCTCGATGCCGAGTGTACCGCGGATCCCTGGGACATTGTCGAGGTCGATCTCGGCGAGCGAGCCGACTTTACCGACGTAGATATCCCCTGACGAACGCTCTGTTGCCAGGAAGGGATCTTCAGGGTCAGTGACTCCTGAGACATCGGCTCCGAGGAGTCTTGGCCCGGGATTTCTTAATGACCATTGAATGTACTCCAGTCGAAACCAGCTGTTTCTTGCGACATCCTTGAGGAAGTCGTGTGCCGGGTCGTTGTAGCCTGGATCGTGGAAGGGATCCTCGGGAATGCGCTCATAGCTATGAGGAGGGGTGTACCCTGTCTGGCTTGCATAGGGATCGAAGCCCGCATAGCCTCCGCCAGACGGAGGGCAGTAGGGTTGTCCGGCTGCGCCCGGTGCCTCCATCATCGGAGCTGATGGGTAGGCGGGCATGCCGAGACCGGCCGGGCCCGGGCCATCCTGGGACCAGGCAGGAGCCTGTGACGACATGAGCATAGCAGTGACTACTGCTGCTTTTCGCCAGCTGAGTATTCCTGCCCGTCTGCGAGATGGAATTGTCATGAGGTCGAACCTTGATCGTCGAGAACGTCTGCATTGATCGCGTTTCCATCAGGACCGAGGTGAGGTGATTGGTCCTGACAGATCAGCATAAAGAGGTGGTGAGTCGATCGATGCGGAGACGTGATGATGAGAAGTGAAATTCGAGACAAGGAGAAAATTATGGGTAGTTAACACCATTGATCGTGATAGAACCAGTGGTTGATCCCAGCGGTGCCTGGAAGATCGTTTCGGTTCCCTGGAAGCCCTGGATGTTGAACGTGTTGCCTGCAGTACTTTGGAGTGTCACGGTTCCGAAGATACTGTTGAAAATCACGCCCTGTTCCAATGGGCCACCGAGGTTGAGATCCTGCATCGTGAAGATGTTGCTGCTGATGTTGACTCGGCTTGGTCCCTGGATTCGATCGAAGAGGATTGCAGTCCCTGCATCTGTTCCGAATGCCAAAGTGTTGTTGGTGATGGCGATATCCGAGTCGGCTCCGACATCGAAGACGAGTCCGAAGCTGGAGATGTTGGCGGATTGAGTCAGCGTTGTGGAGACGTTGTTGTTGATCAGGACATCGAGTTCGCTATCGATCTCGAAGTTCATGACGGTTGTATTCGCTTCGTCGGCATTGATCTGGAACTGGTTGTTCTGGATCAGGATATCGGTGTCTTCATCGGTTTCAGAGGTATTGTTGACGATGTTGAGTCCGATCAAATCGCCATCCATCCCAATGGCTCCCAGATTGAAGATGTTACGGAGAGCGGCAGTTGATCCGGAGCCAATGACGGCTTCCATACGACCGTTCCATTCGATGTTGATGGCAGCCAGGTCGTTGATGTTGGCATCGTTTGACAGAGTGAAGATGTTGCCCTGATCGATTTGGACATAAATATCCATTTCTTCATTGTCATCGGTGTCAGAATTGATGCCATCACCTGATGGACCGATCGTTACGGTATCGGTAACGATGTTGGTTGTGGCCTGGATGTTGATGATTGTGTTGAGGTCTTCGTTAAAGCCGTTGTTGTTCAAGTTGTTGGCAAGGATGTAAACCTCGTATTCCTGGTCATCCGTTCGTACGGTGTTGTAACGCAGGTCGATGACGTTGTCTCCAATACCGCCGTTATCTTCCGTGCTTGAATTTCCGAGGGCGAAGACTCGTGTGTTGATGGCGAGAATACCTTCATTGATCGACTCTTCGATCTGCATACCATCGAGAACAATTTCATCAATGTTACGGGCGAACAGTCCGATGCTGTTTGCTTCAAGCAGCATGTCTGTGACTATGAAGGAGAGGACTTCATCGTCGTCAGCATCGATTGAGTCGTTAAGGTTATTGAATTCCGAGAGGAAGATCGCTGCACTCAAGTAGTCTGTGAGAGAGCTTTGTCCATTTCCGCCACCAATTTCGAAGCTCCCTGTCGAGTCGGTAATGATGATACCTGCATCGATGACGTTGGTGGCATCTCCTGTGCCGATAACCTGCGTGAGGTTGATATTGATATCTGAGTTGTCGACCTGCACTGCGACGCCAGCTTCGTTGTCAATAATACCGCCTTGAAGGATCGAGAATGAGTCGGTGTCAAAAACGACCAGCGAGTCGCCGACGTTCTCAATGTTGAGGGTCTGGAAGGAGACGGCTCCCGAGTTGTTGTCAGAGATGACGACGCCGTCGGTTTTCAGGCCGCTGGTGATGTCGACGGTGTTAAACGAGATTCCGCCTGAGTTGTTTTGCATCAGAATGGCGTTCGCCAAGGTACCGTCCATTGTCAGGTTGCCGCCGAAGAAGACCGCGCCACGGTTGTTTTGAATGCGAATTGCATCGTCGAAGATGGTGTATTCGATGTCGACCGGTCCGTTGAATCGGACGATCGAATCATCATCCTGAACCAGGATGGATGGTCCGAAAAGAGCGTCCATGTTGACGGCACCGAGTACCGTGAAACTCCCGGAGTTGTCTGTGCCTACTTCACCGATTCGAATTCCCGAAGCTGCGAAGACGCCGCTCGTACCGCCAGTGATATCGATGGAGTTAAACGCGACATTTCCCGTTGATTCCTGGAAGTCGATTGCGAAGAAGGTCTCATCAAGGAAGGTCCCGGGGACAGTTGGGCCAATGTCGGTTGCACCGACAAAGCTGACGCTACCGGCGACTCGTTCGAGATTGATACCGGTGTCGTTCCGGTTATTGATCGTAGTTCGGTTCATCGAGATGACAGACGTCGCTGCGATGTCAGAGATGTTCATGGCAATGCCAGCTGCGTTATCGATGGTGGTGATACCGATGAAGGAGACTCGACCGCTGGTGTTGTTGATATCAACGCCGGTCGTCGTGCTGTCAGTGATGGTTGCGGTGTCGATCGTGACAGAGCCTGCCGTGTTGGTGATCAAGATACCCTGTCCGTTATCATCTTCGATGGTCGTGCCGGTCATATTAATGAAGCCGCCAGTCGTTCCGTCGATTTCAACGGCTCGACCGCCGCCGGTATTCGTGATGGTACTTCCAGAGTAGGTGACGTTGGCGTTCCCGCCGTTGACTTCGAAGGCGTTGCCGACGGAATCAGCGATGTTGACGGATTCAAAGATGTAGTTGCCGGTGGGGTTGGTCATGATGATCCCGTTGCCGCCCGCGTTGTTGATATCGACGAACCGCATCGTACCGCCGTTCGTGTTGTCGATGACAACCCCGTTTCCAGCCGGGCTATCGATAATGAAGCCCGAGAATTCAGAACCAGAAGCGAGTTCGAGCCCGTCAGCGGGAGCATTGATCAGCTGTGGTCGGTCAATCCCTGTTGTTGCGCGAGGCAGGGCACGGTTGCCGAAACCTGCGATATTGATGAAGTGGGTGATCCCATCACCTTCGCCGAGCATTCGCTTGCCAGCATCAGTAATGATCCCTGCATCGGCTCCGTTGAAGATACTGTCTGCATGGACGTAGACGATGTCGTAATCGAGCGTGTTGCCGCCTTGAGTCGTGGCATCGGTGATCTGGTCGAATGGATTCTCGAAGGTCCCGTCTCCGCCGCCGCCAGCTGCACTGTCGACGTGTCGGATGATGTAAGGAAGTCCGGTGACTGGGTTGATGGCGACAATATCTTCTTCAGTGATGTACTGGTTGGAGACGACGACCCCACGGTTACGTTTGACTGGTGTTGTCATACGATCCCAGGTGCTGCGGTGCCAGTTGCTGCGGTAGGTGTTGTGTGGATCGAAGGTCCAGGCGACGGAGAAGTTGACGCTGGTACCGAAGACTTCGTCATCTTGAAGTTGCACGTCCATCGTGACGGATGGGATGGGGTTGGCTTCGAGACGTGTTTTCCAGCCGATGACGTCATCGGTATTGTCCGACAGGAAGTAGTACCAGCCTGCGTAAGCGCGGATATTATGGCGTTCGGCCACTTCCTGCTTGATCGGCAGACCGATTTCCATATCGAGCCCTTTGAGAGCTTCGCCGATGACGCGCGTCTGATCGTAAAGCAGGTTGTAATCCTGGAATTGGAAACTGCCTGATTCGATATAGAGATCGAGCTGACGTTCCTTGGTCCCAACCGGGTAATACAAGTTGGTGCGGAAGTCGAAATTGTTGCCCAGGGTTTCGAATGAAGCACCGACCTGTTCAAAGATCGAACCGCGGGAACCGTCACGGTCGTACCAGATACTGGCTCCGAGCATTCTGTCGATGCCCTGGAAGTAGTGGCGGTAGCCGAGACCTCCCGATCCGCCCCAGTCAGCTGTGTTGGTGCGGAAGAAGCGAGCGGAGCCGAAGAACATCCCTTCTTCGACGAACATATAAGGAGAGGCTTCGAAGTTGAGATTGCCTTCTTCGAGGTCGATCGATTGACCAGCGGTATATCCGCCCTGGAACCAGGCGCCGAAGCCGCCTTCGGCGAGTTCCTCGGCAGGTTCGGTCAGAGTATAGATGTCTTGATCCATGCCGCCGATGTTGTATGACTCATTTTCCTGTGCATGTGCCATCGGGGCACATATCAGCCAGGAGAAGAGAACGCTGGTGAATAGCACCGAGCGGGTGATAGCGGCGCGATGCCAGCGTTTTCCAGACAATTGCTTTGTCTGAAGGTGGGCCGACGTTGAGGCATCGTCGAGTCGATTTGTTACAGGTGCAGTGGTCATGCTGGAGGGACTCTCAGTCATATAGCTCTCGGTTGGTTGGCATTCATCCTGGCGGGAGGAATCTCCACGCAGACCTCGCGCCGAAGGGGAGTCCCTGCGGTCCGGGTCGAAAGTGGATTCGAGGTGAGATGAAAACCAGAGGCAATGGGGAGAGGGAAAGGGAGAGGAGTTCGGAATCATGAGACGACGCGAAACGTCGCGACAATTTCATGACAGGTGAAGTGAGATATGAGGTGTGACTTGGCCCTTTGCGTCGGGGATCGTGGAAACAGATTCACGACGCACCTTGGTCTGCCGAGATTGGTAGACCGGCGCGGAACATAAATCAAACTTTAGCGAGGTGAAATAGTGAGTTGAAGAATTCCGAAATTCCGCCCCCGGAATTGCAAAGACTGCAAAGCGGGCTGTCAGTGCACAGTTTCGTTTAAGACGGAAAAACAAGCATCAAAGCAGACTTGTTGCGCAAGATGCGTGCATCGCTAGCAGACACGACTCAAGCCAGAGAGAACTTCCTGGGGCGAGCCGTTATTGAGAATAAGAATTTCAGAGATGCGATCGATCAGCCGACGAGCAGTTTTTCGGCTTGCTCGTATTTCTCGAGCGTCTTCTTGACGATTTCTTCAGGAAGCTGTGGGGGTGGACTGTTTTTGTCCCAGCCGGATGTTGATAGCCAGTTTCGAAGGAACTGCTTATCGAATGAGGCCTGGTCGCGTCCTGGCTGATAATCGTCTTTCGGCCAGAATCGTGAACTGTCCGGCGTCAGGACTTCGTCGATGAGGATGATCTTATCGCCTGCCAGTCCGAACTCGAATTTTGTATCCGCAATGATGATGCCTCGTGATTGAGCGTATCGAGATGCCTTTTGATAGATGTCGATGCTGAGTTGTTTGAGAGTTTGAGCAAGAGCCGGATCGATGTGCTGGCACATGACTTCAAACGAGATGTTTTCGTCGTGACCTTCTTCCGCTTTCGTGGCGGGGGTGAAGATCGGTTCTGGAAGCTGGCTGCATTGTTGAAGACCGTCAGAGAGCGCCACGCCGCAGACTGAGCGAGTCTTTTGATATTCCTGCCAGCCAGAGCCAGCGAGGTAACCTCGGACGACGCATTCGATCGGGACGACTTTTGTCTTCCGGACGATGACACTGCGACCCGTCAGGGCCTCGCGTTCAGCCGTTGTGAGTTCGGGGAGGGTGGACATATCGGTTGAAAGCAGATGATGTTCAACGCCCAGAAACTCAAACCACATGAGGCTGAGCCGATTGAGCAGTTTGCCTTTGGTAGGGATTCCGTTGGGCATGACCCAGTCGTAGGCGGAAATTCGATCGGATGCGATCAGCAGGAGGCGGTCGCCGAGGTCGTAAACATCGCGGACTTTCCCACGTCGACAATGCCAGTAAGGGAGATTCGTGCCCAGGAGTGCGCCATCTTGAATGGTGAGGCTGGGTTGAGAGGTCATGGAAAGGCTTTCGTGTAGACCGATAGAATCGTATCGAGCGTGATTGGTATGTGGACCGGCGTGGTGTTAAGATGAAAGTCTAACACGTTGATGCAACGGGATGAAGGATGTCGGTTCTCCGATATCTGGCAGAGTAAAATCTCTGACCGCATTGCGAGGTCGACAGCGCATCGTTACGTTAAAGACTTCAAAGACCGCCCCCCAATAGATCATGGCAGGTAGATCGTGACAGGGAGAACGATGGTGTTGACGGAACTGGAGAATTGAACGTGGGAACGATTCATTTCCTGGTACCACACGCCAATATTCAATCAGAATTGCCAGAGATTCAAGCTGCTTATATGAGCGGGATCGATGGTCATATTTTCCCGACACGCGTTTCTTACGAGGCGGGCAGTCTGGATTTCAATAAGCCGACTGCGGACAGCTGCAAACTCAATATTGCCTGGCCGATCCCTGGCTGGGGACGACCGATCATTCGCACGGCTTCGCTGAGTGAGCGACAATCGACCTATATTCTGACGGTCGAACTGGCACGCGGGAAACTGTCGGAAACGAAAGATCAGCGAGCAGTCTGGGAAAACTCGGGCATGAACGTGCCGCCGGAGTATCTCACACTCGAGCAGGAGGCGTTTCGCTTTTTCAGACAGGCTGCCTGCCACCAGGATGACATTAACCAAGCCACCAAGCTTGCAGAACAGTCGCTGAGCAAATCCTTCCAGGCAACGGAACTCCTGCTGAAAGCCTATGTAGCGCAGCGGATGGCTTTCCGTCGACAGAAGTCGAATTCGTCGATGGTCTCTCTGGGCTGTTTTATTACGGGTGACAGCGTTCAAGAGCCCTGGCTGGAGGAACTGAGTATCGGGTTTTCTTCGGTTGGGGTTCCGCTGAACTGGAAGTTGATTGAGCACAGCGAAGGTCACGTGCAGTGGGAAACGGCGGACCGTCTGGTGGAATGGTGTCAGGAACACCGTGTGATGCCTTATGGCGGACCTCTGCTTGACCTGTCTGCAGAAGGTTTGCCGTCGTGGCTGCTGTATTATCAGCAGGACCCGACGCACATGCAGGATCTGATTTGTCACTATGTTGAATCGGTGACGAGTCGTTATCTGGGCAAGATTCGCAATTGGGAGATCATCGCCCGGGCGAACTCGGGAGGTGCTCCCGGATTCAGTGAGGAGAGCCGATTGACAATGGCGGCTCGCGTGATTGATATCGCCAGGCAGATCGACGACGAGAACCAGTTATTTATCCGCGTCGATCAGCCCTGGGGAGCTTATCAGGGACGAGGGACTCATCGCCTGTCTCCGTTTCAGTTTGTCGATGCGCTTCTCAGATCAGGGATCGGACTGACGGGGGTGAATCTGGAGATCGCGATGGGCTATCAGATGGTCGGAGCGGGATTTCGAGATCTCCTCGATATGTCCCGATTGATTGATCTGTGGAGTACGCTCGGGGTTCCTCTTTATGTCACGCTGGCGTATCCTACTTCGCGGGAAGTCGATGCCAAAGCGAATTCACGTGTGAAGGTCACTCCTGATCAATGGCGTTTGTCCTGGAGTGATGATTCGCAGGCCGAGTGGATTGACCAAGTCCTACCGATGCTTCTGGCTAAGCAGGCGATTGTGGGCGTCTTCTGGTCCCATATTGCAGATGGTCAGCAGCATTTTTATCCCAACTCGGGTTTCATTCGTCCGGATGGCACGACGCGACCTTCACTATCGCATTTTGTGAATCGAAACGTCATTTCCTGACATCTCCGTTTCTTATTGCTGAAGGAATCATGGACGAGACCTCATTCCTGGATGATGTTCAAAATACAGGGCGGCTGGCTGCTCATGCTGGTGCGGGCATCGTGCGGCATTACTTTGAGCATGGTGTGAAGATGCGGGCCAAGGAAAGCTACAACCTCGTCTCAGACGCGGATGTGGAATCAGAGCATGCCATTGCCAGGATCATTCGCGAGCAGTTCCCGACGCATGAGATTCTGGGCGAGGAAGGGCATGAGGCCCATCTGTCTGCTGAGCATCTTTGGATCATCGATCCACTTGATGGAACAAACAACTTCGCTCATCAGATCCCACATTTTGCGATCTCGGTCGGTTATTACCACCGCGGACAGGCCAAGTACGGCATCGTGATTAATCCGATTCACAATGATACCTACGAGGCGACGCTTGGTCGGGGCTCGACTCATAATGGCAAATCCATTCGCGTGGGCGAACAATCGCGTCTTGATGAAGTCTTGATCGGTGTCGGGTTTTATTATGACCGTGGGCAGATGATGGTCGCGACACTGGATGCCATCCGGACGTTGTTCGGGCACAATATTCATGGGATCCGACGTATGGGAACGGCATCACTGGATCTGTGCCAGGTGGCCTGCGGGATGTTCGGAGCCTACTTCGAGTATAAGTTGTCGACATGGGACTTCGCGGCTGGTCGACTGATTCTGGAAGAAGCTGGTGGAAAAATCACCACATCCGACGGCTCGACGTTACCACTGGCCAATTCGAGTATTCTGGCATCGAACGGACATCTTCATGAAGCCGTGCTCAGTTGTATCCGAGATCCGTTTTTGACCATTTGACCTAGCCAATCCGTCGAAAATCATCTTCTGGAGTGAATCTGCCCAGTTGTATAACCAACTGTTGACGGGTAACCTAACAGGAGACATTTCGTATCACATTTCGGCAAGCCACCGCCACTTTCCTATCTTTCGATATTCGGTTCCGGCTTCGCTATTGATGGCGCCAGGCCTAAGGAGTTTCCATGAGTTCAGAGATGGAAAAAAAGCGATCGTCCTCACGACGTGACGCCACTCCTGGTAAAGCATCGAGCAGTAAACCCCCGAAAAGCGGCAGCAAATCGGGAAGCAGTTCTGCTGATGATCTGACGGGCAGGAAGCTGGGCAAGTTTTCGATTGTCAAAAAAATCGGTTCGGGCGGGATGGGAGCCGTTTACCTCGCCAAAGATTCGACACTTGATCGAACCGTTGCGCTGAAAATCCTTCCCGCTGAAAAGGCAGAGAACCCGACGCTGGTCAAACGCTTTCGTGCCGAAGCCAAAGCATCAGCGATGCTCGACCACGACCATATCGTCGGTGTATACGATTCTGGTGAAATTGAGGGTCTGAACTATATCAGTATGGAGTACATCGACGGGATTGATGTCTCCGATCTGATCAAGCGCAAAGGGACTGTCGGTGTTAAGCGTTCGATCGATATCGTTCGACAGATCGCGATGGCCCTTCAGCATGCCAATGAGCGCAATATCGTGCACCGCGATATCAAACCCTCGAACTTCATGATCACGCGAGAAGGTGTCGTCAAGCTGGCAGATATGGGGCTTGCCCGTGCCATCGACGAGGCGACCGAGACGTCGATCACGCGTGCGGGGTCAACCGTCGGAACGATCGACTACATGGCTCCCGAGCAGGCCCGCAGCAGTAAAGCGGCTGATACTCGAAGTGATATTTATTCACTCGGTTGTGCCTGGTTTCACATGCTGGCGGGGCATCCGCCGTTCAATGAAGGCTCTGTCACAAATAAGCTGCAGGCCCATGCCGTTTCTGCGTTGCCTGATCTGAGGAAAATCAATGAGAACGTCCCGATGGGCGTGATCGCGATGATTTCCCGCATGATGGCCAAACGTCCGGATGAGCGTTACCAGTCGCCCGATGAACTTCTGGAAGATCTGGCGAATGAGAACATTTTCCGCTCCGACATTGCTGAAGAGGGACTTGATGCCCTTGCTCGTGAAGTCGTGGAAGAGAAGGCGAAGAAGCCAGCCAAAGCAGCGTTGCCTCCCAAAGAAAAACGTCTGGCGAAAGTTGATAACGAGCCGAATGGCTTTCTGGAAGCCGTTCTGAGTTTTGTCCCTGTCGTGATTGTGGCTGGGATCAGTGTTGGCGTAATTGTTCTGA
Organism: Planctomyces sp.; assembly: GCA_005778225.1. GTDB lineage: Bacteria > Planctomycetota > Planctomycetia > Planctomycetales > Planctomycetaceae > SXPC01. The sequence continues at coordinate 25,627 of SXPC01000293.1, read as the reverse complement.
TGTGGTGGGGTCTGTCGGGTTTCGGAAGCGCGTTGTCGGGATCTGGACAGGCGAATCTGCAGAAGACAACGGAAGAAGAGGCCAATAAAGAGCTTCTCAATAAAGAAGGTCAGTCTCTGGTGGAGAGTTCCGTTGTGCGTCGCCCTGGTGACCCTGCGACAGGAATGTTGCAAAACTCCAATAACACTTCGCCGGCTGTCAATCTTCAGGAAGGCACGATGGTCATGCGTGCCGGGGCGGGGGCGGGACAGACCGAGAACCATCCTGCACGTGCTGCGATCGCGGCTGACTGGTACGACGCTGACCGACTTCCTGCAAAGCGAGTTTCTTCCAAGAAAAACTTTGAACCGGTCGATACGGAATTCGCGGCTCAATTGGCATCGATCGAATCTGCAGACGGCGTTCTAGAACTCACTGACGATGGTCCGTATGTCTTGACGAAGTCTTACGTAATCAAATCGCCACGTCTGGTCCTGCGAGCTGCGCGCGGGGTGAAGCCTGTGGTTCTTTACTCACCGGAAAACGGGAATTCCAAGGAAGAGACGACACTCTTCACTTTTAGCGGTGGAAAGCATTTGATCGATGGGATCGAGTTCGTCACGATTCTCGGAGAAGCTGGACATGAACGTCCTGCGGACTTCATTCGCATGTCTGATGGCACGAAGCTCGATGTTGTGAATTCCGGGTTCTCGCAGGAAGGGACTTCTCAGACCGGCAAAAGTGTCAATGCAATTCGACTTCTCGGTGGCGTTGTGAATCCGTCTCTGAGAGGGTTTCAGAATTTGTTCCGGGGTGAAGATCTTACGGCGATCAATCTGAATACCAACAATGGCGATGTCGAACTGACTCGCTGTCTGGCATTCATGGGGCGTTTGCCGATTATGCGGATCATCGATCCTAAGGAACAGGCTACAGACGCAGCCGGGGCGGGCGTTCAACGCTCACTGACGGTCAAAGAATCACTCTTTGCCGGTGGGGCATCGTTTCTGTGGTTTGAGAGTGCGAATCGTACAACAGCCAGTCCGATCACGAAGGTCACTGCAGAGCAGACCCGATTCATTGAATGGCCGTCAACTGGCGCGGTTCCCTCTGAACAGCGTGCCTGGATTGTTGGGGATCAACTCACCAACAAGGACCCTGCAGCAGGGACAGGAAGCATTGAGCAATCCCTGCAACTGGAACTCTCGAAGTTGCAGTTCGCAGGCTTCGATCAGATGTTCAGCGGTCAGGACCAGAAAGGTCAGCGTCAAACCGCCGCCTCGATCAGCGATCTGGAAAGTCAATGGAAAGCTCGCTGGCTGGACCTGACTGCTGCTCCCTCACCAGCGGCTTCGACGGTCTTTCGCGATGTTGCTTCTCGAACAACAGAGGCATTCGATCTGGCCCTCGTGGCATCGTTGAGTGTCACGACCAGTCAGCCTTCGCTTAAGACGGAAGATTATCGTTGTCTCAGTCGACCGCCCCTCGAGAAGCAACTGGTTTTGCAAAGTACGCTTCAGCGGGAAGATGTGGATCGATTATTTGAGGGGGCGGAGACGTTCCGCGTCGAGATTCCCAGACAGAAACTTCAGGACGTCCTCAACAATGATCGTCTGCCGCAGCGCGCGATTATTGAAGTTAGAGGAACTGGTGAGATTGAACTCCCTGCAACACTGCTGGAAGACAAGTTGCTTCGCATCGATTTCGGTAAGCCGGGAGATATCATTCTTCGACCCTTGGAGCTGAAGTCGACTATTGCGCAACGTGCGGAGGACAAGCTGCCGTATGAATCTCTCTTGACGATGAGAAACGGCCTTCTCGACCTGCGAGCGGCAACCATCGTTCTCCCGGCATCCAGGTCTTTGAATACGCCCATCTGGGCAGTGACTAGTGATCGGGGGCACATTCTACTAGATCGCTGTCAGTTGGTCGGGCCTCTGGTTTCGGACAGCCTGCATGCTGGTCTGATTCGACAAGTCTCGCGTCCCCAGACGCCGATTGGCAAGTCGATGCCTGAATTGACATCGGCTGCGACGTTCATCACGAACTCTACTTTGTTCTCTCCCCACGCCGTTTATGAATCTGATTATCTGCAGCCTCGCTTGAAGATTCACAATTCGGGGGTCACTTCACTGTCGAATGCGATTTCGCTGTCTGCGAAAGCCTCAACAGGTTCTCAATCGCCGAAAGCCAGGGTCGAACTGTCCAACACGACAATCAGCAGCGGGCAAGCGGCGATCTCGATCACAGGAGAGGCTGCTGCCTCGTCTGTCGCTGTTCCGTTGATCATTCAGGATTGTGTTTTCGCGCCGCGACTGGATATTAAACCTGAGGTCCCGTCGGGGCCTCTCCTGAACCTCGGAAGTGGATCGAAAGCCTATTCCTTCTGGTGGTTCAACAACGGAATCACGTCGACTCGCACGGAGATCACCAGCCAGGTGACGCAGTCAGGCGGTACCGTCCCTGCTGAGTGGTCCACTTTATGGAAACCAGGACATGACGCAGGGACACTCTTCGGAGCCGATGGCGTTCTCATGTCACAGGCAATGCCGGAGCCGAAGGATTACGACATTGCTGATCTTGCCTTAAATCCAACCTGCCAGGCGATGAAGTGGAGTACAACCGGGGGTCCTATCGGCGTCGATGTCAAACTGCTCGATGAACTGTTCAAGGCGGCACCATCGTCTCCCAATCAAGGTGGTTTACGCGAACCTCAGAGACTCCCAGGTGGTAAGCTCGTTCGTCCCGGTTTCTAGAAGTGAAATGTTCGGGTTATTCTTCGTTACGGGATCGCTTTATTGTGCAGGGCGGTCGCGACCAGGGCGGCATCGATTCCCGAGTTCTCCAGCAACTGGAGATCTGGTACCCCGCGAATCCCGCCGCCTGTCAGGATTGATAGATTCACATTGCACTTCCTAATCTGCTTGCACAGATCAATGGTCACTGTCCCTGTTTTCGTTCCGACGGCGGCTGTGTCCAGAATGATCACTTCTTTGATGTCTGCCTCGATCACCTGCTTGAGGAGGTTCTCGATATCAGAGCAGCCATTTACCAGTTTCAATTCGCCATGATGAAGATCGATACTGAAGCAAATCGGAATGCCGAGTTTGACGATCTCTTTGAGGTCGCTCAGTTGTTCCAGCGTCTCACTGGCGACGATCATGGTCCATGAGTCTGGCCAAGGGTGGACTTGATTCAAAACCTGATGAAGATGGTAAGTCGATCGAATTCCGACGTCGACCAGCAGGTTGATCGGCATCCTTTTCAGATCATGAAGAATTGCTACGTTCGGCTGGCCATTTGCGATACCATCAAGATCAGCCACGTAAATTCGTGAGTATCCCAGTCTAAGAAACCCGTCTGCAAAGTCTCGCGGGTCGGTCCCGTGAAACAGCTGGGATTCGATTGGCTGATACCGTTCCCGCTGCCCGGCGATCGCATGGACGACCGATCCTGCTTTGATGTCAATCACAGGAATGATCTGCATCTTCAGTCAATCTGGCGTGGAGTGAGTGTTTTGCTGAAAGTCATGTCGGTCACGGAGGACAGTTTGAGTTTAGCATGGCGAGCCTCGATGTTTCGCCCGTATTCGCAGTACCATTCTTGACCTTTTGCGATTGCTCATCTCAGAGTACATGAACAACGCAGCAAGACGCGTGGGTGAGAACATGAGGCTCATCGGGCAGATTTCGTCAGGCAAAATTGAGGATGACGGTAACGTCGGCATCTTCTGCACGACCTTCGGGAAAAAGTGTGACCCATGGGCGCGGGGTGGAAATCCTCGCACGTGGGAGAGACTTTTCCCGATAGTAAATAGCAACCTGACGGCAATGGACTTTGCCCCTCCCCAGCAGCACATCGTGGACGTGACGATCGCATCTATTATTCCATCCTGACGACGAGCAATTCTTCCTGAGTGTCCGGCCGATGTTGTCGCGACAAGGTTCGAATTCTTCAAACGCCAGGATCAGGCCGATGCGATTCCCACTCAAAGTAGATCTTCCCCGAGGAATTTGTATGCATTCTCACCTGGCCGTCCAACACCTGATCCGTCAAGTCGAAGCCGACCGCTCACGCCCTCGTGATCGTAAACCTGGCTGGCTGACTGAAATGATCGACGAACTGGCCAACCTCTTCGAACCAATCTCCATCTCCGGTCGCGTGGGCTTCAACTGCCAATGGAACAACGACCACTGGGATCTGCAAATGTATCTGGGCCGCGTCGAAATGGTCGGCGGCGTCAGCGACGGTCTGCAAAAGCCACTGAACTTCGAGTTTGACGTCCGGATGCTGATGAAATACTTTACCTCGGTTGATCGCATGACCTGGACTGCGGTTCCGGATGCGACTGCTGACGAAGAATCGCTTCGCTCGGCACCAGCGGGCCTGATGATTTCGGGACTGGTCGCCGATCAACAGCTGGTGCTGACAATCCTGGAACAAGCCCCGATGGAAACCGCAGCCGCGATGCAGATGCGTAGCAACGGTAAGGTCATTGCGGGGTTGGACATTGACTCGCTTTGGGATTAAGTGTTCGACTGAAAACAAGAAAGAAAAGCGGGACGATTTGAATCGTCCCGCTTTTTTGTTGGTAGAATCACAGTATGGAACGATTACCCACTGAGGAAGAAATCAATCCGATTCCCGAAGATCTTGACGGGCAAAAGGCTGTTAAGAACTTCCTCGGCAAGACTCGTCAGCAGATCTTTAATGAGTGCGAAGAAGAGGGCTTTTATTACACCGAAGACCTGATGTTTATGGGCTCGAAGGCATTCTGCTTCTACTTGACACCCTTCGTCGATTTCGTCTTCACTACTAGATCATCTGGCTATGCCGGGCTGATACATGCGATGACATTAACGCTTCAGCGTCGCCTCGAATGGGAAGACGAAATCGCCGCCGCACCGCCAGATATTATCCGCTACTCACGTTACGTCCTGGAACACTACGACGCCTTCGAAATCGATCCCGTCATCCGCGGCGACTTACGCCCCATCCTGCAAGACATGATCTTATTCAGCGGCGGATCGCACAATTCTCAAATGTAGGGCGCCGGTGGGTCTTCGAACCGCACCAAATGTGCGTTCGGACGTACATTGATCTTGAAGACGAACTATCGCTCATAGGCGGTTCCAATCGGCAGAAGACAGGGGGTCCACACCCCCCGCTCGCCTTTCGGAATTGTTACTTGATGGGGGAGTAGTCTGTTGCGTTGAGCATGATGGATTCGACTTTGGTTGTCAGTTTGCCGTCCTTTTCTGACTCGGCGACGATTTTGAGAAACTCAGGATCTTTGGCGATGCCATTCACCAGCATCTTCTCCCGGCTGGCGAGGTCGGGGTAGGCGATGATGTAGAAGATCTTGTTCTTGTCGTCACCCTCAGTGCCGGTCCAGTAGCCGATGTTTTTGATGCCGTGTTTTTCGAAGATCTTCAGCGTGTGATTGCGAAAGCGGGCGTTGAGCGTATCGAGTTTTCCTTCTGCTGCGGTGTAGGTGCGGAGTTCGAAGGCGGTCGCTGAGGGAGTTGGTGTGGTGGGGGGTTCCTGGGAAAACGAGGCTGCGGTTGTGAAAGAAGCGACGGCGAGAAGAGAGGCGAGGATGACGTAGTTGACGGTTTTCATGGTGATTCCTTAGTAGAAGGTTAAGAGAACAAATTCAGACGCAAGGGACATTGCCACCATCAATGACGAGCTCACAGCCGGTCATGGAGGAGGCGCGGTTTGAGACGACAAAGGCGACGAGTTCTGCGACTTCCTCGGGTTCATTCGGCCGGCCCAGAGGAATTCCCCCGAGGGCGTTCATCAATGTTTGGCGAGATGTTTCGAAGTCGGTTCCGCTTTCCTGGGCGAGTCGTTCGATGAGTCGGACGGCGGACTGGGTTTGAGTGAAACCGGGAGCGACGCTGACGACACGGACGCCTCGTGGACTGACGTCTTTGGAGAGTCCTTTGCTGTAATTGGTCAGGGCGGCTTTGGCGGCGGCGTAGGCGATGGTCGCATCGTGAAGAGGCAGTGTGCGCTGGATGGAGGAGACGTGCACGATGACTCCGCTGCCTTGCTCAAGCATTCCGGGGAGCATCGCGCGATCGATCCGCACGGCTGAGAGAAGATTCAAATTCAGCTCTTCCATCCAGACTTCGTCGGTGAGTGCCAGCGCCCCGCCAGCCGGTGCGGAGGAACCGCCGACGGAGTTGATGAGGATATCGAGGCCGCCGAGTTCGCGGCGTGTCTGGATGGCGATCTGTTCGATGCCGCTGGCGGTTGAACTGTCGGCGGCGATGACGAGTCGTGCCCGGCTGTCGCGTTTGGTACGTGCCGATGTCACGACCAGGCCGCCCGCATCGACGAGGCGGTTCACGATGGCTTCTCCGATGCCATTGGTCCCGCCGGTGACAAGGATGCGCTTGCCTGCGAGTCCTTCGTCGAATGATGTTGTCTGCATGATGTGGTCCATGGTGAGTGAAACTGATTTCAGGAAGACGAACTTTACACAGTCGATTTTCTTTGTAAAGTAGCTTCTTAAAAGTCAGCTGCTTTACTAGTGGAAAGCAATAGGAAAATGTCGAATCAGGACAACAATCACGAACCTCTGGCCAAGCTGCTGAAGGTCCTTTCCAGCCCGTGGACGATGCTTCTGATCCATCGACTTCATCAGGATGGGCCGATGCGGTTTGGGGTTTTGCGGCGGCGTCTCGGATCGATCTCGACGAAGACGTTGACCGAGCGGCTGAGGATGCTCGAAGCAGAGGGCTGGGTTCACCGTCATTACGAGCCGACGGTTCCGCCGCAGGTCACTTATACGCTGGCGGAGAAGGTGCTGGAGCTAGATCCGCTGATGGTCGAGATGGATCGGATCGCAGAGCGGTGGTATGGAACGAAGGAGTAACGAAGACGCCTTTAGCGTTTCTTGGTCGTGTTTTCCAAGTCAGCGACTTCGTAGAGAGGCAAGTGACGGAATGGTGTCTCAAGAATCAGTGTGCATAAGCAGGTGACATAGAGACGTCCCCAGCGGTCGCCGTAATCGTGGCCATCACCTTGCGGCGTGTGGGGATGCCAACTGCCGACGATATCACCCGGCGTCTCTTCGGAGGGAACCAATAGTTGCTGCTCCATCAGGATCTTCTGCGTGTAGCCGTACCATTCTTTCCAGGTCTCACCGCCGTTGTTATGCAGGGCGTGGGCGAGGTAATACCAGGCGTAGACATTGCGACGTCCCTCTTTCCATTGAGGGAGGTTCTGTGGGCGAGTCAGATAGCTGATGCCGTTTCTCATGATCTTGCTGTTGGGCTCCATGCCCATCCACTGTCTGCAAACGAGCCCTTCTGCCGTCATTGACAGCGTCGGTGAGCGGCCCGGCGTGTAAGAGTACAGCCATGGATCTGATGACTCGAGACGGTTCAGAAAGCCGGTCGATTTGCGGAAGATGCGAGGCTCAACTTCTATTCCCGCGACACGAGCCGTCTGTAAAGCCATGAGTGCCCACCCTGTCACGCTCAAGTCTCCCCCCGACCCCGGCGACAGAATTCCATAACGCCAGCCTCCTTCGCCGCGAAGCTGGGCTTCGTCGAGATAGCGGATCGCATTCTCGCAGGCCGACTTCATTTCGGGATCACCGGTCATCGCATAGCATTCACACAGCGCAATCGTCGCGATGGCGTGAGAGTAGATGACGGAAATGCTGGGGCCGTCCCCCTGATCGAGGTTGCCGTTGCGTTTTTGATGTTCGAGCAGCCACTTGATGCCCTGATAGACTTCCCGTCGATAATCGCCGTCTTTGGGAGTGCTGCCTGCGCCGAGAAACGTCAGCAGCGCCAGCCCCGTCGCCGCCGCATCACACCTGCTGCCCGGGCTTGCCTGGGGATAGCCTTCATGGAACTGCCAGCGGCCATCTTTTTGCTGCTGACGCGCAATCCATTCCAGCGACATCCGGATTGTGCGAGTCGCGTTGGGATTGCCACCGCTTTGTCGAATGCGTTCGCCCTGTTGCCCGGAAGACCGTCCCGAGAAGACATTTCCAAATGTCGCCTTCTGCGGAATCGCTGTCGTTGTCTTGAGTGGAGCCGTGAGATCGAGACTGGGCATCGTCAGGTCGAGCATCTGCTCGCTGCTGGGGAGACTGGGGAGGTTGTCATCAATGTTGACCTCGACCCCGGAAGTCATCTCGAAGTTGCCTAGCTCAAAATCGGTCCCATCGCCGATGTCTTCGCCCCAGAGCATATCGGTCATCGGCGGCATTGAGTCGGTTTGGACTTGATAGACAATCAGTCCCATCACCAGAAAGATGCATGTGTGGACGATCAGACTCAGCAGCATCCCTGGGATCGAGCGATGTAATTCGGCTCGCCAGTTACGCTGGAGTTGCTCGAGGCTTTTCTGCAGGACGCCTCGGCGGGGACCCCGTGGTTTGGGAGCCGGTTGCGATGGCATACCGGAATTATCGACGGCAACAGGCACCACGGCAACAAGATTCTTCTCCAACTGGTAAGAGCGTTGCAGACGTTGTATCCGCTCTGTTAATCGTCCCGCATGACATGCGTAAAGCTCTCAACCGTCACTTCGGCCAGTTGTCTGACCAGCTCGGAGGGCATGGCGACTGCGGGCATGAGAAAGAGGACATTGCCGAGGGCGCGAATGATTACGCCACGTTTTCTTGCCTCGCGGACGATGGCATGCTCCTGTCGCAGGGAGGGATCGAAGAGTTCGCCGGTGGCTTTGTTTTTGACGATATCGATCCCGACCATGATCCCCTTTTGGCGGATCTCCCGGACGTGGGGGTGGCCGATGAGAGGGCTGAGTTTGTCTTGGAGGATTTGTTCGCTGGTGGCGACTTGTTCGAGGACAGGGCGCGTGGCGAACAGGTCGAGGGTCGCGATGGCGGCGGCACAGCCTAGGGGGTTGCCGGTGAAGGTGTGGCCGTGGAAGAAGGTGCGACGGGCTGAAGGTGGGCCGAGGAAGGCGTCGTAGATTTCGCTGGTGGTCAATGTCGCGGCGAGGGGGAGATAACCGCCGGTGAGTCCTTTGGCGAGGCAGAGAATATCGGGGGTGACATTTTCCTGCTGGCAGGCGAAGAGGGTTCCGGTCTTTCCGAAGCCGACGGCGACTTCATCGGCGATGAGGAGGATGCCGTGCTGCGTGGTCAGTTCGCGCAGTCTGGTCAGATAGCCTGGCGGATGGACGAAGACTCCGGCTGCTCCCTGGACAATCGGTTCGATGATGACAGCGGCGATTTCCTCCCGGTGACGGTTGATGGCCTGTTCGAGTTGCTGGAGGCAGTCTTCGTAGAATGTCTGGCGGGTCTGGCCTTGAGGTAATGGGGAGAGGCCAGGGCTGGGGACGTTGATGGTTTCGAACAACAGGGGTGCGTAGAAATGGTGAAAGGTTTCCATGCGGCCGACGCTAACGGAGCCGATGGTATCGCCGTGATAGGCATCGGACAGTCGGACGAACATGTGGCGCTTTTGAGGGCGTTCTTTTTGTGCGTGATACTGAATGGCGATCTTGAGGGCCGCTTCAACAGAGGTTGCTCCGGCATCGGAGTAGAAGACGTGGTTGAGCCCTTCCGGGGTGACCGACACCAGCTTTTGAGCCAGTTCGATACTGACATCACTTTGCAGCCCGAGCAGGGTTGTGTGAGAGATGCGGTCGACTTGTCGTTTGATGGCGGAATCGATTTCGGGGACGCGATGTCCGAACACGTTGCACCACAGGGACGAGACGCCGTCGAGATAGCGGTTGGCATGATCGTCGATGAGATCGAATTCCTCCCCGGCCACAATCACTGGGGGATTTTCTTCGACGAAAACCTGCATCTGCGTGAAGGGATGCCAGACGGGGAAGCGGGTGGTCGTGAGACGTGAGTCATGAGTCATGAGGAGGAGGATCTAGCCAGTCAGTGAATTCGAAAAAAAATCTACTTCCGAAACATAAAATAAACGGCACCAATCATACAGATGCCAGCATACAGATAATTCCACGTTGGCTTCTCCTGTAGGTAGAACATCGCGAAGGGAACGAAGACCATCAGCGTGATCACTTCCTGCATGATTTTCAGCTGGGCGACGCTGAAGACCTGATGCCCGGCCCGGTTGGCGGGGACTTGAAGGAGGTATTCAAACAGGGCGATCCCCCAACTGACGAGCGCCGCGATGTACCAGGGTTTCTCCGCCAGACTTTTGAGGTGCCCGTACCAGGCGAACGTCATGAAAATGTTGCTCAACAACAGTCCGATAATACACAGCAACCAAGGCGACATACCGATTCCTTCCGGCTATGAAAAAGGGCGTTGAAGAACCATTCTTCAACGCCGGACTGATCATAGTTTGCGAGGAACGATGCGGCAACGCGGCGGGGGCCTCTGTCCAGACCACCAGCGTGGTCACATGCTGCTTAATATCCACCCTTACTGACATCCTTGACGTTGATTGCTGGGAGGCCGAGGCGTTTGCGGCCTTCATCCAGCATGTCCTTGGTTCGGCTGGCTCCGCAGCGGGTGACGCCGAGGGCGCGGACTTCGAGGAGTTTGTCGAGGTCGCGGACTCCACCGGCGGCTTTGACCTGGACGCCGGGAGCGGAGTATTTTCGCATGAGGATCAGGTCGTCGTTGGTTGCTCCGGTGGGGGCGTAACCGGTGGAAGTTTTCACCCAGTCGGCGTTCAGCTGGCTGCAGATTTCGCAGAGCTTGATCTTCTGGGCTTCGTTGAGGTAGGCGTTTTCGAAGATCACTTTGACTTTCTGTCCGGCTGCATGGGCGACATCGATGACGACGGCAATATCGTCTTTAACGTACTGCCAATCGCCACTGAGGACTTTGGAGATGTTGACGACCATATCCAGTTCTTCGCAGCCATCGTCGACGGCACGCTGAGCTTCAAGCTTCTTGATCGCTGTGGTGTGGCCACCATGCGGAAAGCCAATCGTCGTGGACGCTTTGACGTTGCTTCCTTTCAGTCGCTCCGCACATCGCTTGAGGTAATACGGCAGAATACAGACACTCGCGACATCGTAAGCAAGCGACAGATCAATTCCGGCTTCGAGGTCACTGACAGTCAGCGTAGGATTGAGCAGCGAATGATCGATCATCTTGGCAATATCGAGATAGGTATAGGGAGCGCTGGTCATGGGTGAGAGCTTTCAAAAAGTCATGAGTTTTTAGTCATGAGGTAAAACGAAGAGAATTTCCAAGGCCTTTCCTCATGACTCACGACTCATGATGGAAGGCTGCTGCATCACATCTTTGGCATGAAGTTGCGCAGATAGGTGTGACATTGTGTGAGTGCCAGTTTGCGGCGTTCCAGCGAGCCTTCGTAGACGCGGTCTTCTACTTCTACGCAGACGGGACCTCGATAACCGGCATCTCCCAGGACGGAAAAGAACTTGCCCCATTCGATCTCGCCCATGCCGGGGAGCTTCGGGTGGTGGTATTCGTTGGGATGGGCCAGGGGGCCGAGTTCGTTGAATTTGAAGCGGTCGAGGCGGATGTCTTTCGCGTGAACGTGAACGAAACGTGACGCGAATTCGAAGATGGGATGAATCGGGTCCATCTGCATCCAGGCAAGGTGGGAGGGGTCGTAGTTGAGGCCGAAATTCTCACTGGGAATCGCATCAAACATGCGACGCCAGATAGCTGGACTGATCGCGAGGTTTTTTCCGCCCGGCCATTCGTCTTTGGTAAAGAGCATCGGGCAGTTCTCGATGCCGATCTTGATTCCCTTATCTTCTGCAAGCTTGATGAGCGGCTTGAAGACCTTCAAAAACTTCGGCCAGTTTTCATCGACCGAGAGTTTGGGGTTTCGCCCGGCGAAGGTGTTGACGACTCCGACTTTCAGCTTCGCGGCTGCGTGGATGATCTTCTTCAGATGTTCAAAGGCGGCTTTTCCTTCGGCTTCGTCTGCGGAGAGGAGGTTGGGGTAGTAGCCGAGGCCGCTGATGGAAACGTGATGCTGATCGAGCAGGTCTTGAATCAGGGCGGCGTCGAAGGAGGTGACGTCGATGTGGGTCACACCGGCGTAGCGTCGCTCTGCTTTTCCGGGGGGCCAGCACATGACTTCGATGCAGTCATAGCCGAGGGTTGAGGCTGTCTTGACGACGCTCTCAAGAGTTTGTTCGGGGAGAATGGCAGTGACGAATCCGAGCTTCATGGGGATGCTCCAGGGTCAAAAGGGAATATGCTCAGGTTGGACTCAAAAACAACATTAGCTTTCAACAGCCACCCAACGATCCTCTTGGCTGCTCTTCAAGATCGCTTCACATAACACGATCTCGCGATGACCATCTTCAAAGGTCGCATAACCATTGTCTGGACCGAACGTGCCCTGCTGGATACTTCGATAAAACGCACGGAAACACTGCTTGAAAGTGTCCCCATACCCTTCATTATGGCCGCCGGGGTAATCCGCTGAACGACGCGCAAAGTCTGACAGGAGCGACGGGTCTTTCAGCAGCATTTCATTGGCCGTCTCACGGTGACCAATCCATAACTCGTTCGGCCGTTCGCTGTTCCAGGACATCGATTGCTTCGCACCCGCCAGTTCGAAACTCAGACAGTTCTTGCGACCCGCAGTCACTTGGGAGACGTGCATGACTCCGCGCGCTCCCCCCTTGAATCTCAACATCACACTTCCAAAATCTTCCGTCGTGACTTCGACTGACTCGGTCTTTATTGCCTGCTGCGATTTGCTTTGAAATGTCTCGACTTCACCGACCGGTTTCTGTCTGGTCGGATGCACAATCTTCAGATCCGCACAAACTGCTTCGACTTCCATACCTGAAATGAACGAGATCAAATCCAGCCAGTGTGTCCCGATATCGGAAATGGCACGCAGATCGCCGCCTTCGCTCGATTTGACTCGCCAGTTGTAGTCGGTCTCTTTGAGCAGCCAGTCTTGAACATAGCTGCCGGTGATGTGAAAGACGTTCCCGAAGTCGCCGCGATGGACTCGCTCTTTGGCTTCCTGACAGAGTGGATAGAAGCGGATGTTGTAGTTGACGCCGGTGGCCTGTTTGGAATACTTCTTCGCGAGGGCGACGAGTTCGCGCGACTCTTCCGAGGTCATCGCCAAGGGTTTTTCGCATATCACATGCTTACCCGCGACGAGTGCACGTTTTGCCATCTCGAAGTGCCAGCGATTGGGCGTCCCGATATGAACCGATTGAACGTCCGGATCTGCGAGAACTTCCTCGTAGGACCCATACGCTTTGGGAATCCCCAGTTTCTCCGCGGTCGACTTCGACTTTTCCAGCGACGACCCCAGCACCCCGACAACGTGTGTCATCCCCGTTCGACGCAATGCCTCCACATGGGTGGTACACATGAAACCTGTTCCGATAAATGCCACGCCAATCGTCTTCATGTCTTAGATCCTGATGATTTCTTATTCTGAATGGTGATTTTTGACGAGGTGGCCAATCGCTGGGCCGGGATGATCCAGTCCTCCCAGCCGGTTCTGGAACTCATAAGAATCGCCGCGATAGAGAGTCTCTTCGCTCCAGAGAGGGACATCATTTTTTAAGTAGCCAGTCGCCCGGACCAGCAAACCAGCCTGCCCTGAATCGACTTTCAAGAGGGATGCTGCTTCCTGTGTCAGATTAACGGCTCGAATCGATTCATCAGCACCAGTAATGGTCAGCTGGTATTCGTCGGTCCAAAGGCGATAGAGAGACCCCTGTACCTTGGACCGGGTCAATTTTGGACACAAGGATTTGACGATGTAACGCCGTTCGAGAATCACGGGACGTTCGTCCGCGAGTCGAAGTCGTTCGAGATACCAGGCCTCCTCGTTTACTCCCAGCCTGAGTCGATGGAGAGTCTCCTGGTCGAGGAGAGTCGCACGAACGGACTTCAGCGTGAGTACCTGCGTCGAAGGTCGCTGCCCGGCGCTTGTTGCTTTTTCTGTGAAACTGATCAGGCGATCAAGCTGATACGCCAGACGCTTCGGTTTGACAAAAGTGCCGATGCCTTTGCGAAATTCAAGCACCCCCTCCGAGACGAGTGAGGCAAGGGCTTTGTTCGACGTCGCCCGGCTGACCCCATAGCGTATGCCAATTTCGCGTTCCGTCAGGAACTTCGAGCCGGTTGCGTACTCGGACTCGTCGGCGAGCGCACGTAACTCTTCGTAGAGTTGTTGATACAGCGGCGTCCGGACAAGGGGAGTCATTCTCTATCATTTCCGTTTCACGAAGTGGCTAAGCCACGTTACCACTGTTTGGCAGTTTTTGTCAATCAAGTTACCGGGCAAAGTTTTATGCAGCCTGCAGGGACTTATCCGACTCCAGAGCGGAAAAATCCTCACTTTCGGATCATGACCTGCAATAAGTGTCAGACGAATACCCGACAACCGATCTGAAAAAGTCATAAGAAAATGATTCGTGCTCATAATGATTGCGGGAGTTAACAGCCGACAGTTCCTTGATAGACATAACTATAAAGACACCTGTCTTGTCCTCTTCGATAGAATGATTTGGTCATGACGGCCGCAACGAAATCACCGACATTGAAGTCGAGTAAGGTTCCCGATGATGGCGCTGTCAGTATTCGCGTTGACGATTTGATTGTCGGTCGTCAGATCAATGCACCGATCGTCAGTAAACACGGCGTGCTTCTCCTGGCTCGTAATACGCCGATCACCGTCGAAATCAAGCGTCATCTAAAACAGCGGGGGATCGATTCGGTTGAGGTCGCTTTAGATGATGCCTCTGTTCTGACGATTCGTTCCACCTCCAGCACCTCAACCCCGGCCCGCGGAATCAGCTTCGATACGGAACTGACTCGCAAACTTGATGCCTTAATCGATAGCGGTCTTGTTCCGGACATTTCAAACGGCCCTGCCGTCAGTCAATTCGTTAAGAATAATGGGAAGGCTCCTTACGACCAGCAACAGCGTCAACGTCTGCAGGATAAGCACAGCAAGAATGGCAAACTGCTGACCTCCCTGATGACAAGTGTGCTGCATGGGCAGGAATCGGACATTTCGGTCGAAGGAATGGCGGATGGTTATCTCGACGAGATGTACAACGATATTGACTGCACATTGAGTTCAAGACCATCGTCGAATAAATCCCATGATTCCGAATCGCCGGATCTCGTATCTGGTTCGATCGAGACATCGTTGTTGTCGATGGCGATCGGTATCGAAATGGAATACGACGAACAAAGCGTCCGCTTGATCGGTATCGCAGGTCTGGTGCATGACTGGGGGATGGCGAAGGTTGATCAGAACCTGATCAATGCCCCACGAGCGCTCAACGATATCGAGCGTCTGGAAATCATGAGGCATCCCATCTACTCCCTCGAGATGATTCAGCACGCCAGCTCCCTGCCTCGCATCATCTCGATGATCGCCTATCAGGTGCATGAGCGATTCAATGCAACGGGATATCCCCGTGGTCGTCGTGGCGTGAACATTCACCCGTTTGCCCGTGTGATCCAGGTCGCGGATATTTACAACGCGCTGATCAATCCTCGCCCGTATCGCGCACCATACACAAAGTATTCGGCGATGTCTCGGCTGATTCACATGGTTGGCGAACGTTCGGTTGATTCGGATGTCGTGCGCGCATTGTTGCGAGTGCTGTCGCTGTTTCCGATTGGCAGTTACGTTCAACTCAGCGATGGCTCGATCGCCCAGGTCATTCGAGGGCGTCGTGAAGACTACTCGAAGCCCATCGTCCTGCGAGTCAATGACGTCGACGGCAATCCACTGACTTCAGATAATCTGGATAACATCATCGATCTGGCCAGCTCTGAACTGACGGTGGTCCAGGCGTTGCCGACGCCTGGCAGTAATGAAGTGGTCTGAATTCGAAGGCTCTTCAACGCCAAAGGACGGTGGTTGAACATTGCTCAACCACCGTCTTCTTCTTTTTCAGTCGTTCAAAATCAAACTTTGATTTAGAACTCGCCGAGGACTTCGCCACTGGCTCGCGTACCGAGAGCACCCCAGACGCCGTAGGGGCTTTGTTCGGAAGACGGGCTGGTCAGCGGTGTGTTGCCGTTGATAAATCCTGCGACGGGCAGGATGGCGCTCTGGTTGCCAGTATCGATATTGTCGCTGATAAAGCGGACGGCTCCGTCCCCCATGAGAACCTGTACTCCGCCCTTGTGAAGGCTGCCGGCGTTGAATATTCCAAAGCCCGTGTGGCTGGTTGAGTTGCGGGTGTAGCAGCTCGATGTGTTGGGAGCCAGCGCAGTCGAGAAGGTGGAAAACAGAGCGGCTCCGTCACCCCAGCGGTAAGCACGATGACCGCCGTTGCCGATATCTGCTCCGCCTGGCATACGGTACGTTTTTGAACCGTAGTCCCAAAGAGCATTACAGGATGCCGGGCTGATACTTCCCGCAGGAAGGAATGTCATCGCGACCAGTCCCGGGCCATTGGTCGAAGTGGGAGCAATGATTTCTGACATGGCGATCGTATTGCTGGTGCCGTCGGTGATGTCGCTGAAGCTGTTCGTTGCGACGAAGCCAAACATACCCCGGCTGACCAGGGGTCGCTGGCGATCGAAATCATTCCCGGACTCGCTGTCGCCGCCGCAGAAGACGTAGTTTCTTTTGCCCCGCATGTCGGCTGGCAGAACGCCCGTTTGACCTGCGTCGCTGGGGCATTCGAAGATGGAGAATCGTCGATTCCAGGGCGAGATGTTGGTCCATGGACGACGGTTGTTTCCCGTCAAGGCCATGATTTCCTCGTAGGCTGCTGTCTGCTCCATATAAGGGAGGAGCATGACAATGCCCGAGGTGCGAAAGTTCAACGAGCTGTTGACATCGCCGCCGGTGAACGGGGGAAATTTATTGAAGACATCATGATAGTTGTGAAGGGCAATTCCGTACTGCTTGAAGTTGTTCTTGCAGGAGGAGCGTCGGGCAGCCTCTCGTGCCTGTTGGACGGCTGGCAGGAGAATGGCGACGAGGACCGCGATGATGGCGATCACCACAAGCAATTCGATCAGCGTGAACCCGGATGTTGAGCGTTTGAGCATGAATTTGAACTCCGCAATGCCTTAAGCAAACATGTTGCTGGGAAAATGAACCCAGCGAGGAAACTCTACGTTGTTGGCAGCCCGCACGCAGCGAGGCCATTCGCAGGATATGCCGCGTTCGACCGTTTCCTCGTTACAGGCTCCGTCGGGAATTCACACAAACTTAATACAATAGGAGGCTGCTCATTTTTTCTTGCCAGGCAATGCTGTTATGACAGTACGCAGGGAGCCCCGTCCATTTTGAATTTTTCTTGAGAGCAGATTTCGGCCCAGCCATGTCACAACCCATCGCATCAGCCTTTGTTTATTGCCCCGTCTGCAAAGCCAAAGCAAAGAAAACGGGCGTGAATCCGTTTCAATGCCACCGCTGCGACTTCACGTTTTTCTTTGGCCCCACGACAGCGGTCGCTGCGATCGTTGCTGACGACGAAGGACGGGTCCTGCTGCTCGAACGGGCGAAGGACCCGGGCAAAGGTCTGTACGGCCTGCCAGGGGGCTTTGTCGACGTCGGTGAGAAACTTGAGGAAGCTGTTCTTCGAGAGACGCTGGAGGAACTCAATCTCACCGCGGTCAAGCCGGAGTATCTCTGCTCTTTCCCCAACGTGTATGTCTACAAGGGCAACGAACTCCCGGTCTGCGACACGTTCTTCGTCTGCCACATCGAGTCGCTGGATGACCTGCAGCTGGATGCAGGTGAAGTCGCAAGCTACAAGTACCGCAAGCTGACTCCAGCGACGCTGAAGAAGATGGCGTTCAACTCAAACCGCAGAGCATTGGAGTTTTACAAGGAAAGGATGAAGGCGGAAGGATGAAGGATGAGTCAGAGGGACAAGAGCTCATAGTGAGGACGAAGAATTTTGCATTACGAATCATTCGTCTTTATGCAGCTCTCCCGAATTCAACCACGGCTCAAGTCATTGGTAAACAGCTTCTTCGAAGTGGAACTTCTGTCGGAGCTCACTACCGCGAAGGCTTTCGAGCACGTTCGACGGCAGAATTCATCAGCAAACTTGAGGTTGGTTTGCAGGAGCTCGACGAAACTGGCTACTGGCTCGAGCTTCTCGCTGACTCCAAAATTGTTGAGCACTCAAAGCTTGTTGAAATCCGACAAGAGGTTGACGAACTGATTGCCATCCTTGTCACCATTGTCAGAAACACCAAGCGTTCTCGCTCCTGATTTCCTCTGACTCATCCTTCATCCTTCCTAAATCATCCATTACTTCATTTTCGGCTCATACTGGTTGTAGGTCGTCCCGAGCCGCGGATACTGTTTTAAAGCATCTTCTACGACCAAGACCCAATCGTTGTTTCGCCCTTGGCTCATCGCAACAAACTCAGTAGTTTCCTTCTTTCCGAATGTTCCAATCAACTGCGCTGTATTCTGCCGCGGATTGAACCACCAGCCACGGAGTTTTTCTGCCTTCAGCTTTCCGGTCGCGATGTTCAGCGTGCCGCCGACAGGCAGGTAAGCGACCAGAAAATCACCATCCTGACTGATCGCGGCGAGGGGACGTTCTTCGACATTGTCTGAGGGCTTGATGATCAGCGAGTCATCCCGCGTCATCTTCCAGTACGGTCGGGCGAGGAAAAATTCCTTCAGGTACCCCATCTGCGTTGCGCCGGGGTGTTTGAGTGCATCGGTCCATGGCGTTCTGGCAACAGTGACTGGTTCTCTGGGAGGTGCCCACATCTGCCAGATGTTGTGATTGCCATAGGTATGGCCGCAAGCACCGGCGAGGACTCCGCGGTAGCCTGCCACGCGGACGTCGAATTCGTCGAACCATTTCAACGTGAACCCTGGCTCGAGTCGACGTTCCCAATGGTCGCGGCCACGCAACGGGTGATCTTCGTAGCATGGCTCTCCGTCCAGAATCGGTTTGTTCGGAGCGATGCGGATATCATTGGCGATGCGTTCGTAGTTTGGTTTGTCCGGACGGGCGTGGCCGGATTGCATCATGTGGAAATCGAGCCAGTCTGCCTCTTTGACATGATCAGTGGATGACGAACTTCCGCTCGGGTGAAAGGTCATCAGATGGGCTTTGCCATCCACTGCTCGAATTCCCTTGGCCGTTGCCGTATTGATTGCGCGATGCGTGTCGTTCTCGACAGGTCGGTCACCTCCCAGAATCCAGATCACTCCCGCATCCTTGTAACGACTCCCAATCCATTTCCCATACACCTCTGCATTGGCGGGCGTGAAGATCTCTGGATTGAACTTTGAATTCGCTGCCCATTTAAGATTCCACTTATCGCCCCAGGTCGGCAGGAAACCGATATAGAGGCCGAGGGAATTGGCTTTCTTCACGCAGTAATCGACGTGGTCCCAGTAATCATTCTCCGGGCCATCTTTGACGTCCGGCTTGGTCGGGTCCTGGTTGATTAGAGGCTTGTGGCCGTAGGCATTGGGATCATTGAGCCCGTTAATTTCCGCGAGCGCGACGGCTTGGATCACATTGAACCCCTTGGCGGCTCGATCTTCCAGATAGCGATCGACTTCTTCGCGATTGAGTCGATGAAAAAGCTCCCAAGAGGTGTCGCCCAGATAAAAGAAGGGATTGCTATCTTCGTACTGCAAGTAGCGACCGTTTTCACTGACCTTCAGTCTCGGCAGATCGTTGGCCGCCAGAAAACCTGAACTGAAAACGAACATAAGGCAAACAAGCGAGCGCAGCATGGCAGTCTCCACGGAATCAATGGATGTTAAATCGCATCCATTGGATCAAAGGCTGCTTATGTTGTAAAGGAAATGATCTCAGCAGTGATGTGCTGGTCAGGCGTTCGCGATAACGCCGGAATCAGGCTTCTTTTCCAGCTCTTCGACGTAAAGCGCCTGCGTCAGCACGATCAGCACAGCCAGCATCGGTGCGCCGAGCAGTCCGCCCAGGATTCCGAAATAAAGAGTCATCAGCAACTGGAACATGATCGTCATCGCAGGTGGAAGGTTGGCCTGCTGTTTTTGTACGACAGGGGTAATCAGGTACGATTCAAAGGACTGCAACGCAATATTGAAGATGATGACATACACGACTGCCATTCCCCCCAGTTGGACAGCAACGAGGGATTGTGGAATTGCTGCCAGGAACGGGCCGACGTTCGGAATGAAGGTGCACAACGCCGCAATCACACCTAGCGTGATCGCCATCGGAACCCCCATCAGCCACAGGCCGATCATGGTTGAGATACCGATAATTGCCATCGAGATCAACTGGCCGCGGATCCAGTTGGTCAAAGTTTCGTTCAACCGGGAGATGACTTCGCCCCCCTTTGCTCGACGTTGCGGGGGGAGTAACTTCACCATTCCTTTTCGATAGATATTCGATTCCAGCGCCAGATAGGCTCCGACCACAAACATCAGAACCCCGCCGCCGATGACGGTCCCCAGTTGACCCACCGTCGATCCAATCTGCGAAGCGCCGCTGGCCAGCCAGTTGGCCATCTTTTCCGTCTGAACCATATCCTTCATCTCTTCTTTTTTCGGAATGTATTCTTGGGCCCATTCGTAACCGGAGATCCATTCTTCGAGCTTAGCGAAGGAAGCTTCAAACTGAGACCAGAGCGTTGACAACTGATCGATCACTCTCGAGCCCATCAAATAGCCGCCGCCAAAAATCGCGACGAGCAGCGTGAGTAAGACGATTGTCGAAGTTGCCTGATAGGGCCAGCCTGTCCAATCGCTCAGCCATTTTCCCAGGCCATGTAAGAATACGGCAAACAGGATGCTTCCGAAGATGAGCAGCAGAAAAACGAGCGTCAGCTTGAGCACGCCGGACGCGGCCATGATCAGCATAATGAATAAGACGACCCATAGCGGTCGGACGGACTCTGTGCGTGAAAACATTGATACGGATCTCCGTTGGCGATCATTGTTGACGATGCGGCGACCCATCAGCACATGCCTGAACGACGGGCGTTCAGAATGTCACGATGGCGAGCAATTCATCTCGCATCGCTGAGATCGGCCGCGTTCTTTGGTGTACCGCCGCTACAATGCACGCGCCATGCCAGAGTGTCCATCAACCGTTTCCGGGAACGTATTCGTTATTCGAGTTATCAGGAGAAGCACATCCGGCCTTTACGGGCCAGTTCAACATCAGGGCGGTTACCAGCCCCAGCACGAACATCATCCCACCCATCCGCTCGCTGGCATCATGATAGTCATGAAACTGCATCGGCCGCACCATGCCCGGCGGATCAATCATGTCTGCAATCGGCAGATAGACGTTGAAATAATCGACTGTCCCGAGCATCACCAGAAAGGGAATCGTAAACGCAGCGATTACCCACCGCGTGAAACAGGCTCGCATCGCGCGAAAGCTGATGAGGTGAAAAACATAAGCAGGCACGAGCACATAAAAGCTGAACTGATAAATGACCGGAAAGCGAATGAGCGCGGCTTTGTCTTTGGCGATGGAATCCAGCTCCGGGCTGATCGCCAGCAGAACGGTCAACCAGATAAAAATTCCTGCAGCTCCTACCCAGGAAGTCACTAGAAAGCGAGACATCATCAAAGCAAAGCGAGACATCGTGCGTGCCAATCGTCAAAAGATGTTGTGCGAATCGTCAAATGAGATTTTACTAAATCACAAGCAAGATTCGCCACAGAGTTCACAGAGGGCTCAGAGATAAGAAATGAAAAGGAGTTGTTCAGAACTCTTTCTTATTCATTCTCTCTGTGATCTCTGTGTCCTCGATGGCTATTCTGCAGCTGGCTTGTGAACTTACTCGGCTGCTTTCACCTTTCGCGAAACCTTCTTTTTGAGATCCTGTTTGACCCGTTCGAGTTCCGAGCCCTGCATCTGCTGGTCATTCTCTGCCAGATAATTCTTCACCATCTTATCGAGGAACTTCCGGAACTCTGGCGTGTCGATCTCTTCTTTCTTGTAAACGGCAAAGAGGACTTCCTGCCAGGGACCCTTGCGGGATGGCACCTGGACCCGAGGCTCACCTGAATACGCCTGGATCTCCTCAATGTCATTGAGGGTCTCCCAGGGGAATTTCTTGACAAGCTGCTCAGTTGTGTACGTCCCCTTCTTCACGCGGAAGTACAACTTGAGCAGCCATTCGTGAGCCGTGTGGGCGTGCAGGAACCAGGTTCCTTCCTTGCCGTGGCTTTTCACTTCGACGACCGACTGATGATTCCAGTTCGTCTCGGCGAGCTCTTCATACTCACTCAACAAATCGACGACGAATTCCAAGGCAGAGCCATCCCAGTGGACCGATTTGCTGTTGTACGACAGACGATCCTGGGTATGCCATTTCCTGCCGTCGACCTGCCAGGGGGATTTCTGTTCTTTGGCAATATCGCGGAAGTCGCGATCCTCACTCCGCTTCTTCGTGATCGCTTTCAGGTCGAGAGACTCTGCCTCCTCACGCGTCCCCTTTTCGATGAATGGTACGAGCAGATCAGCCGTGTAAGATCGATGGTGTCCCTTGGGGCCGGCTGCGTACTCATGTGCATACTGCACCAGATCCTCTGGCGTCCCCTGCGCCACGATATACCCGCCTCCTGCTCCTGCTTCCGGACCGACATCAACCACCCAGTCGGCCGTCTTCACGACATCCAGATTGTGCTCAATGACAACGACTGTGTTCCCCAGGTCAACGAGGCTATTAAGCACCTTCAACAACTTGGAAATGTCATTGATGTGCAGCCCCGTCGTCGGCTCATCCAGCAAATAAATCGTCTTGCCGTAGTTGGAGCGAGACAGTTCTGCCGCCAGTTTGATCCGCTGTGCTTCTCCACCCGAGAGAGTGGCGGCTGACTGCCCCAGAGTCAGATAGCCCAGGCCGATTTCATCGAGAATCTTCAGCGGTGCCCGCAACTTTGGGATCGAGTCAAACAGCTTGAGCGCTTCACTGATCGGCATGTTGAGGACGTCTGAGATCGAACGTCCCTGGAACTTGATCGCCAGCGTCTCCTGGTTGTAGCGTTTCCCGCGACAGGTCGAACACTCGATCCAGACATCCGGCAGGAAGTGCATCTCGATGCATTTCTGCCCCATTCCTTCGCAGTCTTCGCAGCGTCCCCCCGGGCGATTGAAACTGAACCGCCCCGGCTTGAACCCGCGCATCTTCGCTTCCGGCAGAATGCTGAACAGCTCGCGAATCTCGTCAAACAGCCCGACGTACGTCGCCGGGTTGGAGGCCGGGGTCGTCCCCAGCGGCTTCTGGTCAACCACGATCAGCTTATCGATCGAGCCCAGGCCCTTGAGTTCATCGAATGCCCCGTACCCCTCGCTCAACTGTCTGAGTCGACGCTGAATCCCTGTCGCCAGCGTGTCCTGAATTAACGACGACTTACCGGACCCCGAAACTCCTGTGATGCAGGTCAATGTCCCCAAAGGAATCCGCAGATCGACATTCCGCAGGTTGTTGTGACGAGCCCCGATCAACTCCAGCCACGCTCCCTTGGGCGTCTCTGGCAATTGATCCGGCCGTAGAGTCGATGTCTCAAAGATGGAAACCCCCGAGGTTGCATTCTCTCCCGATGGCACAGACATTCCTGTTTGTGTCTTCCTGGATTTCTTTTTCGCTTTCGTTTCGCTGACAGCTTCCACCTCACTCTGCGACAACACACTCCCCATCCGACGATTCGTCGGTACCGGGATCTGCTCTCGCCCTGCCAGATAGTTGCCCGTCAGCGATGTCTTGTCCTTTGTGACTTCCTTCGGCGTTCCCTGCGTGACGATCGATCCACCGTAGCGACCCGACCCTGGCCCGAAGTCATAGAGTTGATCGGCTGCGGTGAGGATATCCTGATCGTGTTCCACCAGAATGACCGTGTTGCCAATATCGCGAAGCTGATTGAGCGCACCGATCAGCTTGTGATTGTCGCGCGGGTGCAGTCCGATCGTCGGCTCATCGAGCACGTAGAGAACGCCCGTGAGACTACGCCCCAACTGCCCCGCCAGTCGAATCCGCTGCGACTCGCCGCCAGAGAGCGTCGGCATTCCCCGGTCCAGCGTCAGGTACTCCAAGCCAACTTCGACGAGGAACTTCAGACGCCCCTTCACTTCGTCCATCAACTCGCCCGCAATCTTCTTCTGCTCTTTGTTCATCTTCAGAGCAGTGAACTTGCCAAGGGTCTTCTCCAAAGGCAGCTGCGTCAATTGCGCCATAGTCAGTCCGTCAAAACGAACGGCAGCGGCTTCTTCGCGGATTCGTGCCCCATGACAGCTCGAACAGGTCTGCTGTCCGATCATCTCCGCGAGCTTCTGACGCCAGACAAACGAAACCCGCGACGCCTCGTAGATCGCCGGGTACAGTCCCTTATACTGAAACGAAAACTCCGGCAGCTGGAACCACTGCTGCTCATCTCCATACAGCAAAACACGCTGCTGTGTCGGCGTCAGTTCACGGAATGGCACATCGAGTGGAATCCCAAGGTCTGCCGCCATGACTTGCGTCATCCGCGTAAACAGCGTCCCCGGTTTCATCATCGGCCACGCAATAATCGCTCCGTCCGCGAGGCTTCGCTCTTGATCACCAATGAGTGCCGCCTGCGATGTACCTTCCTGGGTCCCGATTCCCTGACAACTCGGACACCACCCCAACGGAGAGTTGAACGAAAAGTTCTGCGGCACCAGGGTCTCAAAACCTCGCCCGCAGTTGTGGCAACTCAGGTGACGCGAATAGCGGTGCACCGTCCACTTCTCTTCGGCCAGTTTGTCATCCGCAACCGCGACGCAGGCTTCTCCTTCCGCATACTCGAGGGCCACTTCGACCGATTCATTGAGACGACCGCGAATGGCCCGCGTTACACTCAGACGATCAACCACAATTTCCAGCTTCGTTTTCGCTTTCCGATCCAGCTTGGGGAGTTCGTCGATCTGGTACGTCTTCCCGTTCAACCGGACCCGCTGGAAGCCTTGCTCCTTCAAGCGTGGGAAGAGCTTTTCTGCATCCTGCTGATGGGCCTTGGAAATCGGAGCCAGCACCAGGATCTTCTTCCCGTCACAATCCTCCAGAATGCGATCGACGATCTCATCGGTCGTATGCTGGATGACCGGCAGATCGCAGTCCGGGCAATACATCGTCCCCAGCCGCGTGTAGAGAATCCGCAGATAGTCGTAAATCTCGGTGACCGTTCCGACGGTCGATCGTGGCGAGTTGCCAACCGTCTTCTGCTCAATCGCGATCGCGGGCGAGAGTCCGTGAATGTGTTCAACGACGGGCTTGGGCATCTGCCCCAGGAACTGACGGGCATAACTCGACAGCGACTCGACATACCGGCGCTGCCCCTCGGCGTACAGCGTATCCATCGCCAGCGACGATTTCCCCGAGCCCGAGGGCCCGCAGAAGACCGACATCTTCTCACGCGGAATCGTCAGATCAAGATTCTGCAGATTATGCTGCTTGGCCCCGCGAATCGTGATGACGGAGGGATCGTAGGCCTGCGTCTCGCCGAGATTCCAACGAGCAGAGGCAGGCTCGTTTGTCTCCGGTTTCGTTGCTCTGGCCAGTGACTTCAGTGGCACAGACATTCCTGTCTGTGTCTTCTTGCCTTTCTTCTTGGAATTGTTCACAGACAGGAGTGTCTGTCCTGCTGGGAGAACACTTTTCAGTGCCCGTCCAGTATGGCTGATCTCACTAGCGGCGATTTGCTCCGGGGTCCCCTGGGCGACAATCGTTCCGCCGCCTGCTCCTCCTTCAGGACCGATGTCGATCACCCAGTCT
>SXPC01000292.1 GCA_005778225.1 Planctomyces sp. | reverse complement strand
TTGTGAGAGATCTCTCGGTTCTGGCTGTATTTTTGACGCCGTATTGTTTGACAGTGGAGTAGCGGATTATGCGACGGGTCGTGGTCACTGGTATTGGAATGATGAGTCCGATCGGAAATACCGTTGCGGAGACGTGGCAGGCTTTACTGGCTGGAAAATCCGGCGTCGATCGCCTGTCTCTGGTGCGTCCCGAGACATTCAAGGCGAAAATTGCCGCTGAAGTTAAGAACTTCGATGCGGCCAGTCATCCCATTGCCTCCCGCTACCCGAACTCGGGCCGGAATGTTCACTTCGGATTGATCGCGTCTCAGGAAGCCGTCGACCAGAGCGGCATTCTCGATGGCTTTTACCAGCCCGAGCAGATCGGCGTTTACACGGGATCAGGTGAAGGGGCGCAGGACTTTCCAGAGTTCATGGGCATGATCGCCCGGTCGTATGACAATGGAAATGTTGATATGAAGAAATTCACGCAGATTGCGCTCAGTGAGCTGCATCCCGAAAGAGAATTTGAACAGGAGCCGCATGCCGTGCCGGGGCACCTGGCAGGACGATTTCAGTTCTTTGGCCCCAATGCCAATACATTGACGGCCTGCGCAGCAGCCGCCCAGGCCATTGGAGAGTCCGCAGAGCTGATCCGTCAGGGAGATGCGGATGCCATGTTGACGGGCGGTAGTACATCCATGATTCACTATTTCGGGATGTCCGGCTTTTCCCTGCTGACGACCTTGTCGACTCGCAATGACGATCCCCAGAGAGCCTCGCGCCCGTTTGATCGGGACCGCGATGGATTCGTGTTAGGAGAAGGAGCAGGCATGCTCATCCTGGAAGAATACGAATCCGCCAAGAAGCGTGGCGCGAACATTCTGGCGGAACTGACGGGGTATGGTTCGACAGCCGATGCGTATCGCATCACAGATATCCACCCCGAAGGAAGAGGAGCAGCCGCTTCGATGTCGATGGCACTCAAGCAGGCGAAGCTGAATCCCGAGCAAATTGATTACTTGAACGCTCACGGGACGAGTACCAAGGCGAATGACAAGCTGGAAACGATGGCGATCAAGACCGCCTTTGGCGAGCGAGCCAAAAGCATTCCGATCAGCAGCACAAAGAGCATGACCGGCCACCTCGTTGCCGCCAGTGGCGGGATTGAATCGATCTTCGCCATCCTAGCGATGCAAAAGGGAGCCGCCCCTCCAACCATCAATTTCGAAAACCGTGACCCGGAATGTGACCTTGATTACATTCCCAATACCGCGCGCGACCTGCCCTCAAAACATGTCCTGAGCAACAGCTTCGGCTTCGGCGGCCAGAACATCTCCCTGGTGTTCTCAGCTGTCTGAAAAGCAACGAGTTCATTGCTTTTGTAGGGTGCTGGTGAGGCTCCGCGAACCGCACCAAATGTGCTTTCAATGGTCTATCACGATCGCAAACGCATTTGGTGCGGTTCGAAGACTCCCCAGCACCCTACTCTTCTCTCAAGTCAGGCCGTTGATGGTGCTGGTCGAATCACTGAAGCGATCAGTCTCGACTCCCATTTTCTGCATCAGGGTCAAAAAGACATTATTCATCGGGGGGTGAGTCTTCTCATCGAACGCGATATGTTGGCCGTGTTTGAGGCCCAGACGATGGCCACCTGCCACAATCAACGGCAGGTTTTTCGGAGAGTGATCTCCCCCTTCGCCGGAGTTCATGCCAGAGCCGAAGACGATGATGGTGTGATCAAGCATACTGCCATCACCATCGGAGGTCGCTTTCAGGAACTTCATAAAGCGGGCCAGACGCTCCAGGTGGAAACGGTCAATACGGGCCAGTGACGCAAGCATGCCAGCATCGCCGCCGTGATGGGAGAGTTCGTGATGGTTCTCTCCGCCACCGCCATAACCACCAGCTTCGCGTGACCATTCGTAAGTAATGACGCGCGTGGTATCGTTGAGGAACGACAGATAGGAGAGTTCCATCATGACATCGATCCACATCGGTCGATCATGCGCATCACCGGGTTGCGAATTGAGCTGGAGATTGGTTCGCGCAACTTCAGGTTTGGGAATATCGATCCAGGATTCCAGACGCTCGACACGCTGTTCGGTGCTGCGAACGGAAGTGAAATACTCGTCGAGTTTCTGCTGGTCAGACTTGCTCACTTTCGCCTGGAGACGCTGGGCATCTTCCATGACGTTGTCGAGGATGGACTTCTTTTGCGCGTAACGCTGCAGCGTCGCGGTTCGGTCCGCAGTCGTCTCCGGAACAAAGAGACGCTCGAACAGACGTTGAGGAGAGTTCTCCGCAGGCAGTGGTGTACCACTCTGATCAAAAGAAAGTGTGTGGCTGTGGCCTGCAGAGCCTGTGCCCGATGAGTCAGACAGCTGCAGGGACGAGAAGCGGGTCTGAGTGCCGTGGACCTCGGCGATGATCTGATCGAACGAGACCGTATTCGCATAATCACTGCCGGGTTTGGAAGTCAGATCCGCTCCCGTCAGCCAGGTATCCGCCCCGGAGTGCCCACCCTGAGAATGAGGGTGGCCGATGCCTGTGATGACCGTGAAGTCCTGCTTGACATCTTTCAGCGTTTCAAGGGTTGGTGAGAGCGTATAGTGAAAGCCAGTATCCTTCGGCATCCACTGCATGATGTTGACGCCGTTGGGGACGTAGCAGCAGATGATACGAGGATGTTTGCCAAGCGACTTGGCCTGTGGCGTGAACTGCGAAGGGGCAGCCATGAGACGTGGCAGCATGGCGTCGAGTAACGGCAGACTCATCGCGACCCCAAGGCCGCGAAGCAGGTGTCGACGGGAAAGTGGCTGAAAGAAAGATGGTTTCATAGTGAACTCGTAAGAGATGTTGTTCGTGTTATCTGGTCTGGAACTGTTCACTCAGGACGATGAGTTCAATGAGATGAGGAAGGGTATCGTGTCCTGGTTCCCGGAGATCTTTGACAATGGCTTTGATCGTCTGTTCGTCAGAGAGCGCGAGTTCGCGACCAAGGGCGTAGGTCATCATCTTGCGAGTCAGACAGGAGAGAAACAGGTCTTCGCGGGCGAGGAGTGCTTCCTGCAGTCCCTGCACACCCTTAATAGGAGTGCCATCGAGAAGCGTGGCCGAGGCATCAATGCGGGGATCGTCC
>SXPC01000291.1 GCA_005778225.1 Planctomyces sp. | reverse complement strand
TGTCATGCTCAACTACCAGTCCACCTCTTTCCACGACAGCCACTACCTTCGACAAATCCTCGGGCTGCGTCCTGCCCCAGAGTTTGAACAATGGCTGCACGACGTCGGGATTCTCGATGACGCAGGGCGTCTCCAGTCTGTTTCGACTCAGCACCCGCTCCTTCAACTCCAGGCTAATTAGCGAAAGGATTCGCCGATGTCCGTTTCCCCTGACGCCTGGTCTTCCTGGAAGAAATTCACGGGCGCCCGCATCGCCCTCGGTCGCACTGGCGGCAGCCTGCCCACGCGTGAATGGCTCGACTTCAGTCTCGCTCACGCGCGTGCTCAAGACGCTGTCCACCTCTCGCTCGATGTCTCCTCGATTCAGCGCCAACTCGATCAAATTTCCGAACCCCATCTCTGCGTCAGAAGCACCGCCCGGGATCGCACTGACTACCTTCAATACCCCGACCACGGTCGGACTCTTCATCCCGACGATTTCCAACACCTCACCAAACTCCGACGTAACGACACTCCTTATGACGTCGTTGTCATCATCGCCGATGGTCTTTCCGCTCCTGCGGCCAACCTTCACGCTGTCCCTCTCCTCTCTCGTCTTCTCCCGCGTCTAAGAAACGCAGGCTGGACCAATACGCCGATCATCATTGCCGAGCAGGCCCGCGTCGCTCTCCAGGATGATATCGGTCACGCCTTGAACACACGTCTGTCGCTCATTCTCCTGGGAGAACGCCCTGGGTTAAGCTCGCCCGACAGCTTAGGCGCCTACTTGACTTACAATCCGCAACGCGGTCGCCACGACGCAGAACGCAACTGTGTCTCCAACATCCGCCCCGAAGGACTTCCTATCTCGGAAGCCGCCAGCACTCTCGAATATCTCTTAATCAACGCTCATGCTCGCCGCATCACCGGCATCCATCTGAAAGACGACCGTAACCTGAATGCTTCACCATCGCCGCCCACCCCGATTGTTCTTTCAACAGGTGAAAGCAAGCGTTCCTCCCCCGATGAAAAGTCAGGATGAGTCATTCAGTGGTCGCGAGCGGAAGCCGGATGAGACGAGCAATTGCAGGGGGTATACAGACTGTCATTGTTTTCGGCCAGTTGAATGAATTGCTCATGGTATTCCCCCTCTCTGCGCACCGGCCAGCATTTCACTGTTCCGCTTACCCATCCAGCCAATACCTGCGGAATATAGATCAATCACGGTGGACTCTAACGGCGAAACCAGTGTCGTATGACCAGATCATGTCTTGTGATGCTTGGACATGTGTTTGAGTTTCGTTATGTTGAGACGCATCGAATCGGGTCAATGCGTGAGAGTTCAGCAACTCGACCCCTTTGACAACGAAAAAACATCCCCTGTCCGCCCATTGAGCCACTGGCGCCTCTCAACTGAGCTTGCCAGCGATCAAGGCCTGGAGTTGCAGCATGAGCCAGTCCGAGAGTCAACACGCCGAGAGTCATAACATTGAAAACATGCTGCATGAAGAGCGGCTGTTTCCTGTTCCGAAGGCCTTCAAACCTCAGGTAAGCTTTAAAAGCGAAGAAGAGTACCTCGCTGCCTGGAATCACGCCAAAGATGCGCCTGCGGAATTCTGGGGCCAGATCGCCAAAGAGAATCTCGTCTGGGAAACCCCCTTCGAAACCGTCATGCAAGGCGATATGCCCGAGACGAAGTGGTTCCAGGGGGGCAAGCTGAATGCGTCCGTCCAATGCGTCGACAAACACATCGGCACCGCGCGACAGAACAAAGCCGCGATCATCTGGGAAGGCGAGCCGGGCGACGTTCGTGTTCTTCGTTACCAGGACCTGTACCGCGAAGTCTGCAAATTCGCCAACGTGCTGAAAACACTCGGCGTCCAGATGGGTGACCGTGTCACCATTTACATGCCGATGGTTCCCGAGCTTGTCATCGCGACCCTTGCCTGTGCCCGGATTGGTGCGACTCACTCGATCATCTTCGGCGGGTTCAGCGCGGACGCCATCGCCGATCGCAATAACGATGCCAAGGCCAAACTCATCATCACAGCGGATGCGGGGTGGCGTCGTGGGAAAGAAGTTTCGCTCAAGAAAACGGTTGATGAAAGCTTAGCGAAAGCAGTGACGGTCGAGAAAGTCGTCGTTTATCGACGTACGGGCTGCGATGTCGAAATGGTTCCGGACCGTGACTACTGGTGGCATGAGCTGATGGCGAAAGCCCAGGCTGAATGCGAACCAACGCCGCTCGACAGTGAGCATCCTCTCTTCATTCTTTACACCTCTGGCAGCACGGGGAAACCCAAAGGGGTCCTGCACTCGACGGCAGGTTATTGCCTCGGTGCTGCGATGACTTCGAAGTGGGTCTTCGATATTGCTGACACGGATACCTATTGGTGTACTGCGGACGTCGGCTGGATCACTGGGCACAGCTATGTTGTGTATGGCCCCCTTTCGCAAGGGGCGAGCATTCTGATGTATGAAGGGGCCCCGAACTGGCCTGACGAAGGTCGCTTCTGGCAGTTGATCGAGAAATACCGGGTCTCCATCTTCTACACGGCTCCGACCGCGATCCGCTCTTTCATGAAGAGTGGCGACCAATGGCCACAGCAATACGACCTCTCGTCTTTGCGTTTATTGGGAACTGTTGGCGAGCCGATCAACCCGAAAGCCTGGATGTGGTATCACACGATCATCGGCGGCGAGCGCTGTCCGATCGTCGATACTTGGTGGCAGACGGAAACGGGAGGCATCATGCTCAGTCCGCTTCCTGGTGTGACTGCGACCAAGCCTGGCAGTTGCACGAAGCCGCTTCCTGGCGTTGTCCCTGCGATCATGTCCGAGGAGGGTGAACCGTTGGGTGATAATGAGGGGGGACTGCTCGTCATGACCCAGCCGTGGCCTCACATGCTGCGCACGTTGTACGGTGATCACGAGCGGTTCAAAGAGACGTACTTCTCGAAAATCCCTGGTCTGTACTTCGCTGGTGACGGAGCCCGTCGCGATCAAGATGGTTACTTCTGGATCCTCGGCCGTGTCGATGATGTTCTCAATGTTTCTGGACACCGCCTGAGTACCATGGAAGTCGAGAGCGCCCTGGTCTCTCACCCTTCGGTTGCCGAGGCTGCCGTCGTTGGATTCCCTCATGATCTGAAAGGTGAAGGCATCTGCTGCTTCGTGACCGTTAATACCTCGACTGCAAATCCTGGTGAAGATTTGAAGAAGGAACTGATCAACCACGTTCGTAAGCAGATCGGTGCGCTCGCGACTCCTGATCAGGTTCGTTTCGCTGCAGCTCTTCCTAAAACACGCAGCGGGAAGATCATGCGTCGACTGCTTCGCGATATCGCAGCGGGGAAAGAGACCATCGGCGATACCACAACGCTCGAAGATTACAACGTCGTCGCCAAACTTCGTACGGAAGACGAGTAAGGCCCATCTGGGTTGGCAAAGGTCGTCCAGAATGTTTACGATCAGGCCACGATCGATGTCTCAGGCAGCGTGCATGAGAAGTTGATCGTGGCTTTCGTCATCTATGATCGACGCGCATGTTCTCCTCGCAGCTTTTTTGGCGAATCTTTCTGGCCTACGCAGCGATGACCGTTTTTGCGGTCGTTGCGTTCGTTTTGCTACTGTTCGACCAGCAGCGGCAGATCGTTATTAGCCAGCAGGAAGACAGCCTTTCGTCGTCGCTGGTTTATGTCGAACCGTATGCGAGGCAGGTTCTCGAAGGCAACGCCAGCGAGGAAGTCACTTCGCTGCTGCACCAGATGGCTGATGCCAACCATCAGCATCTTCTCGTCTTCAAGCGTGATGGTCAGGTTGTCTTTGATTCCCGCAATGTCATGAGCGGAACTAAGCATGAAGAGTTGCTCGCGCACCCTGAGACAGTTGAAGCAACGACCAAGGGAGTGGGCAAAAGCTTTGTCCAGCAGGACTCCAATGGCAGCCCCCAGTACTACGCCACGCGACGGCTGATGGATATCGATACGACTGTTGGCTTCGTTCGTCTGTCTTCCACACGCAGCCCGGAGGATTCCGTTCTACGTTCTATCTCCAGTCTCACTTGGCTGGTGGCTGGTATTGTTGTGATCGCCACCATGATCACGACCTACTTCGTGGTGGGACGGATTATTCGTCCGCTGGATCAATTGACGTATGCGGCTCGCGGCATGGCAGTCGGCGAACTTCAAC
Source organism: Planctomyces sp. (assembly GCA_005778225.1). Taxonomy (GTDB): domain Bacteria; phylum Planctomycetota; class Planctomycetia; order Planctomycetales; family Planctomycetaceae; genus SXPC01. The sequence goes on along the minus strand of SXPC01000291.1, from coordinate 7,699 downwards.
AGGAAGTTATTGTCGATTCGCGCGATGAACTCGGGATCCTCGCGGAAGCGTTCAATACGATGAGCCGCGAACTGACGTCGCGGATCGAGGAACTCCAGCGACAAGGGAGCCAGCTTCAGGAGAACCGAGACCGACTTGCGACCGTGCTCGGCGGGATGATCGAGGGGGTGATCGCGATTGACTCGCAACAACGGATTCAGTTCGCCAATCAGGCTGCTCACGAACTGCTCGAGTTCGAGAGCAACCGCGTGATCGGTAAACGACTCTGGGAAGCGGTCCGTAATTCGCGATTTGAATCGGTCGTCAATGAGGTTCTCTCGGGACGCGATCGTCTGCGGAAAGAGATGGAACTTCCTCGCTCGAACAGTATCGTCAACCTGATTGCGACGCGCCTGCCGGGCGATCCCAGCCCCGGTGCGGTCATCGTGCTGCATGATATTACTGAGATTCGACGACTGGAGAACATCCGCAGAGAGTTCGTCGCGAATGTTTCTCATGAACTGAAAACGCCGCTTGCCGCCATCCAGGGGAGTGCTGAGACTCTGCTTGATGGCGCGATGGAAGACCCTGAGTATGGCCGTAAATTTCTGCAGCGGATCCTCGAGCACTCCGAGCGACTTCATTCACTGATCATGGACATGCTGAGGCTGGCGCGCATCGAATCGGAAAGCAGCGCCTTCCAGTTTACGCAGGTCGATCTGAGTCACATCATTGAAGAGTCGATCAACGCTCACCAGGAAATGGCTGACCACAAGAATATCCAGCTCACAGTCAAAGCCTCGTCTTTAGCGCCGGTTGTCATGGGGGATGCGGAAGGTCTGCGGACCATCATGGACAATCTCGTGGTCAACGGGATCAAGTACACGCCTGAGGGGGGCAAGGTGCAGGTCAGCTGGCACATTGATCGAAAGATGGTTCAGGTCGAAGTCAAAGATACTGGCATTGGGATCCCTCATGAACACCAGCAGCGGATCTTTGAGCGTTTCTACCGCGTTGACGCTGCCCGGAGCAGGGAGCTTGGCGGCACGGGGCTGGGGCTTTCGATCGTCAAGCACCTGGCGCAGATGTTTGATGGGTCTGTGAGTGTGGAGAGTAAACCCTTTGAAGGCAGCCGCTTTATTGTTCGTCTTCCTCAAGCGGAGGTGATAGCAAGTGTCACGGCGAACTAATTTGGAAAAGACAGGGACATCCTTTTCACCCACCAATCACGACATGCCTATTTTGCCCGATCCGTCGAGGTGATAAGGCTTTGCAGATGCGAAGCAAAACCACCAAGTTCACCAAATCTTAACATTTCGAATAAGAGAAATTCGTCTCGTTCTTCTACATTGTTAAGAGACGAAATCGTTCTTCCCTGAGATGAACGAGTGTCCCGATCGCTGTCACTGCGCCACAACATCGAACAATCGGAATTGCCCTTATGAAATCTTTTGTCACGAGTTTGTTTGCCTTGTCCCTGCTGATCGCCATGTCTGGCTGCCCAGCTGAAACAAAACCCGCAGGTGGTGATGCAGCCGCTGCTGGCTATGGCAATGACACTGTCAAAATCGATGGTTCGAGCACGGTCTTCCCGATCTCGCAGATCATGGCTGAAGAGCTGAAGAACAAGAAGGATCTGGTGGCTGAGGTCGGTCTGTCTGGAACTGGTGGTGGATTTGACAAGTTCGTTCGAGGCGATATCGATATCAGCGATGCGTCTCGCCCGATCAAAGACGGGGAAGCAGATAAGGCCAAGGCAGCCAATATCGAATTCGTCGAACTGAAGGTTGCGATCGATGGTCTTTCTGTTGTTGTTCACAAGGAAAACACCTGGGTCGACTGCATGAGCGTCGAAGATCTCAAGAAGATCTGGGAACCAGGCAGCACGATCACCAAGTGGAACCAGATCAACCCTGAGTGGCCAGATGCAGAGATCAAGCTGTACGGGCCAGACAGCAAGTCTGGAACTTACGACTACTTCGCCGAAGCGATTGTTGAGGGGAAGAAGCTTCGCGACAACTACACACCAGCTGTCAACGACAATCAACTTGTCCAAGGGGTTACTGGCGATAAGAACGCTCTGGGCTTCTTCGGATTTGCGTACTATGTCGAGAACACAGAGAAGCTGAAGGCTCTGAGCATCAAGAAGGGTGCTGAGGGTGAATGCGTGGCTCCAACGAAAGAAACGATCCTGGGTGGAACGTACAAGCCTCTTTCCCGTCCGCTGTACATTTACGTCAACAAAGCTGCCCTCAAGCGTCCGGTCGTCAAGGATTACGTCAGCTTCTACATGAACGAAGGTCAAGCCCTTGTTCCGGAAGTTGGTTATGTTCAATTGCCGGAAGCTGAACTGAAGGTTGCTCAGGATGCCTTGAAGGCAGCCATGGAATAGGTTTTCATAGACGTTAAGTATCCTCCGCTCGGAACAGCCAGACGGACGTTTCGAGCGGGCCGTGACTTTCCACTCTGACACCTGAAAGTTCGCGTCTGGCATTCCTGCCAACGCCCGCATGCATGAACGCTGACCCACATCAAAGCCTGCAAGTCAGGATGTCTTTCCGACGCGTGAAAGAGCAGGCGATCTATTTCCTGCTCTTTTTGTGCGCGTTCATCTCGGTGATCGTGACGTTTTCGATCATCTACATCCTCTTCAAAGAGTCGTTCTGGGGGAACGCTGATGGGGCTGGCTTTTTTGCCCGCTACAGCATCTGGCAGTTTCTCTTTGGAACACAGTGGGCACCGCAAAACGGTCACGTCGGTGTGCTGCCTTTGATTTCTGCGACGCTGATGATCACTGGCATTGCGGCTGCGATCAGCTTACCTCTTGGGCTGGCGAGTGCTGTTTATCTGAGCGAGTACGCTTCGCCGAGGCTTCGCGGGATTCTTAAGCCGACGCTTGAGCTTCTGGCTGGCATTCCGACTGTTGTCTATGGATATCTTGCTCTGGTATTCATCACCCCTTATCTACTCAAACCACTTGACCCGATACTGACGAGCCTGTTCTCGACTGGCGTCAGTCACTTCAATGCGATGAGTGCCGGGATCGTCGTCGGACTGATGATCATCCCGATGGTTTCGTCGTTGAGCGAAGATGTTCTCCGGGCTGTGCCTCGCGGGTTGCGTGAAGCTGGGCTCGCGCTTGGCGCGACTCGCTTTGATGTTTCCTGTCGGATTGTTGTTCCGGCTGCTTTGTCGGGAATTCTGGCGTCGTTCCTGCTTGCCATTTCTCGTGCCCTCGGTGAAACGATGGCTGTTGCGATGGCTGCGGGTGCGATTGCTCGTCTTTCGCTGAACCCGTTCCAGGACATGCAGACGATGACGGGGTACATTGCGGAGGCTTCCAAAAGCGATGCGACTCGTGGAAGCGATGAATACATCAGCATCTATGCGGTGGGCATGACTCTTTTCGTCATGACGTTTTTCCTGAATGTTCTCTCCCAGTACATTCTTAAGCGCTTTCGGGAGGTCTACCACTAATGTCAGAGCCCCCGATTGTCTCGATCAATCCTCCGATTAACGAACCGGTCATGCGTCTGAAGATGCGTCACTTCACCAGTGGCGCGTTTCAGGTTCTGTGCAGCCTGTCTGCGTGGGTGGGGATTGTTGCGTTGACGGTGATGTTAATCGTTATTTTTCAGATGTCCAAAGGGAGTCTCGACTGGAAGTTTCTCACCAGTTTCGACTCGGCGTCTCCAAACCGCACGGGGATCCTTGTGGGTATCTGGGGGACTTTCTGGCTGATGATGATGACCTCCTGCATTGCCATTCCCGTGGGAGTGGCTGCTGCGGTCTATCTTGAGGAATATGCCCGCAAAACGTGGCTGACCAGTCTCATTCAGCTCAACATCTCGAATCTGGCTGGTGTTCCTTCGATCGTTTATGGCATGCTGGGACTGACGATCTTCGTGCGGTATATGCAGATGGGTAATAATCTCCTGTCTGCCTCCTTGACCCTCTCGATTCTGATTCTGCCGATCATCATTATTTCGACTCAGGAAGCCCTCCGTTCGGTCCCTCAATCGATCCGTCACGCGAGTCTGGCTTTGGGTGCGACGAAGTGGCAAACCATCTGGTCCCAGGTGCTTCCTGCTTCGGTTCCTGGTATTATGACGGGGGTCATTCTGTCAGTGTCTCGTGCGATTGGTGAGTCGGCTCCTTTGATTGTTCTGGGGGCAGTGACTTACATCGGCCAGACTCCTGGCAAGATCGAAACGATTCCTCAATTGATCCAGAACCCTGCTGCGATCGCGCAGGTTCCGACATCGTCGTACACTGTTCTGCCCCTGCAGATCTACAACTATGCGGCTCTCCAGGCCAAAAGTGCCTTTCGACATGAAGCAGCCGCAGCCATCATCGTCCTTCTGGTCATCCTGTTGTTAATGAGCAGCATTGCGATCTTCATCCGACACCGATTCCAGAAAAACCTCAAGTGGTAACGGGACAAATGGAACTTCAAACCTACGCTGATCTCGTCAATCAGCCCCCGAGAACAGCGACCGCTACCGGCAACGGCGAGTTAGACGAGAACGCACCTCTCAAGATGGAGGTCCGCAATCTCGACTTCTTTTACGACCGCAATGTCCAGGTCCTCTTCAATGTCAACATGAAGATACCAGCTCGCTCGGTCATGGCCCTCATTGGCCCGTCCGGGTGCGGGAAAAGTACGTTTCTGCGGACTCTTAACCGTATGAACGACATCGTTGAAGGGACCGTCCACACGGGTGACATCCTGCTTGACGGTATTGACATTTCCGGCCCGACTATCGATGTCGTTGCCCTTCGTAAACGAGTCGGGATGGTGTTTCAGAAGTCGAACCCGTTCCCGAAATCGATTTACGACAACCTCGCGTTTGGCCCGAGACTGGCTGGGATGCGTGGTAAGAGCAACCTCGATGAACTTGTTGAGCGTTCGCTTAAGCAGGCTGCTCTGTGGGACGAAGTGAAAGACCGTCTTAAGAAGTCGGCGCTGGCTTTGTCTGGTGGTCAGCAGCAACGACTTTGCATCGCGAGAACGCTTGCGACCAGTCCGGAAGTCATTCTCATGGATGAGCCTGCTTCTGCTCTGGACCCGGCTTCGACGTCGCGGATTGAAGACCTGATTTTTGAACTCAAGCAGGCCTACACGATCGTCATCGTGACGCACAACATGCAGCAGGCGGCCCGGGTCAGCGACTTCACTGGCTTCTTCTACCAGGGGAAGCTGATCGAAGTTGGTCAGACCAAGTCTCTGTTCACCAAACCAAAACAAAAGCAGACCGAGGACTACATCACTGGCCGGTTCGGCTGATGTTGGATCCGCATGCACTGGAGTCAACCAGTTTCCTGAGATAGGATGAATCATCAGCGAGTTGGTCCCTGTGAGCCCTCCGCGATCCGTTCGACACGCCAGTTAGAATGATTTTCCTTCGATGACTATTCACCTGATTCGCGATCTGGAATCTCTTCACCGTCGCCTGTTGTCGATGTGTGCCAAAGTGGAAGAAATCGTCAATGATGCGGTCCGTGTCTATACTGACCAGACAACGACTACGATCGACAAGATTCTGCTGCGTGATCATGAGATTGACGCGATCGATATCTACATCGAGGAAGAGTGCTTGAAACTACTGGCTCTTCACCAGCCTGTTGCGACAGACCTGCGTCGTATCACGACGGTTATGCGGATTTCTGGCGAACTTGAGCGTGTCGGTGATCTTGCGCTCAACCTGACTGAGCGGTTCACCGAGATGAAGCGGATGCCCAAGCTCGTCGTTCCTGGCGGATTCGGGGAGATGGTGAAAAAAGCCATTGGCATGCTCCGTCGCAGTATTGACTCTTATGTCAATCTTGACCCTGTTCATGCCCGCGCGGTCTGTGCCGATGATGATCTGGTTGACGATCTCAATCGGGTGATCATTGATGAAGTCATTGTCCAGATGAAGAAGCATCCTGAAACAATCGACGCTGGGATTCACCTGATCTCTGCTTCGAAGCATATTGAACGCGTTGCCGACCATGCCTCCAACATCGCCGAGGAAGTCATTTACCTCGTTGAAGGCAACATCGTGCGACACAAACATCACGACGACCACCACACTTAAGGCATTCTGAACAGGGCGTTATTTTCCCGGATCAGACTGCCGCCTGAGGTCCCATTGACGGGCTTCAGCAACTCCAGATATCGACCTGCAAGGTAGCCCTCGATGGAAAAGCATAAGATCCTTGTTGTTGAAGACGAGCGGTCTTTGGTCGAAGTTCTCAGCTATAATCTGCTGCGTGAAGGCTATGACGTCATCACGGCAACAGATGGGCAAGACGGCCTGAGAAAAGCACAAAGCGCCCTCCCGGACCTCATTATCCTCGACCTGATGCTCCCGGTGATGGATGGTCTGCAGGTCTGCAGAGAACTCCGCGCGGATCCTCGCACATCGAGCATCATCGTCCTGATGCTGACTGCCAAGAGTGAAGAAGTCGACGAGATCGTCGGCTTCTCGATGGGGGCTGATGATTACGTCGCCAAGCCTTTCAAAGTCAAGCCTCTCATCCACCGCATCAAGGCACTTCTGAGACGTCCTCAGCAGGAGCAGACCTCTGCTGACGTTGTCTCGGCCCAGGGGATTACCGTCGACCGTATCAAGCATCAGGTCAGTCTTGATGGCCAGGAACTCGTGCTTACGCCGACGGAGTTTAAGCTTCTTTGGACCCTCACTCGCCACCCAGGGCGTCCATTTCGTCGCAGCGAACTGATGGATATCTGCCGTGGGGAAGATGCGAACGCTCTTGAGCGTACGATCGATGTCCACATCCGCTCTCTGCGTCAGAAGCTGCTGGCGAAGGCGGATCTTGTTGAGACTGTTCGCGGGGTTGGGTATCGGTTGAAAATCGATTGATCTCAATTTGCTTTCAGCTTGCTTTGCGCGTCTTCCCAACTCTCTGCTCCGATGATCGGAAGGGCGAATTCGAAGGCCTCTTCCTCGCGAGCTGTCCCGGCGGCCTGAAAGACGTCGTACATCTGGCGTTTGCGATCTGGCGTACAGAGTTGTCCGGGCTGATTGGTCCATAGGCCTAGATTCAAACCGCCTTCCTGAGCGTGGTCGGTGTGTCGGTGGAGAATAAAGGCATCGATTCCCGAGAGAGCCTCGACGATCTTATAGGCGAGCGCGTAGGCAGCTGCCTGTTCGGGTTCACCGTCTGGTCGGGATTCGTCGCAATGAAATCCTTGTTCGGAGAGGATGACTCGGCGAGGCTTTCCTTCCCATTGCAGGTCTTCTTTTTGAAGATAGTTCGTCAGGACTGAGAGATTGCGAAAGGTGATGCAGGGGGAATCGGCGTGTGGAAGAGAATGTTTTTGGTCATTCCAGAACCGCGGATTGGTCAGGGGTTCGGGATACGGGTGGTAGGCTAGATGCCAGTCGAAGTTGCCACGCTTGTTGACCATGGCTGCAAATTGATCGAGGAACTGACGCCCTGCGATGCACTGACGCTCGTCGCCGCCGGGGTAGCGCTGATTCCAGCAGTGTTCCAGAGAGAGATAGACGCGCGCGTGGGTGGAGAATTTGCGCACTGATTGATGAATCAGCCGGACGGCTTTTTCGTATTCCGTCACGACGTCTTTACGATTTGCGCGTCCCATATTTGCCCAGAACCAGTGGGAATTGACTTCGTTTCCGCAGATGTAACCCCAGACTCGGCCGTGGCCTTGATCGTTGCTGTAGCGGTGTGCGAGGAATTCGGTACAGGC
>SXPC01000290.1 GCA_005778225.1 Planctomyces sp. | reverse complement strand
CGACTTCACCAACGACCCCATGCTGCAGGCTCGAAATTTCTCTGACCTCGATACTCAGCTGAAACGCCTCGGCAGCCCGAACTTCACACACATCCCCATCAACGCCGCCAAGGCACTCGTGAGCAACTTCCAGCAAGATGGTCACATGGCGATTCACAACCCCAAAGGTCGCGTGAACTACGAGCCGAATTCGTGGGGAACGGGACCGCGAGAATCAGCAGAGAAAGGCTTCAAGTCTTTTCCAGAGAAGATCGAAGGGACCAAGCAGCGAACGCGTTCCAAGAAGTTCGCTGACCATTACAGCCAGGCCCGCCAGTTCTACATTTCTCAGACCAACGTCGAACAGCAGCACATTGCCGATGCATTGATTTTTGAATTGAGCAAAGTTCAAAAAGCAGACATCCGCGTCCGTATGGTTGCTCACCTGATGAACATTGACGAAGGCCTGTCTCAGAAGGTCGCTGACGGTCTGGGCCTGCAGAAAATGCCCGAAGCCCTTAAACCCGCTCGCGAGCCGATTACCGATCTGAAGCCGTCACCGGCGTTGGGTATTCTCAAGAATGGTCCGGAGAGTTTCAAAGGACGCATGGTCGGAGCCCTCTGTTCCGACGGGGTCGATGCAGAACTCTTGAAAGGAGTTGCTCAGTCCCTCAAAGACGCAGGTGCAACGATGAAGATCGTCGCTCCTAAAATCGGCGGGGTGAAAGGGAGTGATGGTACGCTGTATAAAGTTGATGAAAAAATCGACGGCGGTCCGTCTGTTCTCTTCGATGCCATCGTCGTCCTCACCACGGCTGATGGTGCTAAGGACCTCATGGGCAACCCGGCTGCTCGCAGCTTCATTGCCGACGCTGCCAATCACCACAAATTTATTGGGTATCTGGAACCATCAACCCCGTTGATCGAGCAAAACGTCGACACGCAAAAAGCCAGCCCGCAACTGATCAAAATCAGTAACTCAGGCGATGTGAAGACTTTTCTGGAGAAATGCAGCCAGATCCGTCACTGGGAGAATCTAGAATAAAGCTGGGGAGAATCTGAAAGACTTAGCCACAGAGGTCACAGAGGACACCGAGTCATGAAGCCTGGAAGGAATTATTCCTTTCTGCTTCGTCACTCGGTGAACTTTGTGCGCTCAGTGCAATTCAAATCTCAACAAAAGGACGACGCCATGAAAACTCTCACCAGACTCGCCCTTTACGCTGGCTGTGCTTATGCAGGGCTCAACATTGCGAGAAAGATCGTTCGCCTGGGGCGTCATTTTGACTGGAACGGCAAACGCGTCATCATCACCGGAGGCTCGCGTGGCCTGGGACTCGTCCTTGCGCGTCAACTTGCAGGGCAGGGGGCGCGCATCGCAATCTGCTCGCGTGACGACTTCCGCCTCCAATCTGCTTTCGAGCAACTTCAGAATTATGACGCCGAAATCCTGACCATCCCCTGCGACGTCCGAAACAGCGACAGTGTCCAGACGATGGTCGCTCAGGTCGCCAATGAATTCGGCGGCATCGATGTTCTACTTAATGTTGCAGGGGTGATCGAAGTCGGTCCTCTTGATTCCATGGAACTCGGCGACTTTGAGAACTCCATGCAGACCAACTGCTGGGGCGCTTTGCGAACGACGCTCGCTGTCCTGCCTTATATGCGCCAGCAGGGGTGGGGACGGATTGTCAACGTCGCGTCGCTGGGCGGCAAACGAGCCATCCCTCATATGCTCCCGTACGCTGCCAGTAAGTTTGCCCTCGTCGGCCTTTCCAATGGACTACGAGCCGAACTCCTCAAAGAAAACATCTTCGTCACCACCGCCTGCCCCAGCCTCATGCGTACCGGCAGCCCGCGCCACGCCACCTTCAAAGGGAAACACCGCGAAGAATATGCCTGGTTTGCCATCGGCGATTCACTCCCTGTGATGTCGATGGACGCCGAACTCGCCGCCGAACAAATCCTCCGTGCCTGTCAGGACGGCCGAGGCGAAGTCTTTATCCGCAACAACTTCAACATTACCGTCGCTCTGCAACAACTCTTCCCCGAGTTCACCAACGAACTCCTCAGCCTCGCTAACTACCTGCTTCCCGAGATGGGAGGCATCGGCCAAAACGCCGCGAAGGGCTTCGAAAGCGAATCCGACTGGACCCGCTCACCGCTTACCTATTACACGCAAAAAGCCGCCCAAGTGAACAACGAGAACTGAGCAAGCAACGAGACTGGAACGCAGAGCACGCTGAGGGGAGCAGAGGTCGCCGAGTTTTTGAAATTTAAAATGATCTGAAACTATAAGCACAATTCGTAACGTCTCCAGTCTTCCCGCTCAGGCTCCGTCAGGTCTGGGGCTCGCTGCCCTTCCCACAATTCCCTTCCCCAAAACTTTCGCTACACTAGAGGCTCCAATTTCGCATCTGCACAAGGAGTGTCTTCCATGGGTCTGTTTACGGGCAAAAAAGGTCTGGTCTTCGGCATCGCCAATGAGCGTTCCATCGCATGGCATATCACGAGCAAACTGGCCGAAGAAGGAGCCGAGATCGGCTTTACCCACCTACCCGATAAAGATCCAGAACGCCCACGCAATGAGCGCCGCCTCCGCCAGCTCGTCGATTCGATGAGCCCCAAGCTGATCATGTCTTGCGACGTCCAGAACGACGCGAACATCGACGAAGTCTTCACGAAAGCCAAAGAAACCTACGGCGAAATCGACTTCGTCCTCCACTCCATCGCTTTTGCGACCCTCGAAGACCTAAAAGGTCCAGTTTACAACTGCAGCCGTGAAGGCTTCAAACTCGCCATGGACATCAGCTGCTACAGCCTGATCGCCCTCGCCAAACGAGCCCGCCAGATCTTGAAGCCCGGCGGAAGCATCCTGACCATGACCTACCTCGGCGGCGAGAAAGTCATCCCAGGTTACAACATGATGGGGATCTGCAAAGCGGCCCTCGAATCATCGACCGAATACCTGGCACACGAGCTCGGCCCTCAAGGGATCCGGGTCAACGCCCTTTCTGCTGGTCCTCTCAAGACCCTCGCCTCATCTGCTGTCGGCGAAATCGACATGATGATGAAGCTCTACGAGACCTTCTCCCCCCTGCGTCGCCCCGTCACTCACGACGAAGTCGGCAAGATGGGCATGGTCCTCCTCAGCGACCTCGCCTCCGGCACCACTGGAGAAACCCTCCACGTCGACGGCGGCTTCCACATCATGGGCGGCCCGCCAGAAGACGCTTTTAAAGCCCAGGCCAAATAGAGAAATTATTCACCACAGAGGAACACAGGGAGGCACAGAGAAGAAGAATCAAATTCCTTCTAATTACCTCTGCGTTCCTCCTATACCTCTGCGGTAAAATTTCTTTTGATTCGATCGGAAGTCGATTTAATCAACGTCCCTTCCTGATCTTCCTTCTTGCTGATCTCTGTCAGCCCGTCTCTATCCGTGGTTGCTCTCTCTGAGCCCTCTGTGAACTCGGTGGCTATTTTACCTTCCGGCTAAGCCCTAATCCCCAAGCCCTAAGCCCTAAGCCCTAAGCCCTATCCCCATGAAACTTGCCAACATCGTCATGGATCAGGAAATCCGAGTCGTCGGCGTTCACGTCGATGCCTCCGGAACCAAATACATCGACCTCCACGCCCGTGAGGAAGATTTTCCTCCGACTATCGAATCGATCCTCTTCGAGGACCCCGATTTCGCCTGGACCCGGCAGGAATACAATCAGTCTCTTGCGGACAAAAACTTCGTCACCGGGGACCTCCTGCCACCCGTTTTCGATCCGGGCAAGATCCTCTGCATCGGCCTCAACTACAAAGACCACGCACTCGAAACCAAGGCCGAGATCCCCTCTGAGCCCGTCGTCTTCAGCAAATTCAGCAGCACGATCACAGCTCCTGAACAGCCGATTGTGATTCCGCGCGTCTCGGAAAAGGTCGACTTCGAAGCAGAACTCGTCGCTGTCATCGGCGTGCCCGGTAAGAACATCACCGAGAAAGACGCCCTCAAACACGTCGCCGGTTACTGCTGCGGCAACGACGTCTCGGCCCGCGACTGGCAAAAAGGACGCCCCGCAGGCCAATGGCTGCTCGGCAAAACCCCTGACACCTTCGCCCCTCTTGGCCCCTGGTTCGTCACCGCAGATGAAGTCGGCGACGCACAAAACCTCGCCATCAAACTTCGTCTCAACGGCGAAACGATGCAGGACGGCCACACCTCGCAGATGATCTTCCCGATTCCGAAACTGATCGCCCACATCTCCCAACTCATCACCCTGGAAACCGGCGACCTCATCTTCACCGGTACTCCAGCAGGCGTCGGCATCGCCCGCGACCCCAAAGTCTTCCTCAAATCCGGCGACGTCATCGAAATCGAAATCGAAAAACTCGGTCTGCTCCGCAACAACGTCATCCACGAAAACGAAGTTGTCACGGAAGAATAAAAAGAATCAGCTCACTCAGCGTCCCACTCATTTCTTCCGGGCAGGGAGAAGACTGGAACGCAGAGGGAACAGAGTTGGGCGGAGATCGCAGAGGTGAAAATTTTTCCCTTTGGAGCCTGCACCCTTCCGTTCCCCCAAGTCGCGTCTTGGCGCCGTCGCTCTATCAACTCCTCCGCTTTCCTCTGCCTACTCTGCGTTCCAACCTCTTCTCCCACCGAATTTCGAATTCCGAATTCCGAATTCCGTCCTTCTGCCAATTCATGACCTATGGTTGCTCAACCAGTCGCGCACGCCCTCATTTCCGGGCCCTCATCGAGACTATCGCGACTTTTTGAACACATTGCGTGAAGGAAACAGCCGTGGCGAACGATCCGTGGAGCCGTCCGACAATGGACGATCTGAAGAAAGTTCTCGACAGCATCGGCAAGAAGACCTACGTCGACAGCCGCGCCGCAGAACGCCTCGATCTGACCATTCCCGCTGAAATCGTGACCTCCCGCGGCAACACTGTCGCCGCCGTCACCCGGGAAATCAGCCGCTTCGGCATCGGTCTGCTTCACAAAGGCGCTATTTCACCTGGAGATGCGACCGTCAAAATGTACTCCGACAGCCAGGAGTTCAAATACGAAGTCAAAATCAGCTGGTGCCAACCCTGCGAAAACGGCATGTTCATCAGCGGCGGCCAGTTCCTAAGCAAAGAGCCCGTCTGAATAAAAGGTCACGTCTCACGTGTGCCACGGCTGTGTCAGCCGTGCCGAGAACCGTTCGACGCGTAACTGAAAATAAACCACCAAGGCACAGACCAAAAACGTCGGTGTTTTTCTCGTTTGTCAACGAATACTTCTACTTTACGAATCGCCGAGTTCCGTGAGCTCAACACGATGCCCATCCGGATCAGACACGACGGCTCGTCGGCCCCACGGCGATTTCCTGGGAGCGGACACTGATTGACCGCCAGCTGCGATCGCTGCGGCGTATGTTGCGTCAACAGATGGAACAGAGAATCCGATTCGTGTTCCTGTCGTCGCTATCTGGTCTTTATCCAGTGGATAAATCTCGAAGACCTGTCCATTGGCTTCATGCGCAAGATGGTTCGGCCCGTTGCCATGAGCATGACGTACAAGTGTCAGCCCGAGCGCAGTATAAAAAATCGCCGCACGATCGAGATCATATGAGCGAATGACAATCAGATTACAGAAGACAGTCTCTGGCATTTCGTCTCTTTTCCTCGGTCGAAATTGACCTCATATCTCAAAATCATCACCTTGAGATTTCAGTTTCCACCATAAATCGATTAACCGTTTTTCGGTTCAGGCTCTTCACTACGGCCTCTGCTTCCCTCCGCGTGCTCTGCGTTCCAGTCTCTTTCCTCTCTTTTCCTTCCGCGGCTGAATTACGCTCCCTCCCCAATCCGTACAATCGCTTCATTTTCCACCCACGAAACAACTTACGCGTGAACAGCGGTCACTCAGAAACCTTAACGATTATAGTGCTGTTGTGTTTTAGCCTCTCGGGAAACCCCGTGACTACCACCCGTTTCCGCTTTTACGCTACGTCTGGTCTGGCCTCCCTCTCGATACCTAAAGAGCGACATGGCTTGGCGTTTGACCGTTTGTGTGATCGATTGACCCACGATTCTCACGGCCAGATCCTCTCAAAACAGAATGTTTTGCAAGCCGAGACGTTGCGTCCGTCATGACGAGGCTTCCCGGCCCGCGATCACGATGAATTTGATTGACACGGTCTGATGCCGCGAGGCTGAACGTCTTACTTCTGACTGTGTACAGTTTAAGGAACGCGCCCTGGTGTTCTCGCACGTCCTACCGAAACGAATCGATCACTGGATTCTGCTCATCGCGATCCTGACGCTTCCGTTCTTTTATCTCGAATCCAAAAAGCTTCCCTCGAATAACGACGTTCAGACCTGGCTGCCGGTCAATTCTGCGGTCCGCGATCAATACGAACTCTTCAAGGCAGACTTCGGTAACGACGACTTCGTCATCCTTGGCTTAGACACTTCGAAGAACTCTCCCGAGGCCATCGAGGCCATCGCCCGACGTATCGAGCACCTACCCGTCGTCAAAACGGCTCTCACCAGCGATAAAATCGAAGCCAGCCTGACTTCTCTCGGCATGGCTCCTGAAGAAATCAACAGACGCCTCAACGGACTGTCTCGTTCAAGACTCGGCACTCACGAAGCCGTTCTCGTCTCCCCCGAGTCCCGTCTCATGGCGCAGGATCCCCGGGCCCTCATGAACGGCATTCACGAAGTCCTGGCCTACTGCAACGTCAACGAAAAAGACGTTCTGATGGCGGGCGGCCCGGTGATTGTCGAAGAACTCGATCGACTCGGCGGCAGAGAAGCCAATGAAATCTTCTTCACAATTACGCTCCTGATCAGCGCCCTGATCCTTTATGTCTACCTGCGTGATGTCCCGCTGACCATCGGGATCATGGTCATCACCATCTGGTCGATCTCGCTGAACTTGGCGATTGTCAAATGGTTCGGCGGCGAAATGAACTTCATCATGGGTTCACTCTCCGTGATGGTCATGGTCTTTACCATCGCCAATGCAATTCACGTCGTCCACTATTACCTCCTTGGTCTGTCGCGCGGCGAATCGCTGCGGGAAAGCCTGTGGCACGCCGCTCAACCCTTCATGATGGCCGCGATCACAACGGTCATCGGACTATGTTCCCTTGGGGTCAGTGAGATCGTTCCTGTCAATCAGTTCGGGTACTCTGCCTCCGTCGGCTGTATGATTTCGATTTTCGCTGCACTGGTTTTCGTTCCAGCCCTGCTGCTGCAGCTTGACCTGACCAATGCCAAAGCCCGTTTCGAAGAAGCCCGCGCCGGTTTTGACTGGTATGTGGTCCTGCTTCGTCACCGCAACAAAGTTGTCTTCGCCAGTCTGGCAATCATCATCGTCGGCTCACTTGGTCTTCCTTACGTCCAGACCCGCATCGAGCCCCTCGACTTCCTCCCCAACAACAGTAAAGCCAAGACCGACCTCGCCCAGGTCGAAAAACACTTTGCCCCGGTCGACGTCATTGAGATGGTCGTCGACTTCGATGGCGAGAAGGGCGAGTTCCTCGATAAGCTCCGCGTCATCCAGGGTCTCCACAAGCAGGTCTCGTCACATGAGGACGTGATGCTTGTCACCTCTGCTGCGACGATGTTCCCTTCGGAACTCCCTGCCGACCTGCGTGGCGTCAGCCAAATGCTCAAGAACGCCCAGTCCATGCAGGGCGAGAACATCGAATACGTCACCCCCAACCTTCGCTTCTGGCGACTCTCGGCCCGGATTGATGAACGCGACGTCGGACGACAGCAGACCATCATTAACCAACTTGCAGAGATGACCAAAGATCATCACGTCACTTTCACCGGCCTGACTCCTCTCCTCAAAACGGCTCAGCTCGCCATCTTCCATGGCTTCTGGGAAAGTTTTGGATCTGCCTTCCTGCTCATCAGCGTCATCATGGTTCTTGGCCTGCGTTCCTTCTGGCTAGGCTTCATGGCGATGCTTCCCAACGTGACCCCGGTTTCGATCCTCTTCGGAATCCTTGGCTGGGTCGGAACGCCTCTCGATATCGGCATGATGATGACCGCCAGTATTGCGCTGGGAATCTCTGTCGATGGGACTTTCCACTTCATGGTCAACTACCGACACGCCCTCAAACAGATCCCCGGCAATCGCACACGAGCTGCACACTATGCTCTCCAGGAAGCCGGCAGCCCGATCATTCAGGCCGCCGTGATTTCCAGTCTGGGGATGCTTGCACTCACGTTCAGTACTTTCGGCCCGACCTTCCGGTTCGGCATGATGATGGCTGCCATGCTCATGACGGCCCTTCTGGGAAGCATCATTTTCCTCCCTGCCATCCTCTGTTTAGGGTGCCGCGGTCGTATCGATGAAGCGCTGCCAGCTCCTGCCACTATTCTATCCTTCCTGGCTTCCCCACCTGATGAAGCCGATTCCGACACCCTCCCTGCGGAAACCAAGCCCGTCGCGGCTGCTGGTTAACGCCATAAATTCCTACTTATCAATGATTTGCAAGACTTTCTGGAGACCACCCCCATGGCCTAATATTCAGAAATTGTAAAAATCTCATTGTCATATCCTTTTAATAAGTTTACCGTTATATCCAAATTGGTTGCTCACACGCTCATCAATGGCTGGGTCGCTTTTTGATGATGACGTTCGACAACATCTCCCAACGAGCCAGATGAAGTGACAAAGACTTCCGAGGTCAACACCCGGAGTCTGGACTGGCAATCGCTTTTGGGGTTGTCGTTTTTCCCCTTTTGAGGTTTCAAATCTGCTTATGAATTACCTTCTCATGACGGGCGCTACCGGTCTCCTCGGGCGCTATCTGGTTCGCGATCTCCTCCTCGCCGGCGTTCCTCTCGCCGTCGTCGTTCGCGGTTCTCGTCGTACGTCCGCCAAGGACCGTGTCGAAGCGATGATCCGCTACTGGGAAGAGCAACTCAAACGCGAACTGCCACGCCCCGTCGTCCTCACAGGCGACTTGACCGAGCCTCTCCTGGGTCTCTCGACTGACGAACAGGAATGGGTCATCTCTAACGTCGAATCCGTTCTTCACAACGCCGCCAGCCTCTCCTTCGTCAGCACCGGCCGCGAAAGTGAACCATGGCGTTCCAACGTCGATGGAACCCAGAACGTCATCGACCTTTGCAAACTCGCCAACATCCGCGAATTCCATCACGTCTCGACCGCCTATGTCGCCGGTCTGCGTGAAGGTGTCTGCAAAGAAAATGAACTCAACGTCGGTCAGCAGTTCGGCAATCCTTACGAAGAGAGTAAGGTCATGGCCGAAGAAATGGTCCGCGCACCGGGACTGTTCGACAAGCTGACGGTCTATCGCCCAGGGATCATCATCGGCGACTCCGTGAACGGGTTCACAACCACCTTCCACGGCTTCTATGCCGCTCTTCAGTTGTCTTACACACTGAATCGCGCCATGAATGCTCCTGACCATACTCGCATGGGGTACCGTGAGCAGGTCCGCATGACTCTGGATGGAACCGAATCCAAAAACCTCGTCCCCGTCGACTGGGTCAGCGAAGTCATGGTTCATATCATGCTTCAGCCGAAGTTCCATGGCGACACTTATCACCTCACCCCACGTCACCCCGTCACGACACGCCTCCTGCGAGACGTTCTCCAGGCCGCCATCGGGTTCTACGGGACCGTCATGGTCGGCCACAACACCGTCATTGAAAACCCAACGCAGGTGGAAGAGCTCTTCTACGAGCACATCCACGTCTACAACTCCTACTGGCGAAACGACCCGACGTTCGACACCAGCAACGTCACCCGCGTCGCCCCTCACATTCCATGCCCTCACGTCGACCTGGAACTCCTGATGCGCCTCTCTCAGGTCGCCATCGACATGGGCTTCCAATGGAAAGACAAAACCGTTAAATCCCGGGAATCAGTCAGCGTCTAATCACCGCTCTGAATCTCGACTAGCAAAGAAAAAGGCTGTCCCCCGGGACAGCCTTTTTTATTTCTAATGGCGAGCGGGGGTGTCAACCCCCTGTCCTTGGTGCCCACAGCTCAAATCACCACCTGGAGTACGCCAAAGCTCTATTCCCTACTTGCCCCCGCGTGCTGTAGGGGATTGGTGAGTCTTCAAACCGTACCAATACGCCCTCGCATCGCCCGCTCTTACTCATACCTCATCCCCTCTAGATCCTCAATCAACCCTGGTCCCGTCGGCTTCCACCCCAGCATCTGCTGTGTGATCTTGCTCGACGCCGGAGAATCATGTCCCGCAAACATCGCCAGCCATCCGAAATGCTTCGACGCTTCCTCAACTGAAATCGACACCACGGGCACCTTCAATCCCCGCCCGATCACTTCCGCGATCTCTCGCATGCTCACTCCCTCTTCTCCCACTGCATGGTAAACTGCTCCGGCCTCATTCCTCTCCAATGCAAGGCGATAAACACTCGCGACATCATTCACCGATACAGCAGCCCAACGCTGCTTCCCATCCCCCACATAAGCACTGACTCCTTTTTCACGCGCAACCTGCACGGCATAAGTCACCAACCCCTGCTTCTGGGTATCGTGCACCTGTGGCAATCGCATGACCGAAGCCGATACCCCGTTTGCAACCAGCCAGAGCGCTGTCTGCTCGGAAAGACGAGGGTGAGGGACTTCCGCCGGCAACACATCCTTCTCGGTCGCCACTTGTCCGGAACTCACAACGCCGCTCGTCCCTGCCGTCACAATCAACGGCCGCTTCGACCCCGCCAGTACCGACCCCATTGCTTCAATCGCCCGCTGATCCGTCTGGCTGTTTTCCTTGAATTTCGAGAAGTTATGAATGAACGCTAGATGGATCACCCCCTCTGCTGCCTCTGCTCCACTCCTCAAACTATCGAGATCCTCCAGCGATCCACGATGAACCCCGGCACCCGCTTCCACGAGCGGCTTCGCCCCCTCGTCCGAACGTGCCAGCCCGATTACCTGATGCCCTCCTTTGAGCAACTCAGTCACTACTCGAATCCCAATAAATCCGGTCGCACCTGTCACAAAAACTCGCATGAACCAAACTCCTTGAAAAGTGATTGATGTCAGCATTTTTGTCGATTTACAATACCGGTAAAGTAGTGAGCTTATACTGGTATAACGACTAACAGGATCCCCATGGCGACTCTCAAAGAAAACAAAACCTTTCAAGGAAACAAAGCAGTCAAGCAGAACGAACTCGGCCATTACCTTCAGGACCGTCGTGCCAAACTCGATCCTAAAGCCCTCGGCTTCACCACCGCCCGT
>SXPC01000289.1 GCA_005778225.1 Planctomyces sp. | reverse complement strand
CTGATCGAACGCAACACCACGATCCCATTCGAGAAGAAGGAAACCTTCTCCACCGCGGCCGACAACCAGACCGCCGTGACAATCAAAGCCTTCCAGGGCGAGCGTCCGATGGCCAACGACAACCGACTCCTCGGCCAGTTCAACCTCGACGGCATCCCCCCTGCCCCTCGCGGCATGCCTCAAATCGAAGTCACCTTCGACATCGATAAGAACGGCATCCTGTCGATCAAGGCCAAGGACAAGGGAACCAATAAAGAGCAATCGGTGACGATCAAGGATTCTTCCGGCCTCTCGAAAGAAGAGATCGAGAAGATGCAGAAAGACGCCGAGTCTCACGCCGCCGAAGACAAGAAGAAACGCGAACTCGTCCAGGCGAAAAACCAGGCCAACACGATGGTCTACGAAGTCGAGAAGACCCTCAAGGAACACGCCGACAAACTCGACGCCGGTTCCAAGAGCGCGATCGAAGCTTCCATCGAAAAGGTCAAGAAAGCCGAAGCGGGCACCGATCCCGACGCGATCAAATCCGCCCTCGACGAACTGACCCAGGCCACCCACGCCCTCAGCAAGCACATCTACGAAGCCGCCAACGCCCAACCGGGCGCGGGCGGAGCCCCGGAGGCATCATCCGATGCAGGGGGCGGGGACGATGTGATTGATGCGGAGTTTGAGAAGAAGTAATTAGTTTTGATTAAGAAGCTCCGGTGAATGCCGGGGCTTTTTTTAGTGACAAAGCGTATAATCTTCCTACAGCTGTTCAATCAAGCTTTTCCACGGGGCACAAAAAAATGTCGAGCGATCCATTCTGGCAAGAATATCAAGCTATGCAGAAACACTACGGTGAAAAATCAAGTGAGTTCTTTGGTCTGGCAAACAATTTGATATCAGCTTGCGACGACAATTTCACACTTGCAAAAATCGCTCTAGAGGCTGCTATACGTTTCCGCAAAGGCGAAAAGCCACCTAGTGAAGATCATTCGGATGAGTAGTGGTAGGCAGTAATCTGCTGAACTTGGTTTGCTCAAATCCTTCGTAGATTTTCGACCCAATGATCCGAGGGGAGAACATGCCCAACGTACTTTTAAGTAGTCTGGCATTGTTAGACGATGTAGGAATAGAGCTCGGGCTAAAGAATGTTTATTGGGAATGGATGATTTTCCAGCCTATCACCGTTCTTTTGGCAGATTCAATTTACTGTCCACTAGCCGTAGTAGATAAAACGCCTCAATTCGACGCAGACGTGGGATTTCAAAAGAGTAATGAGGTATTGAATTCTTCGCTTTCTAATGCATGGCTGTCATTAGTGCGTGAAGGAGTTATAAAAGCGACGCCGATTGACGACAGCATTCGTGAGGCAACACGTTTTGCTTTTTATTCGGTACGAAATCGACTTTCGCAGACGGCAAACGGAGGAATGGCACATTTTGCATTGCCGGTAACAGCTGAGATGGACCCAAACATTCCCACCAACCAGTTGAAAATCGGTTCTAACAATTTCTGCATTAACCATTTGGATTCTGTCGCGGCCCATCTCGTTGTTGCTAACGCCACGCAGTCAACTTGGATGGGGTACGCCAAGGAAGATCACGCTGTTAGGTGGCTTTATTGTGGCGGCCTTGAGCCCGAACAGTTAAAGTCACGAGCAACGAAGGCAGTATTTGACAAAACGGACCTCTTACGACTCCCCAAATTCGAATTTATTCCAACAGTAAGAGGGTGCGGAACTTGCAATGACAAAGGTGCGAAGTGTTTTCCCAACGACGCTGCAGCTGGTAAATGGATCTCGGAGTCGAATGACCGCCTTGAGCAATTACTAGCGTTTCGAGATACTCCAGAAGTAACCTCGCTGAGACGATTGCTTACCGACGTATCTAACAAACTGCGATCGACGACGGATGATGATATGGCCCTATTTCATCTGGCCGAGAAAGAGCTTAGTAACTCAGCGAGTATCGCGGAAAAACGAATAACCAAAGACTTGGAAAGAGTTGACAAGTATTGCCAGTTGGCAGCCCTATTCTCAATTCCAATGGCAATGTTTCGAGTCCAATCTGGAATTAGCATTCTTGGCGATATCAGTTGCGTGCTCGCAGGTGGTAGTCAGGTTATTTCAGCCTCCGCAAAACTGTTGTTGACGGAGCAAAACAGATGGCTAATGCTTAGGGAGACAGATATAGCAGCCCGGTAGTACATCACCACTTCTAATATGGTGCGTTTCGATTACTCTTTGAGAAGGGGATCTGGGAGCATTTTCAGCCCGGTAGGGTGGGTTAAGGCTTCGCGTAACCCACCATCAACTTTGAAAACACGCTTCTGACTCCCGAAATCTCCCAACTCGCGATGATGTCGTTCGCCATTCTCAACTCCAATTTGCGGCCGTGGTGGGTTGCGCCGAGCCTGAACTCATCCTACTGGACTCTGAAGAGATCAGATTCGGCGCCATTGCGCATTTGATACATTATCTCCGAAGATATCTGGAGAATTTACCCGTCCTATATAGCTGACGTCATTAGTATGGGAGCGTAAACGCCTTGACAGGCATCGATGGAGCAATCGAAAAGGTGCCCTTTGATTCTGCACAGATGCAAGTGCCAAAATATAAAGTTGTTGATTAGATTGAGATAGCCTACGAATAAATTCGTGACTGTCAAAAATTGCATCAACGTGGAATGTCGCCAGAGTTGCAGGATAATTTGCGTATAGTGCTATTATTTGTGGTGGCATGAATTTACTTTCGGAATTTCGACAATTAGTTGCTACAGCTTCAGCGTTTCCGGCCACAAAAAGAACGGCCCGTACTGCCCCATCCGGAACTCGCCACCCGCGTCTTTGCCCTTTGGCGTGATGTATTGCTTGCCGTCGCGGAGTTCGAGGTAACCGGCTTTGATCAGGCGATCGGTCAGGTCAGCGGTTTTGAGGTTGAGCTTCTGGGCGAGTTTTGAGGTCGTCAGTTTGTCAGTGGGGTTGGTATTGGAGCTGTCGGAGGCGTCCGGTTCTGGCTCCACTTCGACGACCTTCTCGATCGTTTCGATGGAAAGCCTGACTTCTTCACTGATACGGATGATGCGCGCGGCTTCTTCTGCGGCCTGTTTGTAGAGTTCCGGGTCGTCCTGTCGCTGGATCAGGACTCCCATTTCGTTGTTGTTGACTTGGCTGAACTCGTAAAGATTCATGCTGGTAATGATGCACAGCTCTTCGCTGAGGTAGCATTTGGCATGCAGGTTTTTGCAGAAGCTGGTCCGCAAATAGGAAAGCTCTTTGAGCCACTTGATCTCGTTGGGCTGAAGCTCGCTTTTGCCATAGACAATGCGGACATCAATTTTGAGACGATCTTTATCTTCGAGCAGCTCTTTGATGCGGTCGTTCAGACGCAGAAACGGACTGATCAAAAAAAGACGGTCTTTCGCTCGTTTGATCAGTTCTTCGAGGAAATAATTCGTCGCGCTGGTATTGAGGAACTTGGCCATGAGGAGTTTGCTGCTGGAGTTCATTGATTCATGAATGACCAATAGTGTACAGCCTCGATGGCAGGGATGCTATGGCACAGCCAGATAGTGTTGGTTCCAAGCCCTTTCGGGGGCGTTAAGGTTTGCGCACGCACCATTGTACGGTCGCCGGTGTGTCCGCTCTGCGTGAAACACCCTTCGAAACGGTCAAACAGGATCGAGATTATAAGGACCGATTTCCGTGATCCTTCCCGCAGGACGGTCCGTTTGACCGGGAGTTCTTCTCCAGATTGAGAACCACTTCGGGAGCAGTTATGTGGTGGCAGCCGTTATTGATGTTGGTGATCGGTCCGTTGATCGTGTTTGCGTTCTGGCTTCCGTGGGAAATCTATAAGACCCGCTGGCAGTACCGCTATTTGAAAGAGCGGCGAACACGGAGGTTCCGTAAGATGGAACTAACATCACCCCACGATTCTAAGGTTGTGGAATTCGTAGACGCTTCTTTTGAAGCAGCCTTCCAGGCAAGCACACGATCCCACGGGAACTTTGGGGAGTGAGCCCGGCACGGGGACGTGGGCGGCATCCTCACAATTCAGAACTCTTCATCCCACGCTCACCGCTTCGGCTAATCAGTCCAACCGTGCCTTAGTTATTGATTGCTTCAATAACCTCCCCGCCGGGAAGTATAGAGGAAGGCTTTGCGCAACTCATCATCACCTCTGAATATCGCGAGTTGACCGTGATTACTAACATCTAAGTTGGGCGAAACGATTTCGATTCATCCTAGGTGGCATAACGATTGTGGGTTGCACCGGGCCTTAAACCGCCCTATCCGACTTGAACAGCTTCTTAACGTCGAATTACGAATTGGTCAGTCGCATTGTCCGCAGAGGGATGATAGGATCTGCCGCATTCGGCGAGACCTGTTGCGCAGCGGTTCTAGCCGATCAATTCTGCTGTCTGTGAGGATAAAATGTTACGAGTGCTGTTTCTGGCGAGCGGTGCTGTGCTGCTGGCGAGCCAGTCTGTTTTTGCAGCTGTTGAAGTGAAAACGGAGCGTACCAGTGGGTCTTTGTTTGAATTCCAATCGATCCCGCTTCCTGCTTTAGATGATGCGGGTTCTACTGCAAAAATCGTGGTTATCTCCGGACAAAGTGATGGAAAAGGCAAGGGAACTCAGGCCTTAAATGACGGCGAGTTTCCCAGCTACAGCGATCATCCCGCGTCGAATTTCTTTTTCTCTGAGGGATCGAATCAGAATCGAATTCTATTCGATCTTGGCAAAGCAACCCGCGTGAAAAACGTGGTCAGCTATTCCTGGCACTCCGATGAACGTGCTCCCCAAGTTTATGCACTCTATGCCGCAAAAGGAGATGAAGCGGACTTCAATGCCAAACCGTCTCCTGACACTAACCTGGAAGAGGCTGGCTGGGCTCTGGTGGCAAAAGTCGATACCTCGCCCGGTCTAGGCCAGCGCGGCGGTCAACATGCGGCTCTGATTTCCGATGCCGAAGGAAATCTTGGCGTCTATCGATATCTATTGTTCGATGTCTCAAAAAGTGTGGCTGACAACCCGTTCGGGGAAACATTCTTCAGCGAAATCGATGTCATCGATGCCGATGCTCCCGAACCCAAGAGAATCGATCGACCAGATCCGGTTCTGATCACGTTTACGGATAAAAGCCAGACATACAAATTCACGATCGATGCGACCCTGGCTCCCGATCTTAAGGACTGGTCAAAAGAGAAACTGCAGCCAGTTGTTATGGAATGGTATCCCAGAATCGTCGAACTGCTGAACTCTGAAGGGTTTTATCCGCCTCAAAAAGTCACTCTTCGATATCAAAATGAAATGGGTGACAAGCCTGCATGGGCGGAGGGACCAAACATTGCTCTCAATATTGGATGGTACCGCGATCAGTTGCAGCATGAAGCGCTCGGGGCTGCCGTTCACGAACTCGTCCACGTGGCTCAACTCTATCCGATCACTCGACGCAACGACCCCGCCAAGCCGGAATGGATTGTCGAAGGAATTCCCGATTACGTTCGTTGGTACCTGTATGAGCCGCAGTCGCAAGGAGCAGAGCTCACCAGTCACTCGCTGCCGGAAGCCAGGTATGATGGAAGTTATCGTGTGACAGCCAACTTCCTCGAGTGGGCTTCTCGAACTTATGACAAAGACTTAATTCAGAAGCTCAACACCAGCGTCCGTGAAGGAAAGTACTCCACTAAGTTCTGGAAAGCGACGACCGGCTTGACTGAAGAAGAACTCAACAAAGCATGGATTGACCACCATCGTGCGCGACTGATTCAAAACTAGTTTCCATCGATATCCATGCCGGAATTCACGGAGTGTGATTCCGGCATGGTGTTTGAAGAATGTTGCAAAACCGGTCGCCCGTTGAATGCCAATTCACGGGCGACTTCGCTTTCGGGCAGCGTGGAAATCCCCAGAAGTTGGTGAAGCATGGCACAGGGTTTTGATGACTTTTCTGGTTCGGGTTCGAGTTCCGTATAAAGCAAGTCAGCTTAGCCAATCCTCCAATTGTAGACCTGGGCTCACGTCAAAATGCTTCGTGTTGTGGGTCACGAACGTCAGTTGATGGACGATCGCGACACTGAATCAAAACGCGACTGTGCAATCTCATTCAGAATTCGATCATCATCGTCAGACCAGACATCAGCCATCGCGCCAGCGGATCGACGAAACCCTTCTCCTGGTTGCCGTTCTCTCATCGTCGCCATCGTGACCTGCACTTCGACCGTTGCGCCCTCCGGAAGGCCTGGGTTCTCTTTCAGTTCAATCGTATTGCCGTGTATCACGCCGGTTATTGTGGTCATGAAAGTCTTTCGTTGAGTATCGCTTTCATCTCCAAGAATATCTGCGTCTTATTCTCAAATCTATACGCTCCTGCCCCGACAGATGAAATTCTGCAGATGACTGCGATCTTTACGCGATCCGCTACCCACGCTCACCACACCCATTCCCCTTTCCTGTTGATGTACCTCACTCGACCCTCAACCGTGACTTCAGCGACTCCTTCGCGGAACCCGCCGTAGATCCAGTTGTATGATCCCGGGATGACCACCTTCCCTGTTTTGTCGATGAAGCCCCACTTGCCTTCGGGAAGCTGGACACCGGCCAGGCCGTCCGAGAATTCATTTCCATACTCAAAACTGGGAGGAATCGCGAACTCGCCCGTTCGGTCGATGTAGCCCAGGAGGCGGTCCTTGCGAACGGCTGCCAGTCCATCCGAAAACTCAGAGCCCATAATGAACTGGGGTTTGATCACCTCGGCGCCGGTCGCATCGACATATCCCACCAGATCCCCTTGACGAAACGGGATGAGCTCTCCTGGCTTGCCGGTCGCGTAGTGTTCGGGAGGGGGCTGAGGGACCTTACGCCCACGGGTATCGATGTAGTGATACTCATGCTCGGTTCCGACATCAGCGAACATGCTGAACAGGATCCCCCGGGCTGTCTCCATGCCGACTTTGGCGATCCCGTTGTGAAACCGTTCCACGTGATCGAACTGTGGCTTAATGACCAATTTTCCCTGGGTGTCGATGTAGCCCCAGCCTTTGAGATATTGGTGGTGCAGCTTTACGGGGGCATACCCATGTGAAAAAAGCCCGACCTGAATGAACTGCGGTTCGATGATCAACTTGTCGTGGCGATTGATAAATCCCCAAAGGTTGCCAACTTGAACGGCCGCCAGACCATCGCTGAAGGGATAAGCGTTTTCGTACTTCGGCTGGATCACAATGTTGCCGTGCTTGTCGATAAAGCCGTGCTTGCCGTTGACGGTGACGCCGAACAAGGCTCCTTCGGTTTGATCAGCGTTCTCTGTGAGCATCGCTTCAGTGTGTTGTTGGACTTTCTGCGATGGAAGATCTTGTGCAGCAGAGGTGCCAAGCTGCTGTGACTGAGTCTGCGTGGTGAGCGAGTGCGAGACGGGGAGTTGAATCAAAGTCACCAAAAGGGAGAGTCCAACGAACGTCAGTTTCATAACAAGTCTTCTTTATCAGAGACATTGTGCAGCGCGTTTGACTCGATCAGTAGAGTCCCGGATTGATCAGCGGATTGCGAGAAATTTTGCTTTGGAAGAACCCGCGTTTGGTGGAACGCGAACGCTCACGATCCCAGACGTCCCGTGATCTGCTCACAGCTCCGGGGAGTACGCCAACAGTGCGTTTGACTTTGAGCGCTCCTTCAACTTCGCAGAGCATGCTAGTCCTATGCAGCATGCATGGCTCGATTTTAGTGCCATGTTTGAATCTACTTCCGTATCAGAAACTCCTGTTTCCCTGTCGCCGGGTCTCGGCGCCGCAGGTAGATGCTACTGCCCGAAGTCAGAGCGATCCAGTTACGTCCTTCATAGATTGCAGTCTCGATCACTCCGAAACTGTCTGGAAAGTCCATCTTGATCGCGTCCTCAGGCAGACTGCCTTCTAACTGCTCGGCGTTATTGCCAGCGAACTTATCTGTCGTGTCATAAGCTGCACAATAGAGTGCGAATGTTGAGAGATTTTCAGAGACTCTGTTACGTCTTTTGTAGATGATCGACTCGACGGGCGGGTCGTCTTCGTTAAGTCGGTCGATGTGAATTCCCCAGTTCGCCATGACGATGCCATTGAAGACAGGTTGCTTTCTCACGATGAGCATCTCGTTCGTGAAATACAGCTCATTGAGCGGCAAGATGCGTCCACGTTTAACGTCAGTCATACTCGTCGGCCAAACTTGGCGATGCCACTCGATGAGGGCTATTGGAAGTTTGATTTCCAACTGTGTTTCCGTCACGCTAATGGAAACAGGCAAAACATCCGCTGGCGGCTGATCAGGATACCAGAATTGGCGGAACGTATTCAGGATTTCCAGGCGTTTCGAGGTTGAATCCGGAATCTGCGTCATGAGTGGCAAATAATCAATTCCGTGCATATGTTGTCTCTCGTACTAATGGCTAGGCGGGGTGGCGTACTCACGATCCCAAACTCCGCGTTCCATACTCACAGCTCCGGGTAAGCATGCCAACAGTGCGTTTGACTTGAATCGCTCCACGAACTTCGCAGAACATGCTTGCCCAAAGCCGCAAGCGTGGCACGAGCTCTCGCGCGGGTTTTATTGATCGAGTCGTATTGAGCGCGTCGACGCTTCGAGAACGCATCGCCCCGCAGGCACCGCAGCGCGTCCTCTTCGCCTGGCAAGTCTTAGCTCAACTATCGAGGGATCGTAGGGAGGTTTTGCAACTGCGGGATGTTCGGCAGGTTTGGCATGACGGGAACAGAACTTGCCGGACCAGTGGTGCCTTCGCGGACCGGTGTGATGTACATGGGCTCCTGCTGCTTGCCGCCTCGCATCCAGGCGAGCTTCATCGTCTCGTTCTTTCGACCTGCGATGTTGATGGCTTCCTCCAACTGGGCGGGTGTCTGGATCGGCATCATTTGCTTGGAACGCTTGACCCCCTCGGACGTTGTCGTTTCCAGCTGGACTTCATACGCCGTGATGATGTCACCGACTTTCAGACCCAGCGTCGCTGCCGGCTTTTGCGGCGTGACTTGCTTGATGACGACACCGGACGCAGTCTTCCCATCGGCTTTGGGATTGTTAGGCACGACTTCCGTCGTCATTCCCAACGTGTATTTGTCGGTGTTGGGTAGCGCGGGGGCATTCATCTTCGGGATGAACATCGACGGATCGATCGGGTCACCATTTTGTGTCTGAACCAGCACCTTGAGAGACTGCGCGAGGGGAGAATCCTTGTCGACCGTAATGATCAGCTTGCCGTCCTTTTCTTCCAGCGTAGCCTTCCCGCGTGCTGCCTGACCTGTGGCAGGGACTTGTGCCTGGGACGAGGAACCGACTGCAAACAAGAAAAGGCTCAGACAGAGGGACTGGATTCGAAAGCTCATCTTTAGCTCCTCGCAACCATTTGAAATGGGATCAATATCGATTTATCGGCGGGCAAGATGTCAAACAGCATCGATTGCGTCTAACATCGGAACCCCGCGCATGGGACAGTATGTCAGTCAATACCCATTAGTGTACAGACCCGATCACGGGGACGCTACCGATCAAAGATCGTGAAGGATCCTCGGTGGAAAGGCAGCCCGTAACGCGTTCAAGACAGCGAGGACGTCAATGACTTCCTGGGTGATGGCGCCACTGACGGGCGTCAGATGTCCGGTAGACGCCAAGGCCATTCCGAGAACGCTCAGCACCATCCCTCCCACGGCACTCTGGAGGGCGATCGTTCGCATGCGACGACTAATATGCATGAACTCGTCGACCTTCTGCAGCGAGTTATCCATGACGACAACGCCCGCAGCTTCGGCAGTAACGTCGCTGTTCTGCCCGATCGCCATACCGACCGTGGCGATCATCATCGCGGGGGCATCATTGATCCCGTCGCCCACATAGAGGGTTTTTGATTTGGCTGTCGCGTCACGCACGATCGCCAGTTTTTGTTCGGGGGTTTGTTGAGCGTAGATCTCACCAATGCCGACTTGCGCAGACAGATACTTGACCTCCGACTCGCGATCACCCGAGACGATCATCACCCGATCGAAATTGTGCTTTGGGCCCAGATGCTTGATGAAGGATTTGCTCTCAACTCGCGGGGCATCGCGGAACTGGAAGGTCGCAGCGTAGCGTTGATCAATCACGACGACACACTCGAGCCCATGTTGACTAGGGGGGAGTTGATCTGCTCCGGCCATCTTTTTTGCCAGCATTTTACTGCGACTGGTGATCAGGACCGTCTGTTGCAAAACCTGGCCAGTCAGTCCCTGACCAGGTTGTTCACGGACATCGGTCGCTTCCGCCAGTGAAACACCTTCCTCTTTCGCCGCCGCGAGGATGGCTCGTGCCAGCGGATGCTTGGAATAGGTTTCCAGACTCGCCGCAAGTTTCAAGACGTGCTTCTGATCGAACTCCGAGGCGACGATTTGCTCTGTCAGTGTCGGCTCCCCGTAAGTCAGAGTTCCCGTTTTGTCGAAGATCGCCGTCCGACATTGGGCGATCTGCTCCAGAGCCGCCGGGGACTTGACGATGATCGAGCGCCGGGCACACAGCGAGATCGACCCGATCACAGCCACGGGGATGGCAATCAGCAACGGGCAAGGCGTGGCAATGACCAGGACCGAGAGAAACCGCACGGCTTCGCCAGTGATTACCCACGTCAGAATCGCGACTGTGAGCGCAATCGGGGTGTAAATCGCGCCTAAAAAATCGCCGAGTCGCTGCAGTTGAGGACGCTCCGATTCGGACTGACGCATCACGTCCATGATCTTGGCGTAGCGGGAGTCGGCAGCCAGTTGTGTCACGCGAATGGTCAACGCAGACTGACCGTTGACCGCGCCGGAAATGACTCCAGAACCGGTCGTCTTGACGATCTGAAAGGGTTCGCCCGTCAGATACGATTCATCCATAAAGCCGTGTCCCTCGATCACCTCGCCGTCAACGGGGCAAATGTCATGAGGATAAACCACGAGAGTCTCGCCCACTGCGATGTCATCCAACCCAACGTCCACAATGCCGGCAGTCTCCTTCCGGTGAGCGATCGAGGGCATTCGCTTTGCCAGCGCCGAAAGGACAGACGAGGCGCTTCGTAGCGCATAACGCTCCAATGCCTCACCTCCCGACAGCATTAAGACGATGATCGAGCCGGCAAGATACTCACCCAGAAGAAGCGACGTAATGATGGAAATGCCGCCCAACAAATCAGAACCGAATTCCCGTTTCAGCAGCTTCAACAACAGGTCATATAAAAAGGGCAGTCCCCCCACGATGAGCGTGACCCACAGCGGAATCAGATGGACGCTCGGCGGTGCATGAAACGCGTAGCGTAGAATCAGACTGGCCGAAATGGCGACCACACAAAGCCCTGCAATCGGCGTCGATTTACGCGCCCAAAGCTCAGCCGGTGAACGGTGTAACCACCCTCTCGAAATCAGCTGGCTTGGGGGCTGTCCCGCTGGTCTGGTCACCCCGGGGGAAGTAGGAGGGGCGGAATTCGAGTGCATGGTCGTGCTTTAAAGAGAGGGTGAGATCATTGCCGACTTGAAAGCGAGCTGGCACGCATAGGAAGTTCGATGCTCCCTAGCATGTTCACAGATCCGGGTGCACATGTCACGACAAATTTGACCTTGATCGGTACGACTGCTTCCATGTATGCCCGCTCCTGGCGCGGTAGCATGCTCACGATTCGAAACTCTTGTGCCACGTGCCATAGCTCATAAATCTCGGCTTTCCCCTTTTGGCGTTGGGTGTCATGCTCGTAATTCTCTCTTCTGCGTCCGCTGCTTTTGCGAATGGATGTTCGGGTGGGCGTGTTGAACAATTTTGAAGCGGGTATTAACGTCGCAGGGGAGGTTTGCCGGGAGCTGTCCGCAGATGAAAAAAAGCTCCCGGACCTCATTTGAGATGTCGTACAGACTTACAAAAAAGCAGATTTGACTCAAAGAAAGCTCGGAAATGAATCGCCTGAAAATGATCGTTGAGCAATCAGGAACTCCCGCTGGGCGTGCCTTTGATCTGTTGATTCAATCGATGGTCGTTGTGTCGATTATCGCTTACTCGATCGAGACCCTGCCCAATTTGTCTCCCAGTCTCAGCCTGTTTTTCGAATGGCTAGAGGTCGTCACGGTTGTCATTTTTACGATCGAATACGGACTGCGTCTGCTGGTTGCCGAGCCGAAACGTCAATACGCTTTGAGCTTCTTCGGCCTGATTGATCTGTTGGCCATCCTGCCGTTTTACATGAATCTGGAAGTGGACTTGCGATCGATTCGCGCTTTTCGGTTGATCCGTATCGTGCGATTGCTCAAGTTAGCCAGATACAATTCCGCCATTCGTCGATTTCAACTGGCCCTCTCGATCGCCAAGGAGGAAATAATTCTGTTCCTGGGGGTTACGTGCATTCTGCTTTACCTTTCTGCGATTGGTATTCATTATTTTGAAAGCGAAGCTCAGCCCGAAACGTTTGGATCTGTCTTTCATGGTCTTTGGTGGGCGGTGGCGACGCTGACGACTGTTGGTTATGGCGATGTCTATCCCATCACAGTGGGCGGTAAAATCTTCACTTTTGTGATGCTGATGGTCAGCCTTGGATTCGTCTCAGTTCCTGCTGGATTGGTGGCCTCGGCCCTCGCGAAAGCTCGACAAATCGAAGACCGGGAATCGCATCAATTCAGCGAAGAGGGGAAGGCTTGATTTGGAACGGGGTATCCGCCAAATAATCGTCAACAAAATCCCTTGGAATGTCCGGGATCCATTTCTGACGTCGGCACAGCCTGAATATCCCAGGGTCAGGAATTCGGGGGCAGGAGCTGGTAAACAGGGCGTCTTGCAACCGGGCTGGCGGGTTTCTTTGAGGAAATTGTATCAGAGAAGTATCGACCGCGAAGCTGGTTGAGAGTATGGCCAGTTTCGTCTTTGAGCAGATCGACCAGAAGGTCTTCGCGTTCTTTGGCTTTGAGGGTTTTCAGCCAGCGACGAGTCGTTGCATCGTCGGTGATCGAAAGTTCTGGAGAAGAGGCTGGAACATCTCGATAAGCGTGTTCGACGAGGTCGGAGGGGATCTCGAAAAAAGAGGCATAGAGCCAGAGGTGATCGTCGGGCGGGGAAAGCATTGTGACGTCACATGGCTCGAGCATTTCGGGATCGGATTCCGCGAGATGATAAACATCGTACAGCCATGGAATATACAGCGCGTCCAGTTTGCCTCGCAGCAAGGATTGTCGCATCGGCTCCAGAAGTGTCACGTCAGCATCGTAGTCGGGATCACCTCCCTCCTCCAATTCAACAGACGTTTCAATAATCAGGTGATCGCCAACCTTTTCGATGGGAAAGAAACTGCGGAAACCGTCGAACGCCTGATCCATCCACGGCGTGTGCGGAATCTTGTAGAGAGCTTCGTGGTAGCCGAAGTTCGAGTTGTAGAGGAATAAATCAAAGTATTCGTTCAACAGCTTGCGTGAGTTTCCTTTGAAGTTGCCGTAATGATATTCGTTCGACATGCGATGCGAAGTAATCGTCGCGCGAGTCGAGATCTCTCTGAGTTTCTTTTGCTGCTGCTTTGTCAGTGGTTTGTCGATGGCGAGGAAGTCGTAGTACTGGTATTCGCTCATGGGAACGCTGCGTTCGATGATGGAATGGAGTGATATCGATGGGGACTGATGCTTTTGGCGATACACAATGTGAAGTTTCGATGAATAACAAGGGCGATTGTAACGTCCGACATCTGGTCAGCGATATACAGGTCTCCCGAGCGATTCTCAGCGACAACCTCTGAGATCGTACTGAGTCTGTCTGAAAATCTTGAGCTTAAAGAAATCTTTACATTCCTAAATAAGAAGGACTCATCACGCATGTCTGGGCGAATGAATCGTGGCTTTACGTTGATTGAACTGCTTGTTGTCATCGCCATTATCGCGACGCTTGTTGCCATCCTTCTGCCTGCTGTCCAACAGGCACGCGAAGCAGCTCGGCGTTCTACCTGCAAAAACAACCTGAAGCAGCTGGGACTGGCTCTGCATAACTATCACGATACCTACAACATCCTGCCTCCAGGGTGTTACCTGACAACGCAACCATCGACCGATTTCGGTGGTCGACGTCAAAATGGTCTGGTCGGAATGCTCCCTTTTCTCGAGCAATCGGCACTCTACGACCAGTTTGCCGCCATGAATTTCCGCTTTCGCCCATGGGATAACAGTCTTGCTCCGAACCAGGTTCAAGTGCCAGGCCTACTCTGT
Organism: Planctomyces sp.; assembly: GCA_005778225.1. Lineage (GTDB taxonomy): Bacteria > Planctomycetota > Planctomycetia > Planctomycetales > Planctomycetaceae > SXPC01. The sequence continues at coordinate 4,238 of SXPC01000289.1, read as the reverse complement.
CCATCCGATTCACGTGTAACCAATCAAGATGCAACAGTCGGGAAACTGAACTACATGTTCAGCCGCGGCGATTCAATTCAAGACAACAATCACTGGGTCGGAAATGGCGGTCGCGGAATGCGGGGCATGTTCCCAGGTCTGGGAGAGACCAATGCCATCGGTAAAGCCTATCGCATGGCCGACATCCTTGATGGTCTGAGCAACACGGTCGCAATGTCGGAACGGATCATCGCGAAAACAGGTGGCCGACAAGTCAAAGACGGCGTGACCGCTTCCGGCCTGGGTGGAAACTTCCGCACGAATCCCCTGCTGTGCGTGCTTCAAATCAACAGCAGTCGAACCTACACAGGAAACGTCGGAACCTTCGCCGGCGTTCGCACATTCGATGGCACGCCAGCCGTTTCCGGATTCACCACAACCATCGGCCCCAACAAACCCAGCTGCGGAAACTCTGGCTCAGACCACGCTGACGGAATTTTCGATCCGACCAGCCAGCACGCCGGCGGCGTTAATATCCTGCTCGGCGACGGGGCTGTCCGATTTGTCAGCGACAGTATCGATACCGGAAATCTCAGCCTGCCAGGCGTCAATTCAGGACGTTCTCCCTATGGCGTCTGGGGATCTGTTGGTTCCATTAACGGGGGTGAAGTGGTGTCTGAGTTCTAAAAACATTCGACGCACATCACTGTTTGCTAATGAAAAATGACGTCGAATGGCTGGTCGTATTCAAAACCAGTCAGCGATGACTCAGAGAGTGTCTCCCTCCCTGAGTCATCTTTCTTTCGTAACGACCGCTTTCTTCACTCGTTGATTCTGACAAATAATTATCCTGCAGGACTGGCTCTATGGCTTCGCATCGTTTCGTGTTCATGTCACTGCTCACAATCGCATTCCTGGGTTGTGATCAAGGCGCATCAGATCCATGGAAAGGGAAACGCCCCGCGACCGTTCCAGCCAAAGGGATCGTGACCTACCGTGGGAATCCGCTCGAAAAAGCGATGGTCGTCTTGCAGCCTCGCGATGCAGATGGTGTCGCCGCCTCAGCCCTCACCAACAGCAAAGGTGAATTCGAACTTCAGGCCTTTCCACCAGATGCCGGCGCGGTGCCAGGCTCTTACATGGTCATCATCGTTAAGACCAATGCCGACGATCCCAAACATAATCCCAAGCCCGTCAGCAATGATGACCCGGCCTATGGCAAAGAAACGACTGGCCCTACCCCCGTTTCGTTGATCCCGGTCAAATACAACGATCCAAACCGTTCCGGACTGTCGGCCGAGATTCCCGCTGCCGGGACCAGTGAGTTGAAGTTCGAGCTCAAAGATTAGTTTTAAGGCTTGTCCGTAACCGCCTCCGTCGACTGACGTACGAATCCGACATCGAATGGAACCTCGACTTCCAGTTGTGCCTGGCCAGTAATGAGGCGGGCGTCACGGGCGTTGAGCAACCAGGCCCAGAACCAGTTGGCAAGCACCTGGAGTTGATTCCGATACCCCACCAGAAACAGGACGTGAACCAGTCCCCACAGCAGCCAGCCGAAAAAGCCTGTAAAATGGAAGCGTCCGATCTGCGCAACCGCGTTGCTCGTCCCGATGATCGCCATCGTTCCTTTATCCCGATAGCGAAATGGCTTCCTCTGGGCAGGCGTCGTTTTGCCGGCGAGTTCATCTCGGATGATTCGCCCTACGTATTGACCCATCTGAATTCCGCCCTGTGCCACCCCCGGAACAGGCTCCTTCGTGTCGCCGGAGACAGCCGCCGCCATGTCTCCGATCACAAAGACATTGGAAGATCCCGGAATCGTCAGATCAGGCCCGACAACGACCCGGCCGCTACGATCCGTGGGTACTCCGAGCCCTTTCCCCAGCGGACTCGCCTTCACACCTGCCGCCCAGAAAGTATTGTGGACCGGTATGAACTCATTACCGACGTACAGCCCTTTCCGCGTAATGTTGGTCACGCGAGAATTTAGTCGGACTTCAATACCCATCTTCTCGAGATTTTTTTGAGCGCGTGCACTCAGATCCGGCGCGAACTGCGGCAGAATTCGATCACCCCCCTGGAAGAGGATCACCCGTGTTGTGCGCGTGTCGATATTGCGATAATCCTCCGGAATTGTTCGCCCTGCAATCTCTTTGATCGCGCCGGCTAACTCGACCCCCGTAGGGCCTGCACCGACGATGGCGAACGTCAGAGTCGCCCGTCGCGCCTGCTCGCTCCCCTCGTATTCGGCCGATTCAAACGCCAGCAGGATTCGTCGACGAATATCAGTCGCATCTTCCAGACTCTTCAATCCCGGCGCAATCGGTTCCCATTCGTCATGACCAAAATAGGCATGCGTCGCCCCCGCAGCGACAATCAAATAGTCAAAAGGGGCATAGCCACCATGCACATGAACCCGGCGATTGGTGACATCTATCCCGGTCACCTCCGCCAGTGCCACCTTACAGTTCCGATAATGCCGCAAGGCCGTCCGAATTGGCGCACTGATTTCAGCAGGTGACAACGACGCCGTCGCGACTTGATAAAGCAGCGGTTGAAAAACGTGGTGATTCTTGCGATCGAGAACAATGACATCCGCATCCGCCTTTCCAAGCGCCTTGGCTGCTGCAAGTCCTCCAAATCCTCCCCCGATAATAAAGATCTGCGGACGTTTCGATGACAAGTTCATTTTCCCCGTATGTTTCGTTGGAAGGTCCAGCGTTTCAATCACAGCAGACTCTCGGCCGGGTTGCAATACAAACAAAAACAGGGAGCTCGCGCTCCCCGCTCGTTTGACGTTTCATGCTCACCAGCCGTACGAGCCATAGCCGTAGCTGTTGGTATAACCGTATCCGTAGCCTGAGCCCATGTTCGGATAGACCGGATAGCCGTAGCCGTTGTATCCGCCATAACCGGGATAGGTGTTGCTGACGCCGCGGTAACCCGTGCTGTAGGTCCCCGTGTACCCGGGAGAATAGCTGCCTGCATACCCAGTGCTGACGCCAGGCTGGTAAGTACTGGCGTAATTCCCGCTGTAAAGTGCAGAAGGGGCTCCGCCATAGTATCCGTTGCTATAGCCAGGACTGCCGTAAGGGTAACTGTAGCCGTTGTAGCGATAGGCCGTATAGCTGCCATACCCATAGCCACCGTAACCGCATCCATAACCCCGGTGGTGTCGCCAGCCGGCTTCCAGACCATCTTGCATCGGACCCACCAGCATCAGACCCGCAGCGACGAACGTCATCATCAGAAAGTTCTTCATCGGAAACCAACTCCTCTCGGAACAAAGAAGCACCGCCGACGACATCCTGTTGACGACGACACGTGATCGAAAACACGCGACTCATGTCAGCTTCGAGGATATGATAATTTTGAACGTGTGTCTTGGTGAATCGAATGTTTTTGATGGGAAATTGTTTTGATCCTTTGCTGTCACCCGTCACGTTGTTTGTGTGATCTTTCGATACACATGAACGTCGCGAGTTACTGTTTCGAGGTATAGGTTGGTTATTGTTAATGATGTGAAAAAGGCGTTAAGAAAACTCCTGCTTGTTGAATCTGCATGCGTATTCTCCGTATCAGCTTGTCATTTCATATCAGACTGTGTTGAGGCAAAGTCTAATTCTGTGAACTTTCGATGAAGTCGGTACTAGCCACCGTAACACTTCCTTGATGTCAGCGTTATCCTTCCGATGAAATAATTCCTGTCATGGAATTTCGCTCGAGCGGACCTTGTCAATTTCTATCGTTTTCCTTTCCCCCCGCACATCGTTGCTCACAAGGAAGAAACCCAATGCTCCGACAAAAACAACGCGGCTTCACATTGATTGAGCTGCTCGTTGTCATCGCAATTATTGCAACTCTTGTTGCAATCCTTCTCCCAGCCGTTCAACAGGCTCGAGAAGCAGCACGCCGCAGCACCTGCAAAAACAACCTGAAGCAGCTTGGCATCGCCATGCACAACTACCACGATACCTTCAACACGCTCCCCTATGGGTTCGATGAGCGTGAAATGCTGTGGACCGCACCGATTCTGCCTCAAATCGAGCAAGGGGCTCTCTACGACACACTCATCCTCCAGGAAGGTGGAGCAGGAAACTGGGATCATGATGGCTCGCCAAATGAAGTGGCATGCGGAACGCTCATCTCTGTTTACCGATGTCCAACAATGCCCATTGAAGAGCATATTACCAACAACGACATCCCGAATCGTGTTCCAGTCAGCTATCGCGCCTGCTCCGGTTCAAACGCCAAGT
>SXPC01000288.1 GCA_005778225.1 Planctomyces sp. | reverse complement strand
GGTCAGTATCCGTGTCGACACCTTCGGCACCAACACCGTCGACGAAACGAGCATCGAACGAGCCGTCCGCGAGATCTTCCAACTGACGCCACAAGGCATCATCAAGTCTCTGGAACTGCGCCGCCCCATCTTCCGCAAGACCGCTTCCGGCGGTCACTTCGGCCGCAACGATCCAGACTTCACCTGGGAAAAAACCGATAAGGCCTCCGCCCTCCGCCAAGCCTGCGGCCTCTCAGCCGAAGTTCCCCCCGTCAAATTCATCCTGGCCTAACATCGTCCCTTCTCCCCCCGGGAGAAGGTGGCCGAAGGCCGGATGAGGGGAACGCGCCAACAATCGTCCCAATTCATAAGGACCATTGAGGGCAGCTCACCACATCATTCTGAATGACTTTCGCCCCGTTGATAACAATTTCAAAGCGTGTCGCCTCCCAAGGCGACACGCTTTTTTTACGAACTCCGTCTTACCCAAAGCCCCGCAACCCGATACCCTCTGCGACTTGTTCCTGTTTGTCGTGGAGACTGATTTTGTTCGCTCGTGACCGATCCCATGTTCTGAAAGGCTTCCTCGCCGCGTCACTGCTCGTGACGTTGCTCCTGATGGTCAGTTTCTTGCTGATCACTCTACTCTCTGCTCGCGTCTTTGATCCATCCCCGGTACCCGTCGTGTTGGGGCTCGCAGGGTTGCTGGTGCTCAGCGAAATCGGGTTGTCGTTCGGCATACAGACTCGCCCCTTCACGCTGCCAGTCCTCACTTACGACGTGACGATTTCCTCTTCCAGCCAGTCGTATGCCTACCAGTTCATTGTTCGCAGTCTCATCTTCTCGACGTTGATTCTGGCTGCGGTTTCGATTGGCCATACTTTCTGGTGGGGAGTTTTGACGCCGCTGCTGCTTTACTCTCTGGCAACCCTCGCGAGCACGAAAGCAAAGCCCGCAGAGGAATCATCAAGTCTCGACATCGTTCAGACGCCAATCGAACCGGATGTCGAGCCCATCCTGGAAAGCAACGACGATGACGCGTCCCTCAAGCTGACTCGTCGCATTCGCACTCTCGATTCAAGCCAGCTCGACGAGATCGAAGCCCTCATCCGCTTCGAGTTCGCAGCCGATGAAGATCTCCGCATCATTCATCTCCCGATCCACCCTCCCCTTCCCTCCACACCAGAAGTCGATGTCGAACTGGCTGCGGGCGAGAACTGCCGGGTGAATGTCACGGATGCGAAAAGTTTTGGGGTCCGAATTGAGATCAAGCGAAGTCGTTCGACAACATCGGCAAAAGTCGAACTGGCTGTTTTAATTTATTCGGAAATCGGTTCGTCCGCCGTCGCGTAAAGCTCAATTCTGGCTGAAGTTAAGAGCGATTGACCGACGTGGAAGGATTGAAACTCAATTTCCAGCAGGTTGTTCGGCTCTAATTGCGCGGTCAAATCGGCAGCGTTCCAGTGATGACGCACAGAGAAAAGCTGTTTTGACGGGATTTCTCGCCCGTTGACGCTCACTTTTGACGAGTCAAAAAGCCCCTCAATACAGAGCAAAACCCGTTCATTGGACAAATTGGTCGGGCAGCCGAAGCGTCGTCGTAGTATGACTGACTGCGTGTCAGGTGGGAGAGGTTCGGCGATTTGCGCGGGCAGTTGAACGGTTGTTTCGACATCCTTGGACGGATTGCCAGTTAAAATGGAGAATTTCCACGGACCCGCCAAGCGAATGATGTGATTTGGTTCCGGGTGTGAGGATTCGTAGCGATTCATTATTTACAAATTCACATTTCGATGAAATGATTACTCAAGACGACCTGTTTTGCCAAGATTGAAGGAATTCAATCCAGGGGGAAACGCTGATGTGTCCCGATTGTCTGCGGGCTGCCTGGCGTTAGCAATGATGGTCGTTGAGAAAAGTACGGAGGCTCTTCTGCCGGTCTACGGAGAGGCCTCGCTGTTTAGGCTGGGGCATCAGAAATGGTGCGCGGATCAAACTGATACCGCCCTAATAGGCGAATCCAGGCATAGATTGAAAGCACATGCACATCAAAGCAAGCGAGTCGACCCTCCTGGAAGCCCTCGGTGGTGAACTCAAAACCGTCTTCAGTAAACGCACTGCCCGTCTGACGGGTGTCCGCATGATCGCCTCCGGCAGTTATGTGCCGGATAACATGATCACCAGCGAGTCAATGGAACAACGCCTGGGTCTCGAACCCGGCTGGGCCAAACAACGGACCGGCATCCTCGAACGCCGCCACGTCTCCGACGGTCAGGCGACGAGCGATCTGGCTGTCGAAGCAGGTCGACGTGCCCTCCACAATGCAGGACTTGCCCCCGAACAGATCGACCTGCTGGTCGTCGGAACCTTCACACCAGACTATCTCTGCCCCTCCACGGCGAACCTCGTCCAATACCGACTCGGCGTCGATGCGCCTGCATTCGACATCGCCGCCGCCTGCTCGGGCTTCATGTACGCGATGGCAACGGCGGCTCAATACATCGCGACCGGCAATGCCCGTTATGCGATGGTCATCGGAGCAGATACCAACAGCCGCATCGTCAATCAGAACGATCCCAAGATCGCTCCCCTGTTTGGCGATGGTGCAGGTGCGGTCATCCTGACTCAGGGACATCAGCAGCAAGGCCTAGTGGCGTACCAACTCGGTTCCGATGGCTCTGGTGGCCCGATGCTCTACCGTCACACCGGCGGTTCGATGAACGAATTGACTCCCGAGTCTCTGGCTCAGGGCAGACATTACCTGCAAATGGACGGCCGCAACGTCTTCAAATGGGCCGTCCGCGCCGTCGCTGAAACAATGCAGATCGTCGCAGAAGCAGCTGAGATCTCATTGGAAGACGTCGACTATTACCTGCTCCACCAGGCCAACATGCGAATTCTGGATGCGACCTGCAAAACGCTGGGAATCTCCAACGAGAAACTGATCAACAACCTCGACCGCTACGGCAACACCTCCGCCGCCTCGATCCCGCTCCTGATCGACGAACTGATGCAAGCCGGCCGTCTGGAAACCGGCGACACCCTCATGATGTCCGGCTTCGGCGGCGGGCTGACATGGGGAACGGGGTTGTTCCGTTGGTAAGGTTCGGACTGGAACGCAGAGCAAGCTGAGAGTAAGTGTCAATGCGTTACAACGAGATGTTGCTTTCCCTTTTTTTGTTTTGTTGAAATGCCGGTTAATTTGATGATCGGCATACCAAGTGTCTGACAGACTTCACTTGGGTTTTGTGCGAAGATTTGAAGTAATCGAAGCGATGCTCCACTAGGTTGACGAGCACCTTGCTCCCAACTCTGGATAGTCTTCGTTGATACACTAAGCATTTTTGCAAACACAGCTTGCGACATACCCGTTTGTTGTCGGAGTTGCTGAAGCGTATGTCCGTCGATAGATGGTGGATCATCCGGAATGATCGTTTGCTTCAACGTGATCTCACCACGTGCATGAGAAATTGCTTCTTCAAGCCCGGATTTGACGCTCTCAAAAAAACTTGGTTTTGCTGGCATTGTTGGAGGCCTTACTTCGGATTATTCTGGAGTGCTTCTTCTTTGAGTGTTTTTGCGAGCGAGGCAAAGACTTTCTTCTGGTCTGGTGTCAGATCGTCGGCTTCATCTTTGTCATATCCATAAATGAGGTAAATCCATCTCACTTCTGGAATATGGTAATAGATAATGCGGACACCTCCTCGCTTGCCTTTGCCACGCTTGGGATCAGAAAATCGTATCTTTCTCAAACCTCCGCAACCGGGCATAACTGTCCCTGCCTGCGGATTCTCCTTGAGATAATGCTGAAACACTGAATACTCGTCATCAGTGAAGATTTTCGTTACCCAAGATGTGAAAGCCCGAATTTCGAGTAGCGATGCATTCATGATACGCGACTCCTACTCAGTGGGATAGTCTATTTGATCTCATTCTTTGTGTTCGCTTCCCGCTCCGCCATCCCCATCAGTGGCAACTCCCCCTCTGCTCTGCCTGGTCTCGGCGTCCACCAGACGTCCAGCGGCATGCCGTCGGCTGAGTTGCGGACGAGGAAGTAGATCACTGTTGACGTACTCCAAAACAGACTCACGCCCAGGCCGCAGAAGATGAGGAAGATGACTTCGAACCACGGTTGCAGCGGGGCGACGGTTTGGGATGGAAAGTTGGTTCCTTCTTCCAGAATCGTGCGGACGGTGTCTGCGAAAATGAACGCGAACTGGTACAGGAAATTGAGGACGAACAGCGATCCGAACAGCATGAGCAGGTAGTAAACGCCGCGGTTGAGAAGGTAGTGATAACTTCGGCTGAAGGCATCAAACCCGTCGCAGCGGTCGGTCCCTGTCGACGCCACGACCAGCGGAAAACTGAGGACGATGCACCATAGAATCAGCGCGAGTGGAAAGCTGAGTAACATGACAAACGACGTCGCAGCCGGGCCGATGATGTCGATTACTGACAGCCGTCCAACTGCCCAGGCAATGCCCCAGAGAACGAAAGCCATTCCGCCCGGCAAAAGGACAGCGCTCGAAGCTTTTAGGCAATTCCGGTAGGCGTATCCAAATGCTGCGTTGACCCCCATTCTCTGCCCTGTTGCGAATTCACACGCTGCCATCCGCGTCAGCATGACACCGAAAAAGCACCAGAGCGCGATGGCGAGAATCGCCGTCACCAGCAATTCCGCCATCGAGCGAGTGGTGATGGGTGTCGAGAAAAATTCTGCGAAATTCGAAACGGACTGTTTGAAACTCGTCAGCGGCAGGAGCAGCGACTCGGTGGCTTCCAGTCGACGGTCACTGAGAGGCTGGCTATGGACGAGAGTGTCATAAAACGTCTGGCTGTGAATCAGGTAGAGGTTTTCAAACGACAACTCCTCCGGACTGCTGATCTGGACGCGGGGAGGCAGATCCGAAATAGAAGAGCGGTCTGCATAAGGATTCACAAACGGAATGACCGAAAACAGGAACGCCACGACCGCCCCGACCAGCATTTTCCGCCAGTCAAACGCTATGCCCCAGATCCTCAGCAGATGCAACACCGGAAACCAGCGACGCAGGCGGGCCCAATCGGTAATCACAAACTCTTCCTGAAGCGGTGGCTGAGGGCGTTCGAGCATGGCCTGTCCTGCAATTTTCAATCAGTGAACCAGAAGCCGGTGGAATGGGTCACGTTAGCGGAGGCGACTCAAAACCGGCAAGCCAGATCGGCACAGGTCATCGATCTCCGCTCAAATTTCACTGAAAAATCGCAGTCGCCGACTTGGATGTTTGACTTTTCAAACAACAGCCACATACTGACATGTAAGGAAACCCTCATGCGTCCCGTGATCATCGTCATCTCGATTATTACCACATCCTCCGAATAACGGCGGCTGCGAGGACACATTCTACCCGAATCCAAACCCCTCAGGTCGCCCACCCGGCCTGAGGGGTTTTTTGTTTCTGGAAATTAGAAAATGGAAATTAGAAATTAGCCGATCCGCTTCGCCAGCCTGGAAGTCATTCTCTTGGTTTGACCAATTTCCAATTCCTATTTTCAACAAAGCTTTTCGACTCACAATCTGCAAGAAATCGAACATCCCATGTCCACCCCCGCCCGCCGCATTCAGATCTACGACACAACGCTCCGCGATGGTTCTCAAGGTGAGGGGGTCAACTTCTCGCTGCAGGATAAGCTGCTGATTACGCAGATGCTCGATGAGCTGGGATTCGATTTCATTGAAGGTGGCTATCCCCTCTCCAATGAGAAGGATGCAGAATATTTTCAGCGCGTTCAGGATCTCGATCTCAAGCATGCCTTGGTGTGTGCGTTCGGGATGACGCGTCGTCGAGGGATCTCTGCTGATAAAGACATCGGGATGTGCGCGCTGCGGGATTCCAAAGCGCCTGTCGTGACGTTTGTCGGGAAGACCTGGGACTGGCACGTCCATGAAGTCCTCGGCGTCGATGAGCAGGAAAACATCGCCATGATCCGCGACTCGGCTGCGTTTCTCAAAGCCGAGGGACGCAAGGTCTTTTACGACGCAGAACACTTCTTCGACGGCTACGGCCACAATCCCGACTTCGCGCTGCGAACGCTCCAGGCGGCCCAGGAAGGAGGCGCGGAGATGATCATCCTCTGCGACACCAACGGCGGGACGATGCCCGAAGTGATCGCCGAACGAGTGCAGGCTGCCCGCAGCGCCGTGTCCATTCCTGTCGGCATTCACTGCCACAACGACTGCGAACTCGCGGTCGCTAATTCGCTGGCTGCCGTCGAAGCCGGAGCCGTCCAGGTACAGGGAACCGTCAACGGCATCGGGGAACGCTGTGGTAACGTCGACCTGATCTCCGTCATCGCGAATCTTGCGCTCAAGAAGAAAGGCTTCAGCTGTCTAAAAGACGGCAGCCTGGCCCGTCTGACGGAACTGTCCCGCTACGTTTACGAACTGGCCAACATGAACTTCCGCAACGGCCAGGCGTTTGTCGGGTCGAGCGCCTTCGCCCACAAAGGGGGGATGCACGTCCATGCCGTCAACAAACTCGCCGCCAGTTATGAGCACATCAATCCCGAGACCGTCGGCAATGAACGACGCATCCTCGTCAGCGAACTTTCCGGACGCTCGAACATCGTCGCCAAGACCACCAAGTACAAACTCAACGACGACAACGACCTCATGGCCCGCATCCTCGCCAAGGTGCAGGAACTCGAAAATGTCGGCTACCAGTTCGAAGCCGCCGAAGCCTCGTTTGATCTGCTGATCAAGAAAGTCGCCGGCCAGTACCAGCCAAGGTTCGAGCGCCTGCACTATCGTGTCAACGTGGAAGCCGTTCCAGGTCACGAGCCATCCACAGAAGCGACCATCAAGCTGAAAATCGGCGACGAAATCCAGCACGTCGTCGGCGAAGGAGACGGACCCGTCAACGCTCTCGATGTCGCGTTACGCAAAGCCCTCATGGCTGCCTACCCGAACCTCAAGTCGATGCAACTGCTCGATTATAAGGTCCGTGTCATCAACTCCTCTCAAGGCACCGCCGCCCGTGTCCGGGTCGTGATTGAAAGCAAAGACAACAAACACGTCTGGAGCACCATTGGCGTCAGCGAAAACGTCATCGAAGCCAGCTGGCTGGCGCTGGTCGATTCGGTGGAATATAAGCTCTATAAAGATGAGGGAGTCTTGGGTTAGAATACCGTGAACGTCAAAAGGAGATCCGCATGGCCACTTCGATCACAACACCTGCCATCAAGCTACTGCAAAACGGCGATCACATGAACTGGGACGAGTTCGTGGAGCGTTGCGAGCAGATTCCGGATTTGCCTCGCACTGAATTAATCTTTGGGGTCGTTTATATGAACGCTCAGCGTCTGGAATGGCATGATGAACCCGCAGAGGAAGTTCGGTTTCTGCTGAAGAATTACGTCAGGGCAACATTCGGAATTAAAGGCGGGGAAGAAACCACACTGCAACTCGCACCGAAGAATGGCCCACGCCCTGATGCCCACCTCCGGTTACCAAACTGGGCAGGAGGAAACTCTTACATTGACGAAAAAGGCTGGTTGACCGGAGCGCCGGAATTATTGATCGAAATCGCTGCGAGTACGGCGAATTACGACCTTCATATGAAGAAGGATCTTTACGAACAAATCGGGGTGAAAGAGTATCTCGTCTGGCGTACGATTGATGGCGAGTTTGATGCGTTTGATTTAATCGACGGCATCTTTCAGCGCCGCGATATGAAGGATGGCTGCTGGGCGAGTCAAATTTTCGCGGGACTGACTATCGATTTTCCTGCATTGATGCGAACTGACTATGACCAAGCTCTTAAGACGTTGCAGCATGCACTGAATTCCCCCGCGCACGCCGCTTTTGTCGCCGACCTGCAGACTCGGAAGAAATGATGTTCGAACGAAAAGTCATCTACGAAATTCATTATGCCGGCAGACGCATTCAGTTTCTCATACACCCAGACGAGCTCGAAGAGGCAATTCGCGAGCTCACACTCGAAGATATTGCTCCAACGGTACGTGAGGCCGAAGTTCAGTGTGAGATCAGGGCAGGAGAGATCCTCGGGGTTCTGGATGGCTCGGAAACATGTCATCTGGTTTTTCAGAAGCCTTGTGGAGAGTGGTCCAGCGAGGATGTCGATGAAAAAACGGCGTATGCCGATGAATTCATACTTCACTGCAGCTGTCGGAAGTGCATCGACAAGTACTTCATAGTCAGGCCTCCGCGACGAATCCCACCCTCTTCTGATTCACTCGCATAATACCATCAGCTCCCGTATGATCTGCGTCTTGTGAAACTTCGTGCCCTTTGTGTCTTTGTGGTGAATCTGCATCCGTCATGACCGAACTCGCCAAGCAATACGAACCCAAACTCGCCCAGCAAAAGTGGTTTTCCTGGTGGCAGGGACGAGGCTATTTCGACGCCAATCCCCCCTCTCAACAAAAAGGCCCAAAAAAGCCGCCGCATACGATCATGATCCCGCTCCCCAACGTCACGGGGGCG